>JAKLFO010000001.1 GCA_022711155.1 Candidatus Bipolaricaulota bacterium
CGCCGAGCAACGTCCTCTCTCGTTCCGGATCGAGGCCCCGAGCCGAGACCCAGCCCAGAAGGAAGTCCGCCTCCTGCACTAAGCCGATTCCTCCTGCGTCGCCGCGCAGCATCACGAGGAGCCGCTCCGCCTGGGCGCGCGCATCGGGAAGGCTGGGCGAAAACGCCGCGAACGCAGCCATCGAGAGTGAGAGGCGCATCTTGCCCGCAAAGGCCGTCAGCTGCTGTTCGGGTGAGAGAGCCTGGACACCTTCCTCTGCGCTCCCGAGCGGCCCTACCGCGACAAGCACTCCCAGAAGGACTACGAGCATGGCAGCAGTCTTCATCGAGCTCAACCTCCCTCCGTCCGACGTCCACGATGCCCTCTGGCTCGACCGACATCCATCGCTCGCCGGTCAACGACCGGTCAACGGCCGTCGGCCAGGCGATATCCGAACCCAGGCACGGTGACGATCACGTCCTTGCCCTCGGCTCGAACCTCGGCAAGCCGGCGGCGAACCAGGTACACGTACTGCTTGATGTCGCGCGCGTCGGCATAGGCGGAGTCGGGCCACGCGCCCGCGAGGATCTCCGCTTCCGAGAACACGCGACCCGGGTCACTCGCCAAGACGCTGAGGAGCGCGAACTGCTTGGGCGTCAGCCGTAGCGCCGTCCCCGCGTACCACGCCTCGCAACGGGACGGGACGATCACCAGGTCTCCGATGGTGATCCGGCCAGCGTCCGCGGCGTTCGTCGCAGGCGGCGGCGCCGCGGCGGGCGCACGGCGCGACCGCAGCGCCCACGCGAGAAGCGCGATCACCGCGACGTCGAACGCGAGCCCGCCGCTCACAGCGAGGAGCCCCGTGTGGCGCGTTGCGAGCACGGCGGAGGAGTCATCCACCAGCATCCGCACGACGCCTCCGGCAGGGGAGAGAGAAGTCTCAACGATCAGGCCCCTGTCTCGCTCCTCGCCGTCCGTTCCAGCCCGCAGGAGCACTGCTCCGTTGTCGGCGACGATCTCGACGGACCGCACGCTCCCGGCGACGACGAAGCCGGCAAGCGTCTGCGCGACCTCGGTCTCCCCCCGTTCGATCCACGTGCCGGCGGTCGCGGCAAACGCATGGGCGTAGGTCGCCGCGCGGTCTCGGAACGCCGAGCGAGTCAGGGCGCCGTACGCATTCAGAAAGAGCACCACGGCCGCCGCCGTACAGACGACCACCCCGGCGCCCGCCGCCCACAGGACACGCCTGCCCTCCCGCCACCGCGCTTTCACGGCGAAAGGGTAGGGCTCCCTCCGGCGGCCGGCAAGGCGTGCGACCGGCCATTGACCCATCACTGACCGGATACCGATTCCAACGCGACGCCCGCCCGGCTACGGTCCTCGCGGCGTTCGTCCCACTCACCGAGCGCCAGGAGGAACCATGCATGTGAAGACGTTCGTGAAGTTCGTGGCCCTCGCGGCCGCCCTGGTCCTGCTCGTCGCCCTGCCGTGCTTGGCCGACGAGGCTCCCGCGCCCGCGGAGAAGCCGGCCCCGCTCGAGGTCACGCTCGCCCGCCTCAACGAACTCCTGGCGCGCCTCGGCGCCGACCTCGACGCGGTCGACCGTCCGGTTGCGGAACGCCTCGGCGAGCGCGTCGACGAGGCCGCTCAGCTCGTGGCCGACCTCGTCTCCGCCATGGAAGACTCGAGCGAAGGCACGCGCGCACTGGCCGTCCGATTGGACCTCACGCTGCACCGGCTCGTCGCCCTCCTCGAGCAGGTGATCGGTGACCCGCGGGAACGCCCCGAGCGTGGGCGGGCCCGCGGCACGCTCGACGAGCTGCGCGCGTGGGTCGACGGCTACGTGGCCGGTGCGACCACGGGCATGAGCGCGCGGGAGGCCGAGCGTTTCAGCCGCGCGGCGCACGACCTCGCCCGTGCACTGGCGGCCCAGATGGCGAAGGTCGCGCAGAGGGCCGAGCTCCCAGCACAGAGCCAGCCCACCCTGCCGGGACTCGTCGCGCGGCTCGATGCCCTCGTTGCGAGGCTCGACCAGATCCTGCTCGATCGCGCTAGTGCGCCGGAGCCCGAGTCCTAAGAGAAGAGGGGTGGGCCGCCGGGCCCACCCCTTTCATTCCGTCTCTTGCGACGAGCCCGACTAGGCCGCCGCGCGCAGGAACCGCCCCACATCGTCGCGGAATGCCTTCAGGCAGCCCGTGTCGAGGTAGAACATGTGCCCGGACTCGTAGTAGACGATGTCGACGTTCGCCCGCAGTTTCGCGTCCGCGTTCATGTGGCTGACCATGTACTCGGTCGCGAACAGCGGCGTCGCGAGGTCGTAGTAGCCTTGCGCGAACAGGACTTTCATGAACGGGTTCCTGGCAAGCGCGGCCCGGACCTCTTCGCTCGTCGCCGGCAGCTCACCGTTCTCCCATGTCCATTTCTCGTTCACCGGGCCGCTCATCACCTCGTAGACGAGATCCGTCTCGATGCCGAGCTCCGATCGCACGTAGTGGTTGAGTGCCGCCGCGTACGGCGGCGTGATCGCGGCCATCGACGCGTCGAACTCCGGGCGCTCGGTGACCGCCAAGGCTTCGACCCCCTCGAAGCGAGAGTCGATGCGCCCGACGCTCCGGCGCTCGTCGCGCCGGAGCTCCTTGCAGAATCGGAAGATGTCGACGCGCAGGTTCGTCCCCAGCACGTAGTCGACGTCAAGGCCCGTGTACTCGGCGAGTTTCCTCGCGACGGACTTTCGCTCCGCGTCGTCGAGCCGGTCTCCCTTCATCAGCGCGGGAGCCAGCTTGGCCTCGATCCACGCCTTCACGTCCTGGGTGAACTCGGCGATCGGCTTCGCCAAGAGCGCGGGCGAGAGCTTCTTGTGATACCAAGCGGTGGCTGCGTAGGTCGGCACGAACAGCGCGTACGGAAGATCGTTCGCTCGTCCGAAGTGGAACGAGTGGAAGTCGAGGGCCGACGAGATGAGAAGAATCCCATTGAAGGCAATCCCCAGATCGATCAGATAGCCCGCGAGGCCTGCGGCGCGCGTCGTTCCGTAGCTCTCGCCCGCAAGGAAGAGCGGCGACGTCCAGCGCCGATAGCGGGACAAGTAGAGGCGAATGAACTCGCCGACCGATTCGATGTCGCCCTTGTAGCTCCAGAACTTCTTGTCCAGATCTTCCTTCGCCGCGCGGCTGTAGCCGGTCCCGACCGGGTCGACAAACACGAGGTCGGTCTGATCGAGCCAGGTAAGCGGGTTGTCCTCGTAGCGGAACGGCGGCTTCGGCATCCAGCCCTCGTCCTCCATCGCCACGCGTTTCGGGCCCAACGCGCCCATGTGGAGCCAGATCGACGACGAGCCCGGCCCGCCGTTGAATGCGAACGTGAGGGGACGCGCGGCGCGATCCTTGACTCCCTCGAGTTCGTAGGCCATGAAGAAGATCTCGGCCTCTGTCTCGTCGAACGGATCCTTGAGCGGGAGGACGCCGGCGCGCGCCGTGTACTTGAGCGTTCGCCCTCCCACGGACATCTCATGGTGTGTCTCGATCGGCGCGATACCGAGAAGTCTGCGGCGCTTCTCCTTCGGCTCCTCGCTCTTCTTCACGTCGGTCCTCGTCTCGTCGGCCATGCTCGCTCCTTGGATTGCGTGGAAGTGACGGGCGCATTGTACCGGCTCGTCCAGCGGCGATCAGTCCGCCGCTGCGGGCGCCTGGCTCACGCCTTGGGCCGCGTGGAGGGCCGCGTAGACAGCCCCTGATGCGATCAGCTGTTCGTGCGTCCCTTCTTCTACGATTCGCCCCTCATCCACGACGAGGATCCGGTCGGCCGCGCGGACGGTCGAGAGGCGATGCGCCACTGCCAGCGTCGTTCTCCCCTTCATCAGGACTTCGAGCGCGCTCTGCACAAGACGCTCTGACTCCGCGTCGAGCGCCGAGGTGGCTTCGTCGAGAAGCAGGATCGGCGCGTCCTTGAGGAGAGCTCTGGCGATCGCGACGCGCTGGCGCTCGCCCCCGGAGAGCTTGGTCCCGCGCTCTCCGACCTTCGTCTGGTAGCCGTCGGGCTGTCCGAGGATGAACTCGTGAGCGTGAGCAGCCGTCGCCGCTCGCACGACTTCCTCGTGGGAAGCGCCCGCACGCCCCATGGCGATGTTCTCCTCGATTGTCCCGTCGAACAGGTAAGCATCCTGCGGCACATAGGCAATCGCGCCGCGAACGCGCGCGAGGTCCGCCGTGCGCAGATCCATCCCGCACACGCGAATCTCGCCCGCGTAGTCGGGATACAACCCGAGTAGGAGCTTCGCGAGCGTCGACTTCCCGCCCCCGCTCGGCCCGACCAGCGCCACGACCTCTCCCTCGTGCACGGCGAAGCTCACCGCGCAGAGAGCTGCCCGTCGATCCACGTCCGGCGTGTAGCAGAAGCTCACGCCCCGGAGCGAGACAACCTCGGCGCCCGTCGGCGGAAGTCGACCGGGTAGGCCTTCTCGCTCGAACGACTCGTCGAGGATCCCGAACACCCTCACGGAGCCGGCGATTCCCTTCTGGATCCCTGTGAGGAACTGCCCCAGAGATTGGAAGAGCCACGTCGCGTTCCCTTGCACGCGAATGACCGCCCAGACTGCCCCGACCAGGATCTCGCCGTTGCGGAAGAGCACGAGGGCCAACGCCAAGAGCCCGAGCGATTGGCCCCAGCCGAGAAGCCCCTGCGCCGCGTCAAACGCAGCTTGCGCTCTTGCCTGGGCGATCTTCCGTGCCGCGACGTCCGCCGATGCCGCGCGGTACGCCGCGTGGACCTGCTCCTCGCGCCCGAGCATGCGCGTCACGGAGAGACCGGCGAGGAGGTCGGAGAGCCGCTCGGTCATCCGGCCGAGCGCCGCCTGAACGGCCTCGCCCCGGCGGCGCAGGACCCGGGTCGCCGGAACGCTCAGCCCCAGGAGCGAGAAGCCGAGCGCGAGGCCGATCAGCCCGAGCTTCCAGGAGAGAGCGAACATGATCCCAAAGCCGATGACGCCCATGAACACCGCTGCAGAGAGGTCGGACAGCCCGTTCAGAAGGTTGAACGCCGCATCCAGGTCATTGGTCATGCGCGAGATCAGGTCTCCACTGTGCACGCCCTCAACCCGTGGCAATGGGAGACCGACGACTTTCGCAAACAGCTTCTCGCGCACCGCCGTCTTGCTCTGATAGAGGGCGACCGCGTGCAGGTACTGGGCGAAGGCTCCGAGAGGCAGTCCGAACGCGAAGGTACCGACCGCGAGCGCGACGCCGCGCAGGAGGAGGCTCATGTTCCCGGCCGTCGAGGCGTTCATCACGTCCTGGAACACGAGGGCCATCACCAGGTTAAAGCAGAACGAGATCGTCAGCCCCCACACGACGAGGGCCGCCGCGTACGTCGGGAAGTGTCTTCCCGTCAGGGACAACGCGCGGGCAAGAGCGCGGTCGCCGAGTCGCTTCATCTCATGCCTCCGCCGCGGCCTGCGCCTGCTGCTCGTAGAGCCGCCGATAGATCGTGTCCGCCTCAAGCAGGCTCGCGTGCGTGCCTCGCTCGCAGATCCCCCCGTCGGCGAGAACAATGATCTCGTCCGCATCCCGTAGTGCGGACAGTCTGTGCGAGACGACAAGGGTCGTTCGGCCCTTCGCCAAGCGACGCACAGCGTCGAGCACGCGCGCTTCGGACTCGGTGTCGAGGGAGGCCGTGGGCTCGTCGAGCAAGAGGATCGGAGCATCTCTGAGGAACGCACGCGCGAGGCCGATGCGCTGCTTTTCTCCACCCGACAACCGATGGCCGAGCTCGCCGGCCGGCGTGTCGTAGCCCTGTGGTAAGGCCTCGATGAAGTCGTGCGCGTTCGCGGCACGCGCCGCGGCAAGGACATCCTCCCGCGACGCGTCAGGCCTGGCCATTCTGATGTTCTCCGCGATGGATCCGGGGAAGAGGTGCGTATCTTGCGCGACGAGCGAGATTCGCGAGCGGAGCGAGGTGAGATCGGCCTCGGAGATCGGTTCACCAAGGACGCGGATCTCCCCCTCCCTCGGCTCGTAGAGCCCGCACGTGAGGCGGAGGATCGTGCTCTTCCCGCACCCGCTTCCGCCCACGAGTCCCACCGTGCGCCCGGCGGGCACGTGGAAAGAGAGCCGCGAGAGCACGTCGCGGCCCTCTCCGTACGCGAACGTCACGGCTCGAAACTCCACGGCGCCGTCGCACGACGCCATGGGAACGGCCCGTCCCCCCCGCCGCTCGGCCGGCGAATCGAGGATCTCATAGCACCGCGCAAGAGCCGGACTGGCCTCGCGGAGCTCGCGGATCCAGCCGAGGAAGGCCTCGAGCGGCAGAAACACATACCAGATCAAGAGGTCAAACGCCAGGAGGGTTCCGAGCGATATCTCGCCGCGAAACGCCATGTACCCGCCGTACAGCGGAACGATCAGTTGAGGGATGTAGCGGAGCATGAGGAACGGAACCCAAGCGAGGATGCCCTTCTTCCTGTTCTCCATGCCGTGACGCTCAAGGGCCTTCGCTAGAGTGCGATAGTGCTCGGCGAGCACCTTCTGCAGATTGAAGGCGCGTACAATCGGCGCGCCACGGATCGCGTCCTGTGTTGCCGCGGTAGTCGCCGCAAGGGACTCCATCGCCTTCATCGAGTGACGCTGCATCGGGCGCACGACGCGCTCGAACACGAGCAGCGAGATGGGCATCAACGCGCACGTGACGAGGGTCAGCTTTGGGCTGAGGACGACCATGAAGGCAAGTCCCCCGACGAACTGCAACGGCTGATACAGGTAGTCTGGAGCGCGCCGCAAGATCGCCTCGCACGAGTCGAGGTCGCTGCTCAGCCGCGACACGAGGTCGCCCGAGTGATACCGCTCAAGCGTCGCCGGCGGCAGGGCTTGAACGTGCGACGACATGCGGTCCCGCAGGTCACGCAGAGTGAGGGCAGACAGCGTGGCCATCGAGACGCTCTTGGCGTAGCCGAACCCGGCGTCGATCAGGGCCACGCCGAGCGAGGCCGCCATCAAGCCGAGAACCCACCGCATGTTGCCGGCCATAGCGGAGTCGGTGATGGCGCGCGTAAAGTACGGACCCGAGAAGGCCACCACGGCCGCCATCCCTGTCGATGCCGCCGCCGCGGCAACCCAGCTGCGATGCGGACGCAGTCGGCCGAGAACCCTCGCGAGGAGCTTCCACTCGATTCGCTTTGCCCGGCGGGCCTCATCCATCCCAGACCTCCCTGCGCGACACACTGTTCTACGGATGAGTGAGCGAACCGAATTGGATGGTTCAATGGGGCGAGGACGTCTTCGGGACGCAGAATAGAAGACCTTTAGGGCTCACACGGAGGATGCAGCGTGCCGCGCCTCTCTAGGGCGTACCGACTGGCTCGATGCAGGATCGAGCTCTCCGCAATCACGGAAGCGGCCCGGCCAAACGCGGCGGCTTCTGCGGAGGGAATCCCCCGCCTCAGCGGAGTCGCCAAGGGCGCGTCCGACGCGGGGCAGTGCGCTCGAGGTGCGACGCGCAGAACCCTGGGCATCGAGAAAAGACCGGCGGGACCGGGGCGGCTGTCTTGCCGGGCGCTCGCCGCACCTGAGGTCAGAAGATCAAGCGGAACATCCGCAGGAGGGGAAGCCAGAGCATGCTCAGGCCGCCGACGACGATTCCCGCCACAGCGAGGCGCCTATCTCCGTCCTTGAGCCCGCAGAATCCGAAGACCACGGCCGCGGCCCCGAGCGCGAACCCGAACGCGACAAGGGACGAGAACCAGCAGGGCCAGGACAGAGCCGACAGGATGAAGGCCATCGCTCCGTAGTGGTGCGCCGCCTCGTGAGATCCGTGGCGCTCGCCGACCGGGCGACCGCACGCCGCACACTCCACCACGCCGGAGGCCAGTTCCTTGCCACAGTCCACGCAGTACATGACGGACCACCTCGGACGGAGTATAACACCTTTCCGCCTCTTTGCACATATCTCTTCTTCTCCACCACGCTACTTCCCTGTGCCCCTTCGGCGGAGGCGTTGCGATGCTCGGAAGGCCGGTGATCCGTGGCCAAACAAGGTCGGGTAACGGCGACGGGTCGGTGGCGCCGTCCTGCGCTCAGTCCTCACGCCTCCGTCGTCAGGAACTGCTTCCCGTCCTCTTTGCACAGGATCTGGACGGCGTCGCGGGCGGTGGACACGGCCGGCGGCAGGCCACCGCCGGGCGCGACCCACTGGCCGACCATGCGGAAGTTCCGCAGACCGGGCAACGTGGTGGGCAGTCCCTTGCCGAGCGATGCTCCCGTCAGCAGCCAGCCTTCATAGCTGGCGCGCCAGTTGCCCGTGTAGCGCTCCCAGGTCATGGGCGTCGCGACGTCGATCATCTCAACCTTGGACCGAGTGCCCGGCAGGCGCTGGGCGATCGCGTCGAGGACGCGCTCCCCTGCCAGGCTCTTCTCGGCCCGGTAGCGGACGGGGTCGAGCGAGTGCGCCTTCCAGCGGTCGTAATCCGAGCTGATCATGACCACGATCACGGTCTTTCCGGCCGGTGCGAGGGTGGGGTCGTAGTTGTAGACGTTCATCGACAAGCGGTCGCGCACCTTCCCGTCGATCTCGACCTTGGGCTCGAGCGGAAAACTGATCCCGGATGAGACCTGAGGGACGTCCGGGAGCGGGTCGGCGACGCCGATGCCGACGTAGAGAAGCGGCGGGAATGGCGTCATTCCGCCTTCGTACGGGCCGCGGATCGCATCGTTCGCGTACTTGCCGCCGAGCAGGTCGAAGATGGTCGAGTGCCCATCGGCGGCGGAGATCACGATGTCGGCCTCATGCTCGCTCCCATCGGCGAGGCGGACGCCGACGGCACGGTCGTCCTCCACGAGGACTCTCTCGACCCGCGCTCCGTACTTCACCTCTCCTCCCAAACCGAGGAAGCGCCTCTCGATGTTCCGCGCAAAGGGTAGGGAGCCGCCGAGCGGGTACCCGGCTGTCTTCTGGTGCTGCCAGGAGAGGGGCATCATGAGCCCGAGCATGGGGAAAGATCCCATCTCGCCGGTCATGCTCGCGAAGGCCCTCTTCAGGGCGGGGCTCTCCAGGCGCTTGGCGAAGTCCTCGACGGTCACCTTGCGCCACTTCAGGAAGGCCGGGCCTAGAGGCGCCATGCGAAGGAACATCGCGAGCTTGTCCCACGGCGTGTACAGCGCGGCTGCCTTGTCGAGGGGCATGTCGAAGCGCGTGAGCTTGCGTATGCCGTTCGTGAACTCACGAATCAGCGCCCCGTCCTCCGGCCCGAGTTCGAGGAGGTGCCGCTCGAGTCGGTCGACGTCGCGATAGAAGACGAGCGCCGGGCCGTCCTTGCACTCGATCCGCATGAACTCGTCGAGATCGATGACCTGCGAGCCCGCGAGCGCGCCCACTTCCTTCCACAGCTTGTGGTATCCGGAGCCGGGACCCGACCCGACGAGCCAGTGGATGCAGCTGTCAATCGTGTACCCGTTCCGATGCCACGCGGTACACACGCCGCCGGGGAGGCTGTGCATCTCGAAGATCGTCGCCTTGTACCCGTTCATCCGGGCGTAGCAGCCCGCACACAGCCCGGCGATGCCCCCGCCGATGATGGCCACCGACTTTCGTTCACTGTCTCTCTGCCCACCTGCCATGGCGCCCCTCCTTCGCGAGACGTGTGAGCCTAGCGAACGGACGAGCAACGAACAAGGAGGGGCCCTGCGTTTCCGCAGGGCCCCACAGTCGCTTGTTCTCCACTTGCGCGGGAGCTCTCGGTTACAGCTTCTTCTCGCCGACTTCGGGCTTCGCTCCCGCCGCGGACAGGACTTCGCCGAGCTTGCCGGCACGCGCCAGTCCAGTGAGCGAGGCGAAGAACGCGCTCATCGCACCCTGATCGCCGCCGCTTCCGCCGGTCACCGACACCTCGGGCACGAACGGCTGCTGGCTCGTCGCCAGCGCCTGGACGACGTTGACGAGCGTCGTGCCCTCGCGTCCGAGGGCCTCCATCTGCCGCATGTAGCCGTCGGCCTTGGCGAGGGCGATCGCGCGCACCTCGGCGCCCTTCGCGGTTCCTACCTTCTCGAGGTACGTGGCCTCTCCGGCGGCCTCGCGCATGCGCGCCGAGGCCGTGTTCTGGGCGATGTCGATCCCGACGCTCGATCGCGCGAGCGCCGCCTGCTGGTCGGCGAGTCCGCGTTGCTGCTCCGTCGCGATGCGCGCCGTCTCCGCGGCCTGCTGCTTCTGCAGCGTGAGGATCTGCTGGTTTGCGATCTCGCGCTCGGTGAGCACCTTCGTCAGCTCCTCCGGCAGGATGACGTCCTGAATGAAGACGCCGCGGGTGTCCACGTTGTAGATCTCCAGCTGCTTCATGATGTGCTGGAACGCCTCTTCCTGCACCTTCTGGCGGTTCTCGATGAACTGGATCGCCGGCATGCTCTGGAGCTTGTCACGGAAGTGGTTGCCCACCGCGGCCTGCAGCACTTCATTGACGAGGTTCTGCATCGTGCCGACCGCCGAGATGACGCGCGACGCCATCGTGTCCGGAACGTGGATCTGTACCTGGAGATCGATCTTGAACACGAACCCCTCGCGGCTCTTCGCCACGATCTGACTCAGGTGCCGGTCGAGGCGGTGCGCTTCCGAGACCTGCGTCGCCCAGTTCAGGGTGAGAATCGACGTGGGGACGATCTCGGCGTCGTAGCAGCGCGGATTGATCGCGTACTTGCCCGTGCGCAGCGTCTCCTGCCAGATCCCGCGGTGCCCGGGGCGAACGAGCGTGCCGAACCGGAAGCCCTCGCCCGACGTGTCCTGCGGAACCAGCCCGACGTACGACTTGACGACCCCGACTTGTCCCTGCTCGACGACGAGCATGGGGACCAGCTCAACCTCCACGAGGTAAGGATTGAGGTTGAACGTTCCGTAGAGCAAGGGATCGTGCTGCAGCCCGATGCGCCCGCCAGCGTCGAGGAACGCCTGGAAGTCCTGGTAGTTGTCGTGTAGGCGCACTTTGCTGTCGAGGATGAGGTCGCTCAGCTCGGCATCGGTGGCGCCGGCCTCCTCACGCTTGCGGATGTCGTCGAACCCGCCGATACGGCAGGCGATGTCGCCCGGGTCGAGCGGCGGCCCCTCGTGCACGCGCACGATGCCGATCACGTCGACCAGTTTCACTCGATCCTGGTTCGTGAGATCGATGTGCGCCATGGGCGCGCGCGGCGTCGACGCCTGCCCGCCCTTTTCCGGTCCCACCTCGCGCAGGGCCTCCCCTTCGGTTGCGAAGACGTTGCGACGCTCGACATTCTGGATCAGTTGGTCGTGCACGTGCAGGGCGCCGATCTCTTGCTGCTCGGTCCCTACAACCACCTGGGGCCGGATGACCACCTGCTTGAATCGATCGGAGGGAAGCGCCTTCGCTTTTTCCAAGGCCTCTTTCGAGATCGGGACTCCGTACATGGCGCTCGCCGTACGCACGATGAACGCCGCCGGATGGATGGCGAGAACCGAGCCGGGGCGAAGCGTCGGACGCTGCGGCCCCTTCTGCCCCCCGTTCTCCACGAACGCTCGGACGTCGGAGAAGTCGCCGAACACGGGTTTGTAGACTCCCGACTTCTGGCCTTCCTTCAGGCTCTGCCCGACCTGGGCGATCACAACGCCGATCTCGCCCGCCGGCACCTGCACCATCGGGTGGCGAGTCACCTTGTAGATCGGCCACAGCTTGAACCACAGGCCCGCGCGGAGCAGGTTCGCCTGGTACCCGGCTTCCCCGCGGAAGGCGATTGGATCGTCGCCGCGAAGCTTCCGGAAGCTCACGCGCTTCAGCACGAGGCCCACTTCCGTCGGCCCGATATTGCGGATCGACTTCAGGAGCACGATGAGGACCAACACACCGACGACGAGCCAAACCACCGTCGACGTCATGCTCGACACAGCCACTCTCCTTGGCCTCCGCCGCCGGGGCCTGCGGGCGCGCTTCCGGCGCGCCGCCTTCTCCCTGCGCAGAGGGACAAGGGATCATAGGTAAGCAGGAAGCCTGAGGCAACAGCCGACATTCTCCGCGTGGATCGCGGCGGACCCGCCCCCAGGCCTGTCCCTGCGGGCAGAGCCTCGGCCGGCGAGACGAGCAGGAGATGCTCCGCGGTGAACCTGGCGCCGCTGGCGGCGCACGCACCTGTGACCAAAGGAGAGGGAGGACGAATGGTGAGGCTCGATCGTCTGACGGAAGAGGAGTTCGCACGCTGGCTGGAGCTCTCGGCACAGCGGCAGGCGGACGACCGCGCGTGGGTCAATGGGTCGGACCCGGCGGTCGAACGCGCGCAGGTGAATGCGATGGTGCCGGTCCTCTTGCCGAACGGTCTCGACTCGCCGGGCCACGCCTTCCGCGTCGCCCGAGACGCGTCCGGAGAGGAACTCGGGTTCGTCTGGGTCGGCGCGTTGCCCGACGCCCCCGAAGGCACGTGCATCCTGTTCGATCTCTTCGTCCACGAGCCGCATCGCGGTCGCGGCATCGGGCGGGCGATCCTCGAGCAGACCTTCGACCTCTTGCGCGCTGACGAAGTGGACACCGTGGTGCTCTACGTTCGCGCCGACAACGCGCCGGCGCGCGCGCTCTACGCGCGTCTGGGGTTCGTCGCCGTCGACGCGCCGGAGGGCGCGAAGGACCTACAGATGCGGAAGGCCCTCGAGCCGGATCCCATGGCCGCGCGCACCGTCACGCTCGAACGCCAGCACGTCACGCTGGGCAGCCTGACCGGAGAGGGCTGGGTCCTCGACATCGGCGGGGGCGGAGAGGGAGTGATCGGGCTGGTTGGCGGAGCGAGGGTCGTGGCGATCGACCGCCTCAAGGAGGAACTCGTCGAGGCGCCGGCCGGGCCGCTCAAGATCGTGATGGACGCGCGCGATCTCCAGTTCCCCGACGCGACGTTTGGGACGGCGACCGCGTTCTACAGTCTGCTCTACATGCGGGACGAGGACTTGCCACGAGTTCTTGCCGAAGTCCATCGCGTGCTCACGCCGGGCGGCCGGTTCCTCGTCTGGGACTCGATCCTGCCGCCCCGAGTCGATGAAGGAAAGGATGTCGCCGTCGTCCCGGTCACAGTCGCGCTGCCGAACGGAAAGGCGATCTCGACGGGCTACGGCGTTCGGTGCCCAGAGGAAGGCCGCGATGCCGCCTACTATCCGCGTCTGGCGGAGGCGGCAGGCTTCGAGACACTGTGCGTGGACGTCGCGGAGCAGCAGATCGCGATCGTCCTGCGCAAGTCCTAGACGC
The DNA here is from genome assembly GCA_022711155.1 of Candidatus Bipolaricaulota bacterium. Lineage (GTDB taxonomy): Bacteria > Bipolaricaulota > Bipolaricaulia > UBA7950 > UBA9294 > CAIOGO01. Next base: position 13,190 of record JAKLFO010000001.1, read on the forward strand.
GGGACGGCCGGGCTCTGTAATGCGCATCACGCGGCTGCGTGTGATGCGCGTCGCCTTCGTCCGACGTGATGTGCATCACAGCCGGAGACCCGCCTCCATCCAACGGAAGCGCCGAGCGGCGCGGCAGCTTCTCCACTACCCGAACGTAGGCTCGCGCACATTCGGCCAGCGGAACTTGGGCCCGGAGCAGCCGACGCGACCGCACGCCCGCGTCGGCCCCAGCTGCTCGACAACGTCGGCCGTCGAGCAGCCCTGCCCTAGCCGAACGTAGGCTTTGCCTACGTTCGGCCAACTTCATGCAGCTGAGGGTTCTTCGCTCCGGCGATGTCACCGTGCTTGGTCAAGACGCACTCCGCCTTGATCGCCATGAGCTCCTCGTATCGGTCGTCCTCGACCATGGCGACGATGCGCGCGATCGAGCTCTCCCCGTCGACGAACCGCCACGGGAAACACCCGATCACGGCGCGCTGATTGAGCAGGAGGTCGATGTCGCCGCCCAGGCACTCGGCGTGGATGATGCCGTGGCCGAACAGCTCGATGTGCATGAGCTGGTACTTGCCGGCGTCGAACCGCTCGGCAAGCGGCTGGCCGTACTTGGTGCGGAAGTGCTGATCGGCCTCTTTGGCCTGACGCGGCATCCAGTCTCGGATGATCGTGTTCATCGGGTGGTCGGCCGATCCGCAGTCGACGCCGATCCAGCGGATCCTCTTCTCGCGGCACCACAGCGCGAACTCCCGGTCGGGGCCCGGGTGCTTGACCATGTAGCGAACCTCGTCGGCCGTCGGCTGGTCCCACCCGTAGTGGTGGTAGCCGGTGTGGAGGATGAGGATGTCGCCTTCCTTCACCTCGACGCGCTCCTCGATCATGTCGGGGGTGTAGATGTCGTAGTCGCCCACGACGTCCGACAAATCGACGACCACCCCTTCATGGACGAGGAAGTCCAGGCTGAGCTGGGCGATGTCCTTGCCCGGGGTGTAGAAGTGGATCTCGCCGTCGAGGTGCGTGCCCACGTGATTCGAGTGCGTCACGAGCTGGCCGTTCGCCCCGTTTGGCGCGAGGCGCTTGAAGTACTTCACCTGGAGCGGCTCGTAGGTCGGCCACGGCGGCGTCGCGATCGAGAGCGGGATTGTCAGATCGATCAGTTTCATCATTCCCTCCGTTACAGCCTTTCACCGCAGAGCGCGCAGACCGCTGAGAAGGAGGCTCGAACGGGAACGGATCCTTTGGTCCGCGCGACGCGTTTTGTCGCCACCCTCATCCCCGCCCCCGCGCATCCGACCCCAGCTACTCTGACTCTGCGCACCCCACGACGGCTCCTGCCTGCCAATTCCGTCCACGTCCGGCCTTTCGTCCCTCTCCCCCTCTGCGTTCCTCTGCGCGCTCTGCGGTTCATTCCTTCCTCGTATCCAGCGTCTGGGCAAGCGCTTGGACGGCCTGGGCGAAGCACTCGAACGGCGGCGTCACGAGCCCAGCGCCGATCATGCCGACGCCCGGATCCTTGTGCGCGATCCCCGTGTTGATCGCCGGGAGGATGCCCGTCTCGACAACGCGCAGGGCGTCGATACCGGTCGGCGTGCCGCGAAAGCCGAGCGCCGGGATTCGGTAGACCGGGCTCTCGCCGAGGGTGATCTTGGCCATCCTCCGCGTCGTCTCGAGAGCGCGCTCGGGGCTGCCTCCGACAAACTGGACGATGGCCGGCGCGGCGGCCATCGCGAACCCGCCGTAGCCGCCGGTCTCCGTGATCGCCGAGTCGCCGATGTCGGGCGCCGCGTCCTGCGGTCCATAGCCGGGAAAGTAGAGCCCGTCAACTCTCGGCGCCGGCGCCGTGAACCAGCGCGCGCCGGTTCCTGCGAGGCGCACGCCGAACTCGGTCCCGTTCCGAGCCATGACCGTCACGAGCGAGCTCCCCGGCGCCTCCGCCGCGGCGTCGAGCGCGCACTTGGCGGCCGGCATCGACAGGTTCAGGGTGAAGTGGTCGTTCCCGTTGAGGAACTCAAAGACGCGGGCCACGTCGTCGCGTCGCGCGGTCAGGCGCACGAGGTGTGGAGCGAGTTCCCGGATGAAGAGCGACGTCGCGGCACGGTTGCGGTTGTGACCCTCGTCCCCCATCTGCAGCGCCTGCGCCAAGAGGCTGCGCAGGTCGAGCGGGCCATGCGCGCGCAGCGCCTTCGCGAGGAGCGGCGCGAGGACCTCGCGCATCCAGACGAGGCGCACCACGACCTCCTCCGAGTACGCGCCGTAGCGCAATACCTTGCCGAGACCTTCGTTCAGGGTCGCGAAGGCGCGGTTCCCGAACGCGCCATTCTCGACGATCCATACCGGCATCGAGGCGGTGATGACCCCGGCCATGGGTCCGACGGCCTGGTGCTCGTGGCACGGCGCGAAGCGGATCCGGCCCGATGCCGCAAGCTCGGCGGCCTCCTCGGCGGAAGCGGCCAGCTCCTCATAGAGCAGGCCGCCGATCACGGCGCCGCGCATCGGCCCGCACATGTCTTCCCACGCGACCGGAGGGCCGGCGTGTAGGACAGTCTCGGCATCCATCCTAGGGATGACCGCATCGGCGCGTCCGATCCCGATGACGCGCGGCTCGGCGGCGAGAAGGCGCTCCAGAGCGGCCGCGTTGGCCGACGCAATCGGCTCGCGCCATCCGGAGCCGTTCTCGTCCTCGAGGCTCTCGAGGATTCGTGCCAGCTCGACGTCCCCGCCCGCCGGAGGGCGCCAGTCGACGTGCACGGCCGCCCCGCCCGCCGCGCGGATGCTGTCGGCGAACGAGCGCAGGCCCAGGTTCACGACGCGAACCTCGCCCTCGAGGAGCCCGGCGTGTCTCGGCGCGCCCTTCATCTCGCCTCCTCGCGCGCGCGCCGAACCAAGAGGCGCGCGCACCATTCCGCGGCCTCCGCGTTTGACTCCGCCACGCGAATGCCCGCGGCTTCCAGAGTGCGACGCTGGTCGCGATACCCCTGAGGATCGCGATCGGTCCCTGTCACCGAGGCCACGACAACCGGTAGCCGTCCGGCGGGGCCCGCCTCGGCAGCGCGCTGGACGGCGTTTGCCAGACTCCCAGCGGGACTGGGGTGCGCACCGTAGCCAAGGACGCAGTCGACGAGAACGAGGCCGACGGCAGGGTCACCGAGCGCCCGCGCGACTTCCTCGTCGCGCAAGGCGGGTTCAATCATCGGGTGCGGCCGGCCGACGGTAAACGCGTCGTCGCCGAGATCCCACACGACATGCCCGGCAATCGTCGCTCCTGCCTTGACCTTGTACGCCGGGTCGGCGGCGACGTTGGAGCGGATGTCGATTCCACTCTCTCGAAGGATCGTCCAAGCCTCTTGAGCCAAGGTGCCGCCGCAGAAGAGCCCGCGCAGGCTGCCCGCTCGTTTCGGCAGTTCCGCCTCGGGCGCGTTGGAGAAGCGCGGCGCGGGGAGGCCGGCGAGATCGAGCGCCTGGCGTGCGGCATCGGCCAACGTCGCAGCGAAAGTCACCGCCCCACGCGGGGCGCGAGCAGGCGACCCAACGAACTGCACCACCGCGGGCTTCCGGGTGCCGGCCAGCCGCTCCAGGACGCGCTCGGCCACCCCGGGCTCGGGCGTCTTCGAGACGACCACGAGGACGCGCGTGTCCGGATCGGCGGCCAGCATGTCGATGGCCGCGAGCATGGATCGTCCCCCGACAGCCTTCGAGAGGTCGCGGCCGCCGGTCCCGAGGGCGTGCGACGCGCCGCCGCCGGCTCGGTCGATGAGCGAGGCGATCTCCTGAATCCCCGTGCCCGACGCGCCGACGATGCCGATCGAGCCACGGCGAACGACGTTCGCGAACCCGAGCGCCGCCCCGCCGACGATCGCCGTGCCGCAGTCGGGGCCCATCACGAGGAGCCCGCGTCGCGCGGCCTCTTCCTTCAGCGCGACCTCGTCGTCCACGGATACGTTGTCCGAGAAGAGCATCACGTGGAGGCCGCGGCGCAGCGCGCGCCGGGCTTCCGCCGCGGCGTACGCGCCGGGAACCGAGATCACGGCGAGGTTCGCCCGCGAGTCGACCGAGAGAGCGTCTCCCAGCGTGGAGGGCAGCTCCTCGGACGCTTCGCCGCGCTCCGCGCCCGCCGCTAGGAGCCGGGATAGCTTCTCCTCGGCGGCGCGCAGGGCATCCGCGTCGGCCGCTTCCAGGGCGACCACGAGATCGTCGGGGCGAGCGCCAGATCGCGGGAGCGGCTCTCCCGACGCGTCGCGCAGGTCGGACGCGTCGAACCCCACCCGCGCCAGGTTCTCGAGGTTGGCCGGAGTTCCCATCGCTACGGCCGCGCGCGACACGCCGGGCGTCTCTTCGAGCGTCCGGCTGATCCGAAGGAGGAAGACCGAGTCGAAGTAGCGGCCGCGCTGCAGGAGAAGGCGTTTCATGGCGTGTCTGGGCGCGGCGCGCGCGCGACGAGGATCTTCTCGAGAACGCGTTCGGAGCTGAGCGGCAGAGATTCGAACTCGATCCCGAGCGCGTCGCGAAGCGCATTGCCGATCGCCGACGGGACGGAGATCATCGGGTGCTCGGCCACGCCGCGCGCCCCGTACGGCCCGCCGGGTTGCGGGTTCTCGAGCAAGATGGGGACAATCTCGCGCGGCAGATCCTTGGCCGTCGGAATCTTGTAGTCGACGAAGTTCGGGTTCAGGAGCCGGCCCTTGTCGTCGAACCGGAACCCCTCGAGCACGGCCGACCCGAGCCCCTGCACGATCCCGCCGACCACCTGGCCGCGGCAGAGGAGCGGGTTCAGCACCTTCCCGGCGTCGAGCGCGGTCGCAATCCTGAGGACCTCGATCTCGCCGGTCTCCGTGTCAACCTCGATCTCGACCGCGTGAGCTCCGTACGTCCAGAACTGGGCCGGCCGCCCCTGCCCGGTCTCGGGATCGAGGTTGGTGAGTCCGGTGGCGATGTAGCGTCCGTGGCCGATGACCGGGCCGCCGATCGAGTTCCCATTCGGGAACGTGTATCCGAGCGCGAGATCCTTGTAGGCGATCCCGCGCGCGGGATCCTGGCGCGGGAACACCTTGCCGTCGCGGCAGACGAGGCCGTCAGCCGGGACGCCGAGCGCGCCCGCCGCCACAGCGCGGAGCTGGCAGAGACAGTCGGCACAGGCCTCGATCACGGCGTTCCCACCCATGTAGGCGAAGCGGCTGGCCACGGTCTGCCAGTCGTAGGGCGTCATCGCCGTGTCGCACTCCCACGTGATGTGGACCTTGTCGATGGGGAGGCCCAGCTCCTCCGCCGCGACCTGGCGCAAGACGGTGTACGTACCCTGTCCGTAGTCAACGCCGGACACGAGCACGTCGGCGGCGCCATCCTCGTCCAGCTTCACGATCGCCGCGCAGGACGTGTAGGTCGGCATCGCCGGCGCCTTGTGCAACATGGCGACTCCTTTGCCACGGACCTTGTGCGGCGCGCTCGGCGCGGACGGGCGTCGTCCCCAGCCGATCGCCTCGGCCGCCGCTTCGAGGCACTCGATCGGCTTTCCGTGCCCGTTCGTAAACGGCTCCCCCGTGATCGTCGTCGCGCCCTCGCGCAGGAGGTTCCGGCGGCGGAACTCCACCGGGTCGAGTCCGAGCGCACGCGCCATCCGATCCATCGCTCGCTCGACGCCCCACAGCACCTCGAGGTGCCCGAAGCCGCGGTAGGCGGTGCCGTAGACCTTGTTCGTGTAGACAACGTAGGAGTCGATCGAGCAGTGATCGAGTGCGTACGGACCGGCGCCCGAGTACGCCGCGGCGCGGCCCACATTGACGCCGTAGTCGGCGTAGGCGCCGGCGTCCCAGACGTACTCCGCCTCCAGCGCGGTGAGGCGCCCGTCGCGCGTCGCGCCGAGGCGAATCGTCGAGTAGAGCCCTTGGCGCGACGGCGTGGTGTTGAACTCCTCTTCGCGCGTCATCGCGATCTCTACCGGCCGTCCGCCGCACGCTCGCGACAGGACGTACGCCAGCGGTTCGAGTCCGAGGCCGGCCTTGCCGCCGAATCCGCCGCCCACGTGCGGCACGTGGACGCGGATCGCCGCGTGTGGCATGCCGAACGCCAGAGCGAGAAGGTGTCGCACCGTGTACGGCGACTGGCTCGACGTCCACACTTCGACTCGTCCGCCAGGGAGCGCGTGCGCGATCGCCGCGTGCGTTTCCATCGGCACGTGCTGCACGGGCGGGTTATCGAACGAGACCTCAAGGCAGACGTCGGACGCCGCGAGAGCGGCCGCCGAGTCGCCCTTCCGCACCTTCTGATGGTGCGCGATGTTCGTCCCCGCCTTGGGGAAGAAGACGCCGCGCATGTGGTCGTACGTCGCGAGGTCCGGATGGACGAGCGGAGCCTCGGGCTTCCTCGCGTCTCGCGGGTCGAACACCGCGGGAAGCTCCTGGTACTCCACACGCAGAAGGTGGCACGCTTCGCGCGCCGCGTCGAGCGTGTCTGCGGCCACGGCAGCGACGGCCTCCCCCTGGTAGCGGACGACGTCGCGCGCCAGGATCCGCTTGTCGCGCAGGTAGAGCCCAAGACGAATGTCGAGATCCGCGCCGGTGAGGACGGCGCGCACGCCGGGCACCGCGAGCGCGGCGCTCGTGTCGATCCGAACGATCCGGGCCGAGGCGTGCGGCGACGTGAGGATGGCCGCGCGCAGCGTGCCGGGCAGAGCGAGATCTGTCGTGTAGCGGGCCGCGCCCGTCACCTTGTCGACCGCGTCCTCGCGCGGAACGGGCTGGCCCACCACGCGCAACTCAGCCACGGCCGCCTCCCTCCCCGGGAACACGCGGCGACGAGAGCCGGCCGCCCTGCGAGCCGGAGCCGCCCGCCGACTGACCTGCGACCATTTGTCCGGCGTGCGGCACGGCCTTCGCCTGGGCCGCGACGCGGACGGCCTCCAGGATCGCTTCATAGCCCGTGCAGCGGCAGAGGTTGCCGGCCATCGCCTCCACGATCTCGTCGTCGGTCGGGTTCGGGATGCGCCGCAGGAGCCCGCGCGCCGACATGATCATCCCGGGCGTGCAGAATCCGCACTGGATCGCGCCCGCCTCGATGAAGGCTTTCTGCAGCGCGGACAACTCGCCGTCTCGGGCTTCTCCCTCGATCGTGTCGACCGCGCCGCCGTCCGCCTCGACCGCGAGGACGAGGCACGCCGTGACGGGCTTCCCATCGAGGAGGACCGTACACGCGCCGCACTCGCCGATCCCGCAGCCTTCTTTCGTCCCCACGAGGCACAGGCGGCCGCGCAGGAACTCGAGCAAGGTCATGCCGGCCGGAACCGTCGCCGTCTCCAGGCGGCCGTTCACGCGAACGCGGATCTCGCAGTCTATGTCGCACCTCCTCCCAGGAGCTCGGCGACGACGCGACGAACGAGGACGGGCAAGACGGCTCGTCGGTACTCGGCCGACGCGCGCACGTCGCTGATCGGGCTCGCCGCGGCGAGGGTCGCAGCGGCGGCCGCCGCGCCAACCGCGACGGCCGACATCCCCTTGGTCTCGATTGGTGCAAGCAGGATGGGCGTCGGCGCGCAGCTTCCGAAGGCGAGTCGCAGAGTGCCCGTGGACGGCGCGAGCGCTCCGGCGACGTTCGCCACCGCGAGGTCATGGCCGCGCAGCCGTTGCTGCTTCAGGAACGCCGACCGCAGCTCGGGCTCCGGCGCGGGAATGCGGACCTCGGTCGCGATCTCGCCGCGCCGGAGCGTCGTCCGCTTCACGCCGGCGAAGAACTCCGCAACGGGGATGACTCTCGCGCCACGCGGTCCCGCGACGCCGACCGCAGCGCCGAGCACGAGCAGCGCTGGCGCCAAGTCCGCGGCCGGCGAGGCATTGCAGAGGTTGCCGGTCACCGTGGCGCGGTTGCGCAGCTGGTACGTGGCGATGGACGCGGCAGCCTGCGCGAGCCCCGGAAACGACCAGCGCGTGGCCGCGTGCTCAAGGAGCTCGTTCAGGGAGACGGCCGCGCCGATCGTGAGATCTCCGCGAGGCCCCACATCTAGGCGTCGCAGCCCGTCGACCCTCTTCACGTCGACCAGAAGACGTGGAGCATGGCGCCCACTTCGCAGCTCAACGAGGAGGTCCGTGCCGCCCGCGAGGATCGCGGCAGACGGGGTCTCCGCAAAGAGGCGTACCGCTTCCGCCAGGTTGGTCGGTCTCTCGTAGTCGAAGCGTCCCAGCAAGCCTGGCTCCTCTCCCGATCCGATGGAGCAGCAACGCGCGACCCTTCAAGGGATCGCGCGTCTGCCCGCCCCAACGGGCCCATCATAGAGGACGCCGGTCAGTCTGCCAAGTGGCTTGACCGGTTCTGCTACTCCTCCCTCTAGGGCAGAAGGTGCTTGGCACTATGGCGAACAGCAACGCACGCCCTCTGTCCTTCGTTATGTGCTATAGTGCGCAAGACTCACATATAGGAGGGAGACGCCATGACTACAACGACACCAGGAATGAGATTGCTGCACCGGGCCGGGCTCTGTGCCTGCTTGCTGACACTGTTTGCGGTCAGCGCAGGATGCGAACTCAAGCCGGAGTACTCAGCAGCGAAGGCCGTCCTCGACCCATACAGAAGCTCGGTGACCCAGGTTGTCGCGCTCCTCGAACAGGGAGACGAGGCCGAAGCGGTAAGTGCTCTAGATGAGCTGCATGGAGCGGTCATAGAGGCCCGCGCCATTCTCACAGGACAGCGGTTCTCTGGAGCCACTGACACGCTCTCTGACCCTTTCGCTCTCCCGGCTGGAACCTATAGGGCAACAGTGCACGGGGATGGATCCCCCTGGGTGAAGGTGATCCCGGTGGCCGCACCGGATGACTACGACTACGTGATGATCGGCGCGGAGGACGGCTCTAGCGCTCTGTATGTTTCGGACGGTGCCCGGATCATGCTTGAGTTCTCAGTCGTCAGCGGCCCATACGAGCTCGTCTTCGAGAGGATCGAGTAGCACTCTCGCCAACGCTGGACGCGATCAAGACATGCTACACCGACGAGGCGAATCTCTTCTCAAGGCTCTGCAACACTGTCCAGATCTTCCAGGTCAACCGTTCCCGCAAGCAGCTGGCCGCTGGCCAAGCGTGTGTGAGCAAGGTGTAGGGCACGTGGGCGTTGCCTACACGAGGACTGGCCAGGGGCCAACCATCATCTCTCGGCCGATGCCCTCTGGGAGTGCCTCGATGGACTCGGGTTACGGCAGTCGCACCTCGAGGATCGAGAAGCGCTAGTCAGCTCTTGCTGGCGAGCTTCCGTAGGCCAGAACACGAAGCCACGAATCATCCATCCATCTCGGATGTGACCGCATCACGGAGCGCGTCAATCCGATCAGCCAGAGACGCATCTACGCCGGGGAGAGTAGCTATGCAGTTCCATCCAGCAATGCAGAGTAGCACCTGCACCGCGTGAAGAGTTAACAGATTCCTGCGGAGCTTCGACTCGACGTAGGGCTGCTCTTTCCTGAACTCAACCCCGCCGTTGGCTGGCGCGACGAGATGCACGACCGCGTGGTAGTCGAACGATGCGTGGGAGGCTGCCACATTGAGATGCTCCCGAAGCCTACGGTGCGGGCTACCTATCTCCTTGGCGATGTCCCCAGCAGGCTTCTTGCCCGTCAGGAGGATCTCCGCGTGCTGTGTGTTCCTGCGGACGTATTCAAGCCTCTCTATGCACTCGATGAGCGGGCGAAGCAGTGCTCCGGCCTCCTGCGCAAGGCCGTCAAGGCAGAGACTGTAGAGAGCAAGCGAGAGGTTCCGACCCTTTGCGAGGATCAGGCCAGCGACTGTGACTCGATCGTCGGCACTCCGCTTCTTGGCCCTCGTGCACTCGTCAAGGAGAGAGTCCAGCAGCAAGAAGAGATCCTCAGTTCTGATTGCATACTGTAACAGCCCGGACTGCAGTGCGGTGAGAGCGCGCTCCCTCGTGTCGAACAGCATGAAGAACCCTCCATGGGCCGCCACTGCGTGGCCATCGAGCCCTCCTCTCAGGCAGACGCACCAACCTGAGCAATACAGCTCCCTGGTGGATCATCTCCAGCGGCAACGGCACGACGCCCAGAGTTGTAGTGCTGCCCGCCTCCTTCCGCCCACTTGGTCTTGGATCCTGCGACCATCCCTCTCCTCGGAGGGTAGGGCGGCAGTTGTGCTGCGCGGCTGCCCAGGGTGCAGGCTAGCGAGATGGTCAGATCTTGGGCAACTGCGCTGCCTCAGACGGCTGAGCACTGTCGGTTCCGGTGCCGTACAACGCCGGTCAGTCTGCCAACTGGTTCCGGCGCAAGAGCCGGCGGGCGCGCCGTCAGGCGGACAGCGCCCGCGATCGAACGGTCTCGAGCACCCAGCGCTGACGGGCCGTCTCGAAACGGACGGTGACCTCTCTTTGGGAAGAGCAGGCTCGGTAGACGAGCGCGGTCGGCGTGACGTCGACGCGCGTCGGAGAGGAGAGCGCGATCTCTTCGTCGCGGAAGCGGATGGCGCGCAACTGCGGGAACCCAAGCCCCCGCGGGAACTCGACAATCGCCTCCACTTGTTCGTCGACCCACATGATCTTCATCGTACTCGATGAATACAGCACGAGCAAGACCCTCCGGGACCGCCGACTCCGCACCGCAGGCGGCAAAGGGGCTTCGGATTCGGATCCCGAACGCAGAGTGACCGACGCGACGTGCCAGCTCGGCACGGCTCTGTCCTTGGCGTCCTCTCCGCGCGCTTCGCGGCCGGCTCGGGGCCTGCCGGAGCCTAGGGCTGGACGAGAAAGGTGACCGCCGTCATCTCGCCGGGCTTCAGGTACTCGATCTCGACCCGCGTGATGCGGAAGAGGGCGAAGTTCGGGTCGCCCGGCCCGGTCCAGTACTCCTTCAGGAACGGGATCTGGTCGCCGATCGCGCGCTGCACGTCCGGCGCCGTCTCGAGGGTCGCGATGCCGGCAACCCGCAGGTAGCCCGTACCGCACGTCTCGGTGAGCGGCAGGCAGAACTCGACGTTCGGATTCCGCAGCATCTGGCGCGCTTTCGCGCTGCGTCGTCCGGTGGCAATCCAGAACTTCCTCTCGATGTCGAGGAGCGTGACCGGACGCACTCGCGGCTGATCATCCTCGGCTGTTGCCAGATACACGCACTGGCTCGGCTTGAAGAGGCTCCACACTTCCCGCTCTAGGTCAGCCATCGTCACGCTCATCGCGTCTCCCTCCCGCTTCTTGCGTCGGACCGGCCCGACTCTGCCGAGCATAGGTGGACGCCCGCCGCCGGTCAACGACCAGGGCGCGGACGCACCGTGGAATGCAGAGCTATGTCCTCTCGATCTCGCGCCCGTGCGGTATCCTGAGGGACCCTTCATGAGGACGAAGATGCGAGAACTCGGGAGGACCGCACATGGTTAAGCTGAAGCATTGCCCGTTCTGTGGCGGAGAGGCTCGCGGCTGGTGCCGCTCTGCCACGATCAACCTGGCCGACGAGATCGACTACAACGGCTATGTGTCCTGCTCGCGGTGCCCGGCCAAGATGAGGTCGACGTATCAGCACGTCACCGGAGCCGAGGCCATCGCGGATGCGGCCCGCAACTGGAACGCGCGGGCTGGTGGCGCTCCCGCCGCTTCCCACCTCGACCAGGAGGCATGACCAGAGGAGTCCGCGGAAGCGTCCGCGTCGGTTCATCCACCGAACGTCTCCCGGATCCACGCGTCGATCTCGTCGCGCGTCTCTCGGAATGCGTCCAGGCGTGCCGCATCAGATCCCGACACGGCGCTCGGGTCGGCAAACGCATGATGGATCTGCCGGCCGCCGGGGAAGAACGGGCACGTCGGCTCGTCTCTCCCGCAGACGGTCGCCACCACGTCGAACCTCCGCCCTCCGAACTCCTCTACATGCTTGGACCGCAGAGAAGCGGTGGGGATTCCTAGCTCGTCGAGGACGCGCAGGACGAGCGGGTGGACGCCTGCCGGGGCAACCCCGGCACTCATTGCCTCGTACCGGTCCGGGAAGCGAGCGCGCAGGATCGCCTCGGCCATCTGCGAGCGCACCGCATTGTGTCGGCATAGAAAGAGCACGCGCGCTCTTCTGCCCAATGGCTTCCCTGGTTCCTGGCCCAGCATGGGGCGAGTGTACCCCAGCATCGCGTACCGCTTTGGGCGCGTGGAGCGCGGTCCGGTACTCATTTGTGTGCCTGTTTGCATATTCTGGCTGCCATATATATACTCCTGCCACTAACTCAATAGCGTGAAAGGCGGTAGTCCAATGGCAGTACGCAGGATGATGCAGATGTGCTCCGTAGCGCTGGTCCTCGGCCTCCTCTCGGTAGGCCTCGTCGCGAGCGCAGCAGACGTCACGATGAGCGGTTCGACGACGGTCCTCCCCATCGCTCAGGCCGTTGCGGAGGCCTATGCAGGCATCTATGAGATCGAGGTATCGGGCGGCGGCTCCGGTGTCGGCATCGCGAACATCATTGACGGCACGACGATGGTCGGCAACATGTCGCGCGCCGTGAAGACAGAGGAGTTCGCGAGCGCCGTCGCGAAGGGAGTCCTGCCGTATGTGTGGTTCATTGCCAATGATGCCCTCTCCCCGATCGTGAATCCCGCGAACCCCATCTCCGGCCTGACGACAGAGCAGCTGAAACAGATCTACACGGGGGAGATCACGAACTGGAGCCAGGTCGGAGGCAACGCTGGGCCGATCGTAGTCGTGTCGCGCGATAGCTCGTCCGGCTCCTTCGGATCGTGGAGCGAGCTCGTGCTTGACAAAGCGCCCGTCACAACGAGCGCGGTCTACACATCGTCGAATGCCGACGTCGCCGGCGAAATCGCGCAGAATCGCAACGCCATCGGTTACGTGGGCCTTGGCTACCTCGTCGCGGGAGTCAAGCCTGTCTCGGTCAACGGTGTCCTCCCCAGCGTGCAGACGGCGCTCGATCGGACGTTCCCGCTCTCTCGTCCCCTGTTCATGGTGACAAACGGCTTCCCGGCCGGGAAGGTCTTCGATGTGATCATGTGGATTCTGTCAGATGACGGGCAGCGCCTCGTCTTGAACATGGGTTTTGCGCCTATCCGCACGCTCCCCTAGCTCTCCGGTCTTGCGGGGCGGCCCCGGGCGCCGCCCCGCCCTACCCTCCTCTGCGCCCGCTCGTCCGCGACCTCGCCTGGCTCGAGTGGCGCCAAGTACACGCGAGACAGCCGCCGCCAGCGTCGCGGGCGACCTTTCTTGAATAACTACGGGTGATGTATATACTTGCGCTATGTTCTGCATAGCGGTGGCCAGCAATGCGTAACACTGGGCCTCGTCCACAACTCGCGGCCGTCGCGGGGCCCCCGCTCGATCTTCGTCCCATGCGCAAGGCAGGCGCGCGCGGCCTGCTCGCAATGCTCAGGGAGCGGTGGGATCGCCCGCTCTTCTTCTCCCTCGCCTGCGCTTCGCTCGTCGCTCTCGGGCTCATTCTCTTCTTCATCTTCCGCGAAGCGGCGCCCGTCCTGCGCGAGATCGGTCTCGGCGGCTTCTTCGGTCGGGTGTGGAATCCCGCCGGCGAGCCTGTGAGCTACGGCGCCCTGCCGATGATCGTCGGCTCGGCCCTGGTGACCCTCGCGGCTCTTCTCGTGGCGGTGCCCCTTGGGTTCGCCGCCGCCGCGTTTATCGCCGAGGTCGCGCCGCGCTGGATGAAGGACGTCGCGAAGTCGGTCTTGGAGCTTCTCGCCGGAGTCCCGTCGGTCATCTACGGATTCTTCGGGCTCATGATCGTCGCTCCCGCGCTCCAGAACGCGTTCAACCTGGCCACGGGGAGAACCGCGCTGACAGCCTCGGTCATCCTCGCCATCATGGCGCTGCCGACGATCGCCAGCTTGGCCGAGGACGCGCTGACGGCCGTGCCGAACGCGTACCGCGAAGCGTCCATGGCGCTGGGCGCGACAAGATGGCAGACCATCCGCAACGTGACGTTTCCGGCGGCCTTCTCGGGCCTGATCGGCGCGTCCATTCTCGGGATGGGGCGAGCCGTCGGAGAGACGATGGCCGTCTTGATGGTGGCTGGAAACGCGCCGCAGATCGTCGCGTCGCTTCTCAAACCCGTGCGGACGCTCACCGGCGCGATCGCGCTCGAGATGGGCGAGACCGCCCTCGGGAGCACGCACTACCATGCGCTCTTCGCGCTGGGCGTCGTCCTCCTCGTCATCACGCTCGCGACAAACGGCGCCGCGGAGTGGTTCCGGGGACGTCTCGCAAGGAAGCACGGGCGATGATCCGCGAGATCACGGCGGAGACGGAGAAGCGGCAGCGCGCAGCCCAGAGAGTCGCGTTCGCGCTGCTCGCGATGTCGACTCTGTCGGCATTCCTCGCCCTCGGCGCGATTCTCTACACCATGTTCGCGAACGGGGCGGAGGCCATCTCGTGGCAGTTCCTGACCGAGTTCCCGCGCAAGCTGATGACCGAAGGCGGCATCTACCCGGCGCTGGTCGGGAGCTTCTACCTGACTGCAGGAGCGCTCTTTCTCGCGCTCCCGTTCGCCATCGCGTCGGCCATCTGGCTCTCTGAGTACTCGCGCGGAGGCTTGTGGGTACGCGTGATTCGTGTCGGCGTGAACAGCCTCGCCGGCGTCCCGTCGATCGTGTTCGGGCTGCTCGGGCTCGCCTTCTTCGTCAAGGTCCTCGGCTTCGGCGTCTCCGTGGTCTCCGGCGCGCTGACCCTGGCTCTCCTCATTCTCCCGATCCTGATTCGTGCCGGGGAGGAGGCGCTGCAGGCCGTGCCCATGAGCTTCCGCGAGGGCGCGCTGGCGCTCGGAGCGACGCAGTGGCACGCTGTGCGCACGGTGGTCCTGCCGTCGGCGATCCCGGGCATTCTCACGGGCGCGATCCTCGGAATCAGCCGTGCGATCGGCGAGACGGCGCCGATCATGTTCACCGCGGCGGCTTTCTACATGAGCCGCCTCCCCGAGACGCTGTCCGACAAGGTGATGGCGCTCCCGTACCACATCTTCGTCATGGCCACGGAGAGTCCCAACTACTGGAAGACGCGCGACCTGCAGTTCGGCGCAGCGCTCGCTCTCCTCGGCATGGTCTTGTTGATGAATCTCGGCGCCGTCGTCTGGCGCGCCCGGGTGCGAAGGAGGAAGCAGTGGTAGCAGAAGCGACCGCTACGGCACGGGTTCGGAGCCTCGACGCGACGCGCGCATGGCTCGAGCGGAATCTCCACTCGACGTCGATTCTCGATGTAGAACGCTTCAGCTTCTACTACGGCAAGGAGCAGGCGCTGCGCGACGTCACGCTCGGAATCCCGCTCGACGGCGTGACGGCGATCATGGGGCCTTCGGGTTGCGGCAAGAGCACGCTCCTCCGCGCGTTCAACCGCATGAACGAGTTGTACCCCGCCACGCGCGCGGAGGGCACCATTCGCTTTCTCGGCCAGGACCTGCTCAAAGCGGATCCCGTTGCGGTGCGCCGCCACATTGGCATGGTCTTCCAGCGTCCGAACCCTTTTCCGAAGTCGATCTTCGACAACGTCGCCTTCGGGCCGCGCGTCCACGGCGAGCGTGGCCGTGCCCGGCTGGCGGAGTTGGTCGAGGAGAGCCTCCGGCGGGCCGCCCTGTGGGACGAGGTCAAGGATCACCTCAAGAAGAGCGCGCTCTCGCTCTCCGGCGGACAGCAGCAGCGCCTGTGCATCGCGCGCGCGCTCGCGGTCCGGCCCAGCGTCCTCCTCATGGACGAGCCCTGCTCGGCGCTTGATCCGAAAGCGACGGACCGAATCGAGGCCACGACGCGGGAGCTGGCGCAGGAACTGACGGTCGTCATCGTGACGCACAACCTTCAGCAGGCCGGCCGCATCAGCGACCATGTCGCCGTCCTCCTCGCAGGGGGCGTGCTGGCCGAGTTCGGACCGACGAAGGCCGTGTTCGCTGACCCGAGCTGCGACCAAGTGGCCGACTACCTCTGCGGCCGCTTCGGCTAGGATTCCTTCGCCGGGCGCCCGGCGACGCGCACGTGGGCCGCAGCAGGGACGTCGAGCGCGTGTTCGGCCACGTTGAACCCGTACTCGCGAATGCGCAGCAGGCTGTCGAGGACGATGCTGATCGACGGTGCCTCTTCCGGGTGCTTGTCGCCAATAGCTCGGCGCGTGAGAGAGAAGAGCACCTCCGAGCTGGCGCGATCGGAGAGCACCTTGTTCGCGTGGTCGGCGCTCTGGTCGATGAACGACTGGACGGCTCGCTGGACGATGTCGATCGAGCTCTCGGCATGCGTCCTGACCTCGGAAGCCGCCGCCTTGCGCACAGGCGTCCCAAGCGCGATGGTCGCTGCGGAGATCTTCACCGCGTGGTCGGCGACTCGCTCCAGCTGCTCGACGACCTCGTTGTAGTTCGCGAACTGGAGCCGCGAGAGGCCGTAGTCCTCCTCCAAGACAAGATCGCGTAGAAGCAGGCTGTACTGGCGCGCGACGAGGAGAGTGAGTCGGTCGACATCGTCGTCGCGGTCGACGACGTCGTGGGCCAGCTCGACGTCGTGGCTGCAGAAGGCGGAGACCGCGTCGCGCACCATGGCCAGGGAGATGTCGAAGACACGGCGCAGCGTTCGCTCGGGCGGGAAGTCGCGCACGTTGACCAGCGCGTGGAGGGTGATCGTCTTCTGCGACTCGTCGAAGATCTCGAGTCCGATGAGTCCTTGCGCGATGTCGCGCACCATCCGCCTCTGCTCGGCGCGAATCTTGTCGGACTCGACCTCGATGACATCGAAGCCGACGATGTAGCGCGCGATGATCTCGCGCTGGAGCCGATCGAAGTCCCACGCGCCGATCTCGACCGTGCAGCGGTTCCGCCCCGGCAGGCTCTCGGGAACGAGCAGGAGAGCGCCGGAGTCGCTCGGGATCAGATTGACCAACACTTGCGGCTTGATTCCCACTTCGTCCGCCCACTCCTTCGGCAGCGTGACGAAGTACGTCGATCCTCCCGTCTTCTGCACCTTGCGCTGGAACATGGTCTCCTCCGATCGAGAAGGATTCTACCGGTCGGGTCTATAGTCAGGCAAGATCTATAGAGGACTGAGAGGGAGAGGGGGCGGCCCTACCCGGGCGGCGGAGGGATGTGTCCCTCCCGCTGCAGGATCGTCGTCTCGCGCTGCGCGCGACAGATGTGGATCTCAGCCTCGGCGCGCAGCTCGGCCTCCGACAGCGGCCGCCGGGCGATGCCCTGCTCGACGGCCTTCCGCCCAACGGCCACGGCCTGGTTCACGAACGTCTCGCTGTCCATCATCGTTGGAAGGATCGCGTCCTCGCGCAGGCCGCGGTCCACGGCGGTCTGGGCGATCGCCTGCGCGGCGGCGATGGCCATCTCGTCGGTGATCGTCGTGGCGCAGACGTCGAGCGTCCCGCGGAAGATCCCGGGGAAGCCGAGCGAGTTGTTCACCTGATTCGGGAAGTCGCCCCGGCCTGTCCCGACGATCGCCAGCCCCGCCTCCGCGGCGTCCCACGGCCAGATCTCGGGCGTGGGGTTGGCCATGAAGAAGCCAACGCCGCGAGCGTTCATCGCCTGGAGCCATGCCTTGTGGATCGTGTCGGGACCCGGCTTGGTGAATGAGAGGACAACGTCGGCGCCGGCAAGCGCGTCGGGCGTGGATCCGCGGACGCCTTCTCCATTTGTACGCGTCAGGAGTCCGCCGCGGTGGGGGAAGAGCCACTCGAGGTCGTGCTCGCGCCCGAGGACGGCGGTCTCGCCTTCGACAACGTCGACGACCCGCACGTGCTCCGCGGGAACTCCCGCGGCGACGAGCACGCGCAGGGTCGCCGCGCCCGCGGCGCCGGCCCCGAGCAGGGCGATCGTCACCCCATCGAGACGCTTCCCGACCAGCTCGAGCGCGTTGTACAGGCCGGCGAGCGTCACCGCCGCGGTGCCCTGCTGGTCGTCGTGCCACACCGGGATGTCCAGCTCACGCCGCAGGCGCTCGAGGATGGGGAAGCACTTCGGCGTCGCGATGTCCTCGAGATTGATGCCGCCGAACCCGGGGGCGATCCAGCGCACGGCCTGCACGATCTCGTCTTCTTCGTGCGCGTCGAGGACGACCGGGAAGGCGCCGACACCGCCGAGGTACTTGAACAGGAGGGCCTTCCCCTCCATCACCGGAAGGCTGGCGCGCGGGCCGATGTTGCCGAGCCCGAGGACGCGAGAGCCGTCCGACACGACCGCAACGGCGTTCGCGACGTTCGTGTACTCGCGGAGCTTGCCCGGGTCACGGGCGATCTCCTTACACGGAGCCGCGACGCCGGGCGTGTACCACACGGCCAGGTCGTCGAAGCTGGTGATCGCACACTTGACCGACGCCTCGATCTTGCCGCGGTAGAAGGCGTGCAGGGCGGGAGCCTTCTCGCCCGGCGCCGCCGCGCGCTTCACGCGCTCGTCTCTGGACACCTCGGACCGTTGCATCGACATGGGATCTCCTCGCGGTTCGACTCATCGTAGCTCAGGACGCAAGGATGGACACAGCCAACCGCAGAGAGAAGAACCTGGAGATCGACGTCCACGAGAGACGTTCTCCAGTGACGATCAGGCGTCTCGCCGCCCCTGCGGACGCACGCCAGGCCCTGCCATGCATCCCTCAGCGCCCTCCGCGTCCTCTGCGGTGGACCCGCCTTTGCCCTTGGGCGGCCGATCGCTCTAGCTGAGCCGTGCGGCGCGGCGCGCGATCTCGGCGTGCAGGTCGTGGCCGGCTGCGTCGATCGTCACCACAAGCGGGCCGTACTCGCAGAGGTCGAGGATCCACACTGCATCCGGCATGCCGACTTCCTCGAGCCAGTAGACGCCGCGCACGCCGCGGACGGCGCGTGCACCGAGCGCGCCGGTGCCGCCGACTGCCGCGAGGTAGGCGGCTCCCTGCTCGACCAACGCGCGCCGCGTCGAGTCACCCATTCCGCCTTTGCCGATGAGGAAGGGCGTGCGGTAGCGTGCGAGGATTTCCGGAGTTGACGGGTCCATCCGCGCGCTCGTCGTGGGTCCCAGTCCGGTGATCGTCCAGCCTCCGGCGTCGCGGCGGGCGAGCGGGCCGCAGTGAAAGATGGGAAGGCCCGTGGGATCGAAGGGAAGCGGCTCCCCGCGGCGCGCCGCCGCGAGGATGCGCCGGTGCGCCAGATCGCGCGCCGTGAGCACCGCACCGCTCACGAAGACGACGTCTCCCGCCCGCCACGCGGACACCTCGGCGGGCGAGGCAGGAAGGAGGACGTGTCGCGTCACAAGACCGCCTCCGCTGCTCCGGACGCGTCGATGCGGACGGCGGCGCGCCGGTCGGCCCAGCACTGGAGTGCGACGCCCACCGGCAGCGACGCCGGGTGGCGGAATGCGAACTCGACGTGGACGGCGAGCGCCGTGGCCGCCCCTCCGAGCCCGGCCGGGCCTATGCCCAACCCGTTCACGGCCTCGAGGAGATCGCGCTCGAGCGCGGCGATCGCCGGATCCGCATGGTGGATGTCGAGCCTCCGCGTCAGGGCGCGCTTCGCAAGCACGAGCGCCCGGTCGGCCGTGCCGCCGATCCCCACGCCGACCACGATGGGCGGACAGGCGCGAGGCGCAACGCGGGCCACGTGGGCCAGCACGGCGCGCGCGATCTCCGCCGCTCCGCCGCCGGGCTGGACGAACAGGAGGCCGGTCGCGTTCTCGCTTCCTCCGCCCTTGGCGACGTACGTGATCTCCACCTCGCGGCCCGGCACGATCTCCCAGTCGATGACGGGGACGCCGCGGCCCACGTTGCCGACGTTGCGGTCGGTCAGGGGGTGGATGGCGCTCGGGCGCAGCGGGATGGCCGCCGTCGCCGATCTCGTCGCCTCGACGAGAGCCGCTTCGATGTCTGCCAACCACGGGCTCTCCGCGCCCGCGCGCACGAAGAAGACGGGCGTACCCGTGTCTTGGCAGATCGGAAGGCCTTCCTCTCGCGCGACGCGCGCGTTCTCGAGCAGGGTCTCAAGGTGCAACCGGCCGAGTTCCGACGGCTCGCTGGTCAGCGCCTCGCGGAGCGCGCGCTCGACGTCGGCCGGCAGGGCGACGGTCGCTTCGCGGATGGCCCGACCCACGGCGTCAATCCACTCAGACGACTTCGACACGCTCCGCCTCCCTGTCGCACGATTCTGCCGCACCGCCGCCGGCCGGTCCATGCCCGCGGCGGGCCGCCGCGGGCTCTAGAGAGGTTTGCAACCCCGCGACCCGTTCGCTACCGTCTCCCTGACGCGCAGGGAGGGGTCATGAAGAGCATTCTCATCATCGCCGACGGCCTCGGCGGCCGACCGACCGACCAAGCCGGCAAGACGTGTCTCGAGGCCGCGCGAAAACCGAACCTGGACGGCCTGGCGGCGCAGGGTGCCGTAGGCCTCGTGGATCCGATCGGGCCGGGCATCCGCCCGGGCAGCGACACGGCCCACCTCTCGCTCCTCGGGTACAACCCGCGCGAGCTCTACACCGGGCGCGGTGTCTTCGAGTGCCTCGGAATCGGCCTCGACGTGCAGCCCGGCGACATTTGCTTCCGAGCCAACTTCGCGACCGTGAAGGAGTCGGCCGGCGCGCTCCTCCTCGTAGACCGGCGCGCCGGGCGCATCGAGTCCGGCCAGCGAGAGCTCGAAGCGGCTCTCGACGGCATGAAGCTGAAGACGCCCGGCGTCGACGTCGCATTCCGCGCTTCCACCGAGCACCGCGGCGCGCTGCTCCTGCGCGGCAGCGAGCTGTCGCCGTACGTCGGCGAGACGGATCCCCACGAGACGGGGGCGGAGATCCGCTCCGCCGAGCCGATGGCGGAGGGACGGGCGGCGCGGCGCACGGCCGACGCGGTGAACGAGCTGACGCGCAGGAGCTATGAGCTGCTGAAGGACCTGCCGCTCAACGTGGCGCGCGCGAAGGCCCACAAACTCCCAGCCAACATCCTCCTCGTTCGCGGCGCCGCCGACTGCCCGCACATCCCCTCGATTCCCTCGATCTACGGCGTGCGCGGCGCAGTCATCGCCGGAGGCGCCTTGTACCGCGGCGTGGCGCTCGCCTGTGGCCTCGAGTCGATCGAGGTCGAGGGAGCTACCGGCGGACTGGACACGAATCTGCGCGCCAAGGCGGCGGCCGCGCTCAAGGCGCTCGAGACGTACGACCTGGTGTTCGTTCACATCAAGGGAACCGACAACGCGGCGCACGACCATCAGGCGGCCGCCAAGACCGCGTTCATCGAGCGGATCGACGCGGAGTTCTTCGGCACGCTTCTCGGAGGCATCGACTGGAACACGACGCACGTCGCCTTCACCGGCGACCACACGACGGCCATCGACTACGGCGATCACACCGCGGACCCGGTTCCGGTCTTGTTCGCGGGTCCGAAGGTTCGCCGCGACGATGTCACGACGTTCGACGAGCGCGCGGCGGCTCGGGGCGGGCTCTTGCGCTTCAGCGGCCAGGTCCTGCCGACCTTGATGAGCTACGCCGACCGCTCGCCGAAGTACGGATCGTAGGAGACGGACACATGCTCTTGCGCGACGTGGCGAAGCTCGTGGAAGGCGACATCCTGTCGGGAGGGAACAACGGCGACCTCGTGATCGACCGGGCGTACGCCGTCGACCTCCTGTCCGACATCCTCGCCTTGACCGACGAGCGGACGACGCTCATCACCGGAACGATCAGTCCGCAGGTCCTCCGCGTAGCGGAGATCCTGAACGTCATCGCGATCATCTTCGTGCGCGGCAAGCGCCCGACGCCCGCCATGGTCGCGCACGCCGAGACCCTCAACATCCCGGTGGTCGCGACGAAGAAGACGATGTTCGAGACGTGCGGGCTCTTGTACGCCGACGGGGTGCGGGCGTGCAAGAACCGACCGGTGGAGACGATGGAGTGAAGCAGTTCGTCCATCTCGTCAAGCCCCGTGACATCGAGCACGGCGGGATCGCGTCGGCGGAGATCAAGCGCGAGCTGCGCGAGTGGGGCGCCAGCGCGGCCGACGCGCGGCGCGCCGGGATCATCGCGTTCGAAGGCGAGATGAACCTCATCGTCTACGCCGACCACGGCGGCACGATCCAGGTGACCTTGTCCCGCGAGTGGATTGAGATCCTCATCGCGGACGACGGCCCCGGGATCGGCGACATCGACCTCGCCATGACGCCGGGATACTCGACCGCGCCGGCCTGGGCCACGAACCTCGGGTTCGGAGCCGGGATGGGGCTGCCCAACATGCAGAGGAGTTCCGACGAATTCGAGATGCACTCCCACGTAGGGCAGGGAACGCTGATCCGTTGTCGGATCGAGAGGAGAGGACATGACGCTGCGAGAACTGGCCAAGCTCCTTAGGTGGGACGTCCAGAGCGAGGGATCCGGACTGGACGAGGCGGTCCGTGGGGGGTACTGCGGTGACTTGCTCTCCCACGCCCTCGCCTCGGCCAAAGCGGGCGACGTGTGGATCACGATCCAGCACCACGCCAACGTCGTGGCCGTCGTTCAGGTCGCCAACCTGGCGGGCATCGTCCTCGCGTGCGGCGTCCGCGCGGCCGACGGCGTCGTGGAGCGCGCGAGGGAAGCGGGCGTCTCGGTCTTCTCCTCGCCGGACTCGGCCTTCGACCTCGCTGGGAAGGTACACCGCGCACTGTCCGCGGAGACGCGTTGAGGACGTACGTCGCCGATCTCCACATCCACACGTGCCTGTCGCCGTGCGCCGACCTGTCGATGTCGCCGCGCGCTATCGTCCGCGCGGCCGCGGAGCGCGGGATCGACCTCATCGCCGTCACGGACCACAACACCGCGCGCATGACCGATGTCGTGGCGCGCGAAGCAGCGCGTCAAGGAATCGCCTTCCTCTACGGCCTCGAACTGCAGACCCAGGAAGAGGTACACCTCCTGGCGTACTTCGACGCGTCCCCGCCGGCGCACGCCTTCGCGGACAAGATCTACGCCCAACTCCCGGACCGACCGAACGTGCCAGAGGCCTTCGGCGATCAGGTCGCCGTCGACGACGCCGAGAAGATCGTCTACGTGGAGCCGCGCCTGCTCCTCAACTCGCTGCGCCTGGACTTCGAGACGGCCGTCGCGTGGATCACCGATGCTGGCGGCCTGGCCGTGCCGGCGCACGTCGACCGAGAGCCCTACGGCCTCATCACCCAACTCGGCTTCGTTCCCCCGGGGCTCGATCTTCCGCTCGCCGAGGCGGACGGAGACGAGCTCCCGGCCGCCTGCCACGACAGCCGGCTCGTGTGGAGCTCGGACTCCCACTGGCCGGAGGCCGTCGGCCGCCGCGTGACCCACTTCACCATGAACGCGCCGTCCGTCGCCGAACTGCGCCTCGCAGCGTCTGGAGCGGGAGGACGCACGCTGTCGGTCGAGCGACGCCTCTCGCCTGAGGCAGCATCCAGGAGGCGCACGTGATCGAATCCCTGGACATGCACATCCTCGACCTGTTCCAGAACGCCCTCGCGTCGGGGGCGTCCGAGGTGCTTCTCCGGCTCGAGTGCCCAAGCGACGAGAATCGGCTCACGATCGAGATGCGCGACAACGGTCGCGGGATGGACGCAGAGACGCTCGCCGCGGTCGAGCGCGGCTACTACTCGTCGAAGTGCGAACGCTGCGTCGGGCTCGGGCTCCCGCTCTTGCGCGCCACGGCCGAGCACTGCGGCGGCCAATTCGAGATCAAGAGCCGCCCCGGAGAAGGGACAACGGTCACGGCGACGATGCTGAGAGAGCACATCGACCTGCCGCCGTTCGAGAACGTGACCGAGACGTTGCTCACGCTCCTCGCCACTTCGGGAGATCGCCGCATCCGGCTCGCCGTCGACTGCGGGATCCCCTTCGAACTCGACACAGACGAGATCGAGGCGGCGCTCGGAGACGTACCCCGGAGCCACCCCGACGTCATCGCGTTCCTGCGCGCCTTCCTGGCCGAGCGACTCGGATAAGTGCGGCGGAGCCGCTGCCGCAGCCCGATGGGACTCGACGGGCGGTCCAAGGTACCATTTCGAACCCGGCAGCCCGACGCACCGAGGGAATCCCGGGTAGAGAACACTGATAAGTGAGGTGGGTGGTGCGATGGAACTCACGTCTTGTACGCCGCAGCAGGCGGCCGACATCCGGCGCATCCTGGACGCGGCGGCCGGCTCGCCGGGCCCTCTGATCCAAGTCCTTCACGCCGTCCAGGGCGTCGTCGGGTATCTTCCCGCGGACGTTCTGGACTACGTTGCCGATGCCCTCTACCTCCCGAAGAGCGAAGTCCACGGGGTAGCGACCTTCTACAACTTCTTCCGACTCGACCCCGCGGGCAAGCACACCGTCACGGTCTGCCTCGGGACCGCGTGCTATGTGAAGGGCGGTGCCAAGATCCTCGAACGCCTCAAGAAGGAGCTCGGCGTGGCGGAGGGAAGGACGACGGCCGACGGCCTGTTCACGCTCGACACCGCTCGCTGTTTCGGCGCATGCGGCCTGGCGCCGGTCATGACCGTCGACGAGGAGGTCTTCGGGCGCCTGAGCCCGACCAAGGCGCTGGCCATCCTCGAGAAGTATCGCTCGAGCACGGAGGACGAGACCGCCGGGTCGCGCGAGGTGACTCACACCGCCAAGGTGGCGAAGGGACGGAAGCATGAAGCTTGAGGAACTGCGGCAGATCCGCGAACGAGCGCAGTCGGACATGCGCCTGCGCGGTGGAGCGGTGCGCGTGAAGGTCGTCGTCGGCATGGGAACGTCCGGCATCGCCGCCGGCGCGCGCGGCGTCATCTCGGCGTTTCTCGAGGAGATCCAGAAGCGACGCCTGACCGACGTCGTCGTCACCCAGTCCGGCGAAAAGGGATTCGCGTCGCAGGAGCCCGTGGTCGAGATCGTCGAGCGGGACCGGCCGCGTGTCCTCTACGGGCACGTCGACCCGGCGGGGGCTCGCCGCATCGTCGCCGAGCACATCGTCAACGGCGCCGTCGTCGAGGACCTCGTCCTCGCGGTCCACGAGGCGGAGAAGGAGTAGGCGTGCCGAGTCGTCTTGAAGTCCTGGTCTGCGCTGGCGGCGCGTGCGTCTCTTCCCACAGCCGAGAGATGCGAGAGGAACTCGGGAAGCGGATCGACGCGCACGGGCTCGCCGAAGAGGTACGCATCATCGAAACGGGGTGCATGGGGCCGTGCGAGCACGGCCCGCTCGTCCTCGTCTACCCGGAAGGCGTGCTCTACAAGAGCGTCGCCGCCGCCGACGTCGACGAGATCGTGCGCGAGCACTTCCTGAAGGGCCGCGTCGTGTCGCGCCTCCTCTTCCGCTCCGAGGAGGCCGACCGGATCATTCGCGAGAAGCGCTCGATCCCGTTTTTCGAGAAGCAGATGAAGATCGTCCTCGCCAACTGCGGGGCGATCGACCCCGAGTCCATCGACGAGTACATCGGCGCGAACGGCTACGAAGCGCTGGGGAAGGCCGTGACGTCCATGACTCCGGACGAAGTGCTCGCGGAGGTCAAGGCGTCGGGGCTGCGCGGGCGCGGCGGCGCCGGCTTCTCCACCGGGATGAAGTGGCAGTTCGTCCGCGACGCCAAGTCGAGCGAGAAGATGGTCATCTGCAACGCCGACGAGGGAGACCCCGGCGCGTTCATGGACCGCGCGGTGCTCGAGGGCGACCCGCACACCATCATTGAGGGTATGACGATCGCCGCATACGCCGTGGGGGCGCAGCGCGGCTACGTCTACGTCCGAGCCGAGTACCCGCTGGCCATCGAGCGGCTGCAGATCGCCCTCAAGGCCGCGCGGGCCATGGGGCTCCTCGGGAAGAACATCCTTGAGACGGAGTTCTCGTTCGACATCGAAGTGCGCGTCGGCGCGGGCGCGTTCGTCTGCGGCGAGGAGACCGCGCTCATCGCCTCCATCGAGGGGCGGCGCGGCGTCCCGCGGACCCGCCCGCCGTACCCGGCGGCCTCCGGCCTGTGGAAGAAGCCGACGCTCCTGAACAACGTCGAGACCTACGCCAACGTGCGGCACATCATCCTTCGCGGCGCCGCCTGGTTCTCCGCGATCGGCGTGGGCGAGAGCAAGGGAACGAAGGTCTTCGCGCTGTCGGGGAACGTGCGCAACACGGGACTGGTCGAAGTTCCCATGGGGACGACGCTCGGCGAGGTCGTGTTCGACATCGGCGGCGGAGTGCCCAACGGGAAGCGACTGAAGGCTGTGCAGACGGGCGGGCCGTCCGGCGGCTGCATCCCCGTCGAGTACCTGAACACGCCCATCTCGTACGAGTCGCTGAAGCAGCTCGGAGCCATCATCGGATCCGGCGGACTCATCGTGCTCGACGAAGACACGTGTATGGTCAACCTCGCGCGGTACTTCATCGAGTTCACCGCGTCGGAGTCGTGCGGCCAGTGCACGCCGTGCCGCGTCGGCCTGGTGCGCATGCTCGAGATCCTCAACCGGATCACCGCCGGCGAGGGGACGATGGACGATCTCGACAAGCTCGAGTCCCTCGCGACGGCCATCGGGAAGACGTCTCTCTGCGGATTGGGGCAGACGGCGCCGAACCCAGTCTTGAGCACGCTCAAGTACTTCCGCGACGAGTACATCGCGCACATCCGCTACAAAACGTGTCCCGCCTCCGTCTGCGCCGCTATGTTCGTCGCGCCGTGCGAGTCGAGCTGCCCGGCGAACGTCGACGTGCCCGCGTACGTGGGGCACCTGGCGAACGGCGATGTGGAGGAAGCGTTCCGCGTGCACATGGAGCACAACCCGCTGCCGGGAGTGTGCGGCCGCGTCTGCTATGCGTTCTGCGAGACGAAGTGCCAGCGCACCCAGGTTGACGAGCCGGTGGCGATCCGCGACCTGAAGCGGTTCATGGCCGACGCCGCGTCGGAGCACGGGCTGGGGATCGCGCCTCCGGCGAAGGTGAAGCCGGAGAAGGTCGTCATCGTCGGCGCGGGGCCGGCCGGCCTCTCGTGCGCGTACTTCCTGACGCGACTCGGCTACGCGCCGGTGATCCACGAGGCGCTGCCGATCGCCGGGGGCACGATGGCGACGGGAATCCCCTCGTATCGCCTTCCCCGCGGGATCCTCGCCGCTGACGTCGAGCGCATCGAGAAGGCGGGCGTCGAGATCCAGCTCCTGACTCCCGTAGCGGACGTCGAGGAGCTGTTCTCGGCCGGCGCCCGTGCCGTGTTCGCGGCGACGGGAGCCATGGACGGCCAGACGCTGCGCCTGGGAACTCCGTCCCTTCCCGGCGTCTACGCCGGCGTCGACTTCCTCAAGGCCGTCAACCTCGAAGGCAAGACGGCGGTCGAGGGAGACGTGGTCGTCATCGGAGGCGGCAACTCGGCCATCGACTCCGCGCGCACGGCGCGACGCCTGGGAGCGAAGAGCGTGACCATCGTCTACCGCCGCGCCAAGGCCGACATGCCGGCGTCGCGGGAGGAGATCGCGGAGGCGATCGAGGAAGGAATCGAGGTCCGCGACATGACCGCGCCGCTCGGACTCGTCGGATCGAAGCGGGTTGAAGGGCTGCGCTGCAGCAAGATGGTGCCCGGCGAGTTCGACGCATCGGGCCGCCGGCGGCCGGTCGCCGAAGAGGGTTCGGACTTCGTCCTTCCGGCGTCCACCGTGCTCATCGCCGTCGGCCAGCAGGCGAACCTCGACCTGTTGACGAAGGCGGGCGCCGAGGCGACGGCCGACAAGAACATCGCTGTGGACGAAGCGTCGATGATGACGCGCCGCGCCGGCCTGTTCGCGGGCGGCGACGTGACGAGCGGCCCATCGACGGTGGTCCAGGCGATCGCCGCCGGGCGACGTGCCGCCGCGGCCATCGATCGCTACCTCGGAGGGGACGGCATCATCGTCCGCGAGGCGCGCGTCGAAGTGGCGTCGCGCTACGACGAGAGCGAGTACGCGAAGGAGCGCGAGCGAGCGGTGCCGCCGCTGGCCGAAGTCGAGGACCGCGTGGGATCGTTCGCCGAGGTCAGGGGTTGCTTCACGTGCGCGCAAGCCACGGAAGAAGCTCGGCGCTGCTTGCACTGCGACCGAGCCCAGGACGAGGAGTCGGGGGTTCGCGAGGCCGGAGGGGCTGTCGCATCGAGGGCCGGCGCGCTCCCCGGCGACTAGCGCCGGTTCGGAAGGGCCTGCCGCCGCAAGGCGGAAGAGACACAGGATCGGGAGGCGGAAGTGGAACGGATTACGGTGAAGATCGACGGCCGGGAGATCGTGACGAGCCCCGGCCGGACGATTCTCGAGGTGGCGGTCGAGCACGGGATACGCATCCCCACGCTGTGCCATCTCGAGGGCCTGTCTGACGTGGGCGCATGCCGGCTGTGCATCGTCGATGTGCGGGGCCAACTCGTGACGTCGTGCACGACGCGCGTCGCCGACAAGATGGAAGTGCTGACCGGGACGGATGCGGTTCGCGCCTATCGGCGAACGATCCTCGAGCTTCTGTTCGCGGAAGGAAACCACGTGTGCGCGTTCTGCGTCTCCAACGGGGGATGCGAGCTCCAGGATCTCGCCTGCGAGCTGGAGATGCACTCGGTCACCGTGCCGTACGCGTACCCTCGCCACCGCGTGGACGCCACGCATCCGCGCTTCCTGATCGACCGCGACCGCTGCGTGCTCTGCGGCCGCTGCGTGCGCGCCTGCGGCGAAGTCGAGGGAGCGCGAACGTGGAACTTCGCCGAGCGCGGCAGCCAAGCGCGGGTGATCACGGACCTCGATGTGGATTGGGGCACGGCGGCGTCCTGCACGAGCTGCGGCAAGTGCGTCGAGGTCTGCCCGACGGGGGCCATCGTCCGCAAGGGCGAGAGTAACGGGGAAATGCGCAAGAAGCCGGAGGTCATCACGCGCCTCAAGGAGAGGAGGACACATGGCTAAGGTTCGAGTGGCCACGATGTGGTTCAGCGGGTGCGCTGGATGCCACATGTCACTCCTTGACATCGACGAGACGCTGATCGATCTCGCAGGCATGATCACTCTCTTCAACAGCCCGATCACCGATCTCAAGGTGTTCCCGGAAGAAGGGGTGGACGTGACCCTGATCGAGGGAGCGGTCGGGAACGAGGAGCAGCTGCATCTCGCCCGCACGGCGCGCCAGAAGTCGAAGATCCTGATCGCGCTCGGTGACTGCGCCGTGACGGGCAACGTGCCCGCGCTGCGCAACGGGATGGACCCGGACGAGATGATCGCCAACATCTACGGGGACAAGGTCACGTCGAACGGCGCTCTCCCGTACGAGGCGGTGCCGCACCTGCTCGGGCGCGTGCGCCCTCTCGCCGAGGTCGTTCACGTCGACTACTTCCTGCACGGGTGTCCTCCGCCGGCCGGGCTCATCGCCAAGGCCGTGCTGGCCCTCGTCGCGGGCAAGACGCCGGAACTCGCCGGCCCTGACCTCAAGTTTGGATAGCGGAGGAGCAAGATGGAAAGGCAGATTCATATAGAGCCAGTCACGCGAATCGAGGGACACGGGAAGATCACCGTGTTCCTTGACGCCAAGGGCGACGTGCGCGACGCCCAGTTCCACGTGACCGAGCTGAGAGGTTTCGAGCAGTTCTGTGTCGGCCGGACGCTGTGGGAGATGCCCGGCCTCACGGCCCGCATCTGCGGGATCTGCCCGGTGAGCCACATCCTCGCGTCGGCCAAGGCGTGCGACGCGATCCTCGCCGTCCAGATCCCTCCTGCGGCCACGCTCCTTCGCCGGCTGATGAACGCCGGACAGCTCGTCCAGTCGCACGCGCTCAGCTACTTCTACCTGTCCGCGCCGGACTTCCTGCTCGGCTGGGACTCGGACCCGGCGACGCGCAACGTCATCGGGCTCGTCGCGGCCGACCCCGTGCTGGCCCGCAAGGGGATCCGGCTGCGCGCGTTCGGCCAGGAAATCATCGATCGACTCGGCGGCAAGCGAATCCACCCCGGCTGGGCCGTGCCGGGCGGCGTGAACCAGGCGCTGCCGGAGACCGACCGCGCGTGGATGCTCGAGCGCCTTCCCGAAGCTCTTGCAACGACCCAGGAGGCATTGGCCCTGTTCAAGTCGACGTTTGGCGACGTCGAGGACCGGGACGTCCTGACCGACTTCCCGAGCATGTACATGGGACTCGTTCGTCCGGATGGAGCGTGGGAGCACTACGCCGGCGTCCTGCGGATCGTCGACTCGAAGGGCAAAGTCGTCGAGCCGGGCTACGATCCGGCCCGCTACTACGAGATCATCCAGGAGGCGTCGGAGCCCTGGACCTACCTCAAGTTCCCGCACTACGTCCCGAAGGGGTACCCGAAAGGCATGTACCGCGTCGGGCCGCTGGGGCGCGTCAACGCCTGCGACCACTTCGCGACGCCGCTCGCCCAGGCGGAGCTCGAGGAGTTCCGCGAGCGCTCGGGCGGCCGCTCGGGACGCGTGTTCGACTACCACTACGCGCGTCTGATCGAGATCCTCGCGTCCGTCGAGGAGATCGGCGAGCTACTGGCCGACGACCGCATCACGTCGACCGAGATCCGCGCCCAGGCGGGGATCAACGTGCGCGAAGGCGTCGGCGTGCATGAAGCGCCGCGCGGAACGCTGATCCACCACTATTGGGTCGACGGAAACGGCGTGATCGAGAAACTCAACCTCATCGTGTCGACCGGGCACAACAACCTGGCGATGAATCGGGCCGTCCGCGAGATCGCCAAGACGTACATCAAGAAGGGCAAGGTGAGCGAGGGGATGCTGAACCGCATCGAAGGCGGCATCCGCGCCTACGACCCCTGCCTCTCCTGCTCGGTCCATGCCGTGGGGAAGATGCCGCTCGCCGTCGAGATCGTGGATGCGCAGGGCGACGTCGTGACGACGCTCGCGCGCGACGATCGGTAGAGAGATGGATCTCGTGGTGGGCGTCGGAAACGAACTGCGGAGTGACGACGGAGTCGGAGCGCGCATCGTGCGAGCGCTGCCGGCGCAACCGGGCGTCGAGACGGACGTCGTGCACCAACTCACGTTCGATCTCACCGACGCGGTCGGCCGCGCCCGGCGCGTCTTGTTCGTCGATGCGCACGCTGAAGAGACGCACCTGCGCCTCTCTCGCGTGTCTCCGCACGGCGCGGTCCAAGGGATCGGTCACGCCCTGGCTCCAGAGGCCCTGCTTGCCTGGACGTCGGCTGCCTGCGGCCGTGCGCCCGACGCGTGGGTGCTCAGCGTCCCGGCGCAGTCATTCGACATCGGCGAGGAACTCAGTCCGGACGTCGTGCGAGGCCTGCCGGCAGCAGAGCAGGCCGTGCTCGATTGGCTTAGAGACCCCGAACCGAGCGATGAGTAGTTGGGAGGACGCATGAACGAGCTCTTGAAGAAGTACCCGCCGGCGCCGGAGTCTCTTCTCGACATCCTGCACGATCTGCAGGCCGCGGAGCCGCGGCACTATCTCACCCGCGACGCGCTGCGCGCCGCCGCCGAGTACGTGGACGTGCCGCTATCGGACGTCGTGAGCACTGCCACGTTCTACTCGATGTACAGCCTGTCGCCGCGAGGGCGGCACATCGTCCGGGTCTGCGAATCGCCCCCGTGCCAGCTCGTGGGCGCCGATTCGCTGATCGAGATCCTGACTGCGCATCTCAGCGTCGCCGTCGGCGGGACGACCGTGGACGGAGCGTTCACGCTCGAGACGACGAGCTGCCTCGGCGTCTGTGGCGTCGCGCCGGCGATGATGGTGGACGACGAGCTCTACGGCAATCTGACCAAGGAGAAGGTGCTCGGCGTGATCGCCGACGTGAGGGGGAGAGATGCCGCGAGCTAGAGGGCACGTCCTGATCGCCGTCAACGAGGAAGCCCTGCTCGCCGGAGCGAGGCAGGTCGGCCGCGCGCTCGGCGAGCACCTGGCGAAAGAGGGTCTGGCAGAGGAAATCCGAGTCATCGAGACCGGAGACGTCGGGGTTGCCGGCCGCGGCGTTGTGCTCGTCGTGTACCCCGACGGCGTGCGGTACGGCAACGTGACGCCCCACGATGTCGGGGAGATCGTGCGCGAACATCTGCTCAAAGGGCGCCCGGTTGAGCGGCTGCGACTCGCCGCGGGAGCAGCGCGTGGCGCGTGGTCCGTGGAGCGCCAAGTGAGAATCGTGCTCGAGAACTGCGGCAGGATCGACCCGGAGAGCCTGGATGAAGCGATCGCCGCGGGTGCCTACGAGGCCATCGCGCGTCTTCTCGAAACCAAGCGTCCGCCGGCCGACGTCATCGCCGAAGTGAAGCGCTCGGGCCTGCGCGGCCGCGGCGGCGCCGGATTTCCCACCGGACTCAAGTGGTCTTTCACGGCCCCGGGCGACAGGAAGTACGTCGTCTGCAACGCCGATGAAGGAGAGCCAGGAACGTTCAAGGATCGCCTGATCCTCGAGGGGGATCCGCACCGGCTGCTCGAGGGCATGATGATCGCCGCGTACGCGGTGGGCGCAAGGCAGGGATACGTGTACGTCCGGGGAGAGTACGGACTCTCGATTCGGCGCCTGCAGAAAGCGATCGACGATGCCCGCGCCGCCGGACTCCTCGGCGAGCGGGTCCTCGAGTCGCCCTTCTCGTTCGACGTCGAGATCAAGAAGGGCGCCGGCGCGTACGTGTGCGGCGAGGAGACCTCGCTCATCGAGTCCATCGAGGGCAAGCGCGGCTACCCGCGGCTCAAGCCGCCGTATCCAGGCGCGGCCGGACTGTGGAAGAAGCCGACCGTCGTGAATAACGTCGAGACGCTCGCCAACGTCCCGCCCATCCTCTTGCGCGGCGCCGACTGGTTCCGCGGCTTCGGAACGGAGAAGAGCCCGGGGACGAAGGTCTACACGATCCTCGGCCACGTGCGAAACCCCGGCCTGATCGAGGTCGAGATGGGAACTCCCTTGCGCACGATCCTCGACGAGTACGGCGGCGGCGTCCGCGACGGCAAGCGGTTCAAGGCCGCCCTTCTGGGAGGCGCGGCCGGCGCCGTGATCGGGGCGCAGGGCCTTGACGTGCCGATGGACTTCGACGGCCCCAAGGAGTACGCGGCCGTTCTCGGCTCGGGCGCGATTCTCGTCCTCGATGAGGACTCCTCGATCGTCGAGCTCCTGCACGGCATCCTCCGCTTCTTCCGTCACGAGTCCTGCGGCCAGTGCGCGCCGTGCCGCGGCGGCACCGTCGCCCTGGTAGAGCTGTCCGAGCGCATTCGCTCCGGATGCGGCACGCGGGACGACCTGGACCGCATGGTCCACATCGCGAAGGCGATGCAGGCCGCGTCGCTCTGTCCGCTCGGCCAGTCGCCCATCCTGCCCGTGCAGACGGCGATCAACACGTTCCACGGCGAGTTCGAGGCGCGCTTCGCGGAGCGCGGCGACTGCAAGGCATAGCCTGTCGGACGCCCGGCCCCGCGGCGCCGTACGGGCGGACCGCGGGGTCGCCCTCTCTTGCCCCGCGGCCTCAGCTCGTGTTGCAGCGCCAACCCCGTCTTGAGTACAAAGGGACATGGAGAATCCGGGAGGTCCAATGGCACGCCGCATCCACATGGAGCCCTCGAGGACTCTGACCGAGTTCCGCCTGCTCCCCGGGCTCACGACGCGCGAGACGTCGATCGAGAACGTCCACCTCGCGAGCCCGCTCGTCGTCCGCCCAGACGGAGGCGTCATCTCCCTCACGACGCCGGTGCTGGCTGCGGCAATGCAGTCCGTGTCGGGAAGCCGTATGGGGATAGAGCTGGCACGGCTCGGAGGCGCGGCCGTCGTCTACTGCTCCCAGCCGATCGCGGCCGAAGCGGAGATGGTCGCGAAGATCAAGGCGCACAAGGCTGGGTTCGTCGAGCCCCGCACAATCGGGCCGGACACGCCGCTGCGCGAGGTGGACGCTCTGCGTCGCCGCGAGGGCTACTCGACGTTTCCCGTGGTCGACTCGCAGGGCCGCCTCCTCGGCCTCATCACGCGGCGCGACTACGACGCGCGCATCCACGGCGACGTCCCGGCGCGCGAACGCATGGTTCCCCGCGCCCAGCTCGACGTCGGCGTGTCGCTCACGGATCTCGAGGCGGCGAACGCGATCCTCATCGAGGGGCACCGCGCTGTCCTTCCCATCGTCGACGGCGACGACCACTTGCTGTCCCTCGTCTTCCGGAAGGACATCGAAGATCACCTCGACAACCCCGACCAGGTCGTGGACGAGAAGAAACGGCTCCTTGCCGTCGCCGCGATCAACACCCACGACTACCGCGAGCGCGTCCCCGCGCTCGTCGAGGCGGGCGTCGATGTCCTCGCCGTCGATTCCTCCGACGGACACACGGTCTTCCAAAAGGAAGCTCTGGAGTGGGTGCACCGGCATGCACCGCACCTTCCCGTGATCGGCGGCAACGTCATCACGGGAGAAGGCTTCGACTACCTCATCGCGTCCGGCGCGGGAGCCGTGAAGGTCGGCATGGGCGGCGGCTCCATCTGCATCACGCAGGAGCAGAAGGGCACGGGGCGCGGCCTCGCGACCGCGGTGATGCAGGTCGTTGCGGCGCGCGACCGGTACCGCGCCGAGACCGGCACCCACATTCCGGTCATCGCCGACGGCGGAATCGTCAACTCGAAGGACGCGGTCATCGCGCTCGCGCTGGGAGCGGATGCCGTCATGATGGGACGCTTCTTCGCACGGATGGAGGAATCGCCAACCGAGACGGTGAACATCAACGACCGCGTGATGAAGCCGTACTGGGGCGAGGGCTCGGCCCGCGCTCGGGAATGGAGCCCGGCCCGCTACCGCCAAGCCGCGTTCGTCGAGGGCGTCGAGGGGTTCGTCGAGTACGCGGGCAAGCTGCGCGACAACCTGCCCCTCTTCGTGAGCAAGGTGAGATCGGCACTCGCGTCGTGCGGTTGCCGCACCATCGGCGAGCTGCACGCGAACGCGGAACTGGAGCTCGTCTCTGCTCTCGCGATCCGCGAGGGCAAGGTGCACGACATCCTCCAGCTCGGCGGCGAGGCGGACTCCCTCTCGAGCTGGAGTTCGTAGGAGGCAGCATGCGCGAGATCTCTCCGTTGGATGGGCGATACGCCGACCAGGTCAGCCGCCTCGGGGAGTACTTCTCCGAGCACGCTCTCATGCAAGCTCGTTGTGATGTCGAGCTTGCCTACCTCCTCGCGCTCGACGAGACGAAGCTCCTGCCGCGCCTCTCCGCGGCCGAGCGCGGGCGCGTCGAGGCGGCGCGCGGGACGCTTGCCGACGCCGCGTTCGCGCGAATCAAGGAGATCGAGCGAGCGACACAGCACGACGTGAAGGCCTGCGAGCTCTTTCTGCGAGAGAAGCTCGCGCTTGCCCACCCGAACCTGATCCACTTCGGGCTCACCTCGGAAGACGCGACGAACCTCGCGTACGGACTCCTCCTCTCGCGATATCGAAGCTCCGAACAGCTCCCACAGCTGCGCCGAATCGTCACCGCGCTCGCCGACCTCGCCGAGCGGTGGAGCGCGGCCGTCTTCCCGGCGCGCACGCACGGCCAGCCGGCATCGCCGACCACGTTCGGCAAAGAGATCGCCGTCTTCGTCTCCCGCCTCGTACGGCAGGGAAGGCAGCTCGACGCGTTCCGCTTCCGTGGCAAGTTCGCGGGCGCGACGGGCACCCACGCGGCGCTCGCGGCCGCCTTCCCAACCTACGACTGGATCGCGTTCGCCGAGCGGTTTGTAGCGTCGCTCGGGCTGGAGTTCGTCGCTTGCTCGACGCAGATCGACGACGGGGACGGGCTCGCCGAGTACTTCGGCATCGTGACGCGCCAGAACGGCATCCTCCTCGACCTCAACCTCGACCTGTGGGAGTACATTTCGCGCGGCGACGTCGTCCAGGCCGCGGTCTCCGGGGAAGTGGGGTCGTCGACGATGCCCCACAAGGTGAACCCGATCCACTTCGAGAACAGCGAAGGCAACCTCGTGCTCTCGACCGCCATGCTCCACGCGCTGTCCGACAAGCTGACCCACTCGCGCATGCAACGCGACCTCTCCGACTCCTCCGTCAAGAGGTCGATCGGCGTCGCGCTCGCCCACGCCTACCTCGCCGGGGAGCAGACCCTGAAGGGACTCGGCCGCGTGTCGCTCGACGAAGGGGCGGCGCGCGCCCACGTCGAGACGGCGCCGGAGACCCTGACGGAGGGGTACCAGACGATCTTGCGCGCGGCGGGAGTCGAGGATCCGTACGAAAAGCTCCGCGCGGCCGCGCGCGGCCGATCACTCGGACTCGCTGAGCTCCACGCTTGGGTCGAGACGCTCGACCTCGCACCCGACGTGCGACGCCGGCTCCTCGGCCTGCGCCCCACCGAGTACGTTGGGGTCGCGTCCGACATAGCCCGCCGCGCCGTGGCCGACGCCCGGCAGTGGCTGCGCGCCGCGGGATAGCGCCGCACGCCGGCTTGCGCGCCAGCGCCGCCCATTCATTCCCAGGCTGAGACAGCCGTCACCTCGCCGCCCCCCACCGGTTCCGATTCAGCCTGTGACGAAGATCACACCCGCACCCGCCGACCGTCACGCTCGTCACAGAGCGCCAGCGGTAGCCTCTCGTCAGCCTGGCTGAGAGGGTCGGCAGACGCGCTGCCGGCACGCGGCACCGGCTGTCTGTCGCTCGACGCGAGAAGGGAGTGGTGCGAATGGCACAGCGAATCGGTTCATGGGGGAAGACGTCCAGGGTGGGTTCGCTCTTGGCGGTCGCCATCCTCATCCTCGCGGCGAGCACCGCGTGGGCGGAGGAGCCGTGCGGCAAGCTGCCCGACCTGTGGTTTCCGGAGCCCGGCGTCGTCCTCTCCGGAGGCGTGACGTCCGTACAGGAGACCTCGGGCGACGTCTGCGAGGGCGGCACGATCACGATCACCGTGACGATCGACAACCTGAGCTGCGGCGACGCCGCCGCGTTCGACGTCTCCGCGTATTGGGACAACACGTCCCACCTGATCGGCACCAAGCACGTCGCGGGACTTCCAGGGTGCGAGTTCGTCAAGCTGACGTTCACGTGGGACACCGACGACGTTCCTCCCGGCACCCATACGATCCTGGTCGTCACCGACTCCGGCAAGATCGTTCGCGAGCTGAACGAGGGCAACAACCAGGAGACGTTCGACGTCCTAGTTCGCCCGAACGATCCACTGGTCGAGGCGACCAAAGAGGCCGTGGACATCGACGGAGGCGCACCGGCCGGCGGCGACACGATCCGCTATGAGATCGAGATCACGAACCTGGGCTGCGCCGACCTCGAGAACGGTCCCGGCCACGAGTTCACCGACACGCTGCCCGCCGGCCTGACGGCGACGGGCACGGTCCAGGCGGACCGGGGCACGGTCAGCCTCGCTGGCAACGTGATCGTCTGGGATGGATCGATTCCCGCTGGGGGCACGGTTCGCATCCTGTTCAAGGCGCGAATCGCCGACGACGTCGAAGCGGGAACCACGCTCTGCAACCAAGGCGTCGTCAGCTGGGACTCGGACGATGACGGCATCGCGGACTCGAGCGAGCCGACCGACGACCCGAGCACGCCCGAAGACGACGATCCGACCTGCCTGACCGTCGACGAAGCGCCGCAGCCGATCCCGCTGACAGGCACGATCGACGCCCCCACCCTCAGCGAGTGGGGAATGATCGGCCTCTCGATCGCCTTCGCCCTCGCGTTTGGCTGGCAGATGTGGAGGCGGAGAGCGCGCCAAGCGAGGAGCCACTCGTGATCGTGAAGAGACACGGGCAGACGCCTGGCTGGCGACGCGCGGCCGCTTCGATCG
>JAKLFO010000010.1 GCA_022711155.1 Candidatus Bipolaricaulota bacterium
CAGCCGGGACGGGCGCAACCTGTCGCACGAGTGGCGCACCTACTTCCTCGACAACGGCACCGACTTCAGCAGCTGGCGGCAGTTCGACCGCACGGACAAAAATTCAGAATACTCGTACGGCGGGGCGACGACGTCGGTCAACCGCCCCACGACACGCTCGTTGTAGCGAACCCCTCGGAACGGCACGACGTGAGCCATCGCCGCCTCACTTCCCCGCCGTCTTGGCGAACTCGATGACGATTCTGGCCGCCTCGTCCCCGACGCGCGCCTGCGCTTCGGCCGTCGCCGCACCGATGTGCGGCGTCAAGGACACGTTCTCCGCCGCGACCAACGGGTTCCCCGCGGCTGGCGGCTCCAAGCCGAACACGTCGAGCGCCGCGCACGCCACGCGCCCGCTCTCGAGAGCGCGGAGGAGCGCCGCCTCGTCGATGACGCCGCCGCGGGCGCAGTTCACGATCCGCACTCCCGGCTTCACGAGGGCGAGCTCCGCCTCCCCGAGGGTTGCGCCCCGCGCCGCATCGTAGGGAATGTGGAGAGAGATGAAGTCGCTCTCCGCGAGAAGCTCGGCGAGGGGAACGAACCGCGCAATTCCCGGAATCGGGCAGTCCGTAAGGAAGGCGTCGTAGCACAGGACCTTCATCCCCAGCGCGCTCGCCTTCTTGGCCAGCGCCTGGCCGATGCGGCCGATGCCGATGATTCCGAGCGTCTTCCCTTCGAGCTCGATCCCTTCGAGCTGCTTCTTCTCCCATTTGCCGGCTTTCATCGAGGCCGTGGCCCGCCCGATGTGCCGCGCGAGCGAGAACATGTGTCCCAGCGCGAGCTCGGCGACCGAGTTCGAGCTCGCCCCCGGCGTGTTGCGCACTTCGACGCCCTTCTCTTTCGCGTGCGCCGCGTCGACGTTGTCCAGCCCCACACCGGCGCGCACGATGAGCTTGAGCCGCGCGCCCGCGTCGATGACTTCGGCCTTCACCTTGGTCGCGCTCCGCACGACGATCGCGTCGTACGCGGCGATCTCCCGCACGAGCGCCTCGGGGGTCAGGTTCGTCTTCTCGTCCACGACGAGCCCCGCCTCCCGCATCGCCTGGATGGCTCCCGCGTCCAGCGGGTCCGAAGCCAGAACCCTGAATGCCATGCGCCCTCCTCTAGAGCCCGACGATGGTCTCGAGTGTTCGCAACAGCCCCTGGATCTGATCGACCTGGACATCGCCCATGTGCGCGATGCGGAACGTCTTGCCCTTCAGGTCGCCGTACCCGTTCTCGATGCGCGCGTTGTAGTCGTTCACGAGCGACTTGATCATCGCCGAGGCGTCGATTTCGCGCGTGTTCTTGACGCACGTGAGCGTCTGAGACCAGTACCCCTTCTCCGGATAGATGTCGAAGTACTTCTTGGCCCACGCCTGCACGATGCCGGCCATCTTGGCGTGCCGGGCGAAGCGGGCCTCAATCCCTTCCGCCATGATGGCGTCCAACTGCGCGTCGAGGGCGAACATCTGAGGGATCGCCGGCGTCGCCGGGGTCTGGTTCTTCTGGTGGAACTTGTACATGTCGGGCAGGTTGAAGTAGTAGCTGCGTGGCGGAACGTGCTTGGCTCGCTCGAGCGCCCGCCCGCTCACGGCCGCGACCGCCAGCCCGGGCGGAAGGGCAAACGCTTTCTGCACGCCGGCCAGGACGTAATCGACGCCCCAGGCGTCCGTCTCGATCTTCGCGCCGGCCATGCCGCTCACCGCGTCGACCAGCAAGAGCACGTCGGGATACCGGCGTACGACTTCGGCGATCTCCTTGAGGGGGTTCATCATCCCCGTCGACGTCTCGTTGAACACCAGCGTGACCGCGTCGTACTTGCCTGTCTTCAGCTGCTCGTCGACCATCTCGGGCTTGATCGCGACGTCCCACGGAACCTCGTACGCGTCGCACGGCACGCCGTTTCCCACGGTGATCTCGTGCCAGCGCTTCGAGAACGCGCCGTTCACGAGGTTGAGGCAGCGCTTGGCGACCAGGTTCGTCGACGCCGCCTCCATCGCCCCCGTCGACGAAGAAGTGAAGAGCAGGACGGGGTTCTGCGTGAACAGGACGGCCTGCAGCTTCGGCTGGATCCGAGCGTAGAGCTCCGAGAACTCGGGCGACCGGTGATGGATCTGCGGCGTCGCGAGCTCCTTCAGGATCTCCGGACGGACCTCGGTCGGCCCCGGCGTGAAGAGTCGCTTGAACATGGTTCCCTCCGTACGAGCAGATGTCTGGCCGATGTGGAGGATACTCCACGCCGCGGCCCCGCCGCAACGCGCCACGCAGTGAGGAACTGCGCTGGCGGGTCCTCGCCCGTCCCGTTCCGTGGGACAAGGTCCGTGCCCCTCGCGGTCGCGGCGCGCGGGACGCGCTGACACCGCCCCGCGGAGCCGGCCCTCACCGCGGGTCCGCGCGCGCCGCGGCCGCGCCGCGGCTTGGAAGCGCGGCCGAACGGAACTAGAATCCACGCGCACTCGCAGCCAAGGAGGCACCATGAGCACAACCGCGATCATCGTCCTTGCCGTACTGGCCGTCGTCCTTCTCTGGGCCATGGCCATGTACAACCGATTCGTCCGGCTCCGGGTCCGGGCCGAGGAGTCGTGGCGCGACATCGACACGCAGCTGAAGCGCCGCTGGGACCTGATCCCCAATGTCGTGGAGACCGTGAAGGGGTACGCGACGCACGAGCGCGAGGTGTTCGAGCGAGTGACCCAGGCGCGCGCGCACGCCCAAGCCGCGACGACGCCCAAGGAACTGGAAGCCGCCGAAACGCAGCTTCGCAGCGCCATGGTCAACCTGTTCGCCGTCGCCGAGGCCTACCCGCAGCTCAAGGCCAACGAGAACTTCCTCCAGCTTCAGAACTCGCTCGGGGAAGTCGAGGACGCGATCCAAAAGTCGCGCCGCTACTACAACGCCATCGTACGAGACTTCAACACGGCTCTGCAGGTCTTCCCCGGCAGCCTCGTCGCGGCCGTCTTCGGATTCAAGCCGCGCGAGTTCTTCGCGCTCGAGGATGAGGCGCAGCGCGAGGCCCCCAAGGTCAAGTTCTGATGCGCAAGATCGCCCTCGCCGTCCTCGTCGCCGCGTGCCTGGCGTTCGGCGCGCAGGCGTCGCTCTACATCCAGTCGTTCGACGCCGCGCTCGCCCTTCGCGCCTCCGGCGATCTCGACGTCGTCGAGACGCTGACGGTCGTCTACCTCAGTTCGCACCACGGGATCGAGAGGTACATCCCCGTCTCGTACCGCACGCCTCTCGGGACGCGGGTCTCGATCGACCTCGCCCTCGGCGACGTGACCATGGACGGGCAGGCCGTCCCCGTGTCCACCAGGACGTCCGGCGGCCAGAGGTACCTGCGCATCGGGGATCCCGACTTCACCATCACCGGGACGCACACCTACCGCATCGCGTACGTCGTGAGCCGGGCTCTCCTGTTCCACGAGAACGATCTCCAGCTCTATTGGAACGTCACGGGAAACGACTGGGAGATCCCGATCCGCGAGGCGAGGGCGACGCTTGCCCTGCCGCCCGGCGTGGCCGCCGACCAGGTGAGCGCCACGAGCTACGCCGGCTTCCTCGGGAGCGAGTCGCCCGGCAACGCGGTGTCCACGGATTCGGCCGGCAGGTTCGTCTTCGCGACCGGCGCGTTGACCTCGGGCGCGGGGCTGACGATCGACGTTTCGATCCCGCGGGCCCTCTTGCCGCTCGAGCCACCCACGTGGCTCGAGAAGCTCGCCAGGTTCCTCTGGGACAACAAGCTCGCCGTGCTCCCGATCGTCGCGCTCGCGCTGATGCTCGTGATCTGGTACCGGTACGGCCGCGATCCCCGCAAGGGCACGATCGCCCCAACCTTCGAGCCTCCCGCCGACCTCGGACCCGGCGCAGCCGGCGTCCTCGTGGACGACCGCATGGATCTCCGCGATGTTTCGGCCATGGTGATCGGCCTCGCCGTGGGCGGCTACCTTTCGATTCGCGAAGACAAGCCGGAGACCGACTCCCTGGGCGACAAGGTTCGGTCGTTGACGGGCCACGCTCAGAGCCGCTACACGTTCGTCCGCGGCCGGCGTTCGCCCGACGACCTCTCGGCGGCCGACCGAGCGCTCTTCGATGCGATCTTCGCCGACGCCGAGACCAAGGAAACCTCTCTCGACTCGCTTGAGAACCGCTTCTACAAGCACCTGCCGACCATCCGCATTCGCCTGTTCGACGAGCTCCTGCAAGCGCGCCTCTACGCGCGGAACCCCGAAGGCGTGCGGCACGCCTGCGCAGGCTGGGGCGGCGCGCTCATCGCCGCGGGCGTCGGGATCTGGTGGATGACGTCATCCGTCTACGCGGGCGTCGCGATCGCCGTCTCGGGGCTCATCGTCCTCGCGTTCTCACCGATCATGCCGCGGAAGACGCAGAAGGGGACCGAGGCCTTGGTCGAGGTGCTCGGTCTTTCCGAGTACATCCAGCGCGCCGAGGTCGAGCGCATCGAGTTCACCGACGCGCCCGAGAAGAGCCCCGCGCGGTTCGAGAAGCTCCTTCCGTACGCCGTCGCCCTCGGCCTGACCTCGATCTGGGTGCGCCAGTTCGAAGGCCTGCTCAAGGAGCCGCCGCAGTGGTACCAGGGGCCGTCCACGTTCGACGCACACCTCTTCGGCATGTCGCTCGGGCGTCTGTCGTCCGGCATGCAGTCGACCTTCGTCACGGCGCCGCGCACCGCCCCGTCGGGCAAGAGCGCGTGGGGCGGCAGAAGCACGTTCGGCGGCGGGTTCTCGGGGGGCGGGTTCGGCGGCGGCGGCGGCCGCGGCTGGTAGGCGGAAACTTCACCCAGCCCTCACTAGACGTTCACGCCGAATCGTGTACGATGTCCCAACGAACGGGGAAAGGGTGAGAGCGTTGCGACGAGTCTGGGTCCTTGGGATCTTCCTCGCTGTGGCTTCTTGTTGTGGCGCCCTGGCAGCCGACATACCTTCGTGTTACGTGCTGTGGAGCGCCGATCGTCCCCTCACCTGGGGTGACTTCGACGCCGTGGCTCCCGTGTGGGCGGAACAAGGCAATTGGGTTGCTTCCCCCGACCTCGTGATGAACTGGACCGCCAGCTACGCGGCCAAGCGCAGCGGCTCGGTCTATATCGCGGCCGTGACGTCGCTCACCATCACGTGCGCGGTCGACTCCTCCGGGTCGTGGGCCATCGCGTCGCGCGTGACCGCCGGGGCCCTTCATCACGAGCAGCTGCACTTCGACCTCTACGAGGTCTACCATCGGCTCCTCGAGATGTCCCTGCGCCCGCTGACCGCGCAAGCCGCTACGGGGCAGGGAGCGAACCAGGCGCTCGACAACCTGCTCGTCACCACGGGCAACGCGATTCTGGCTCGCGCCCAAGCCGCCGAGCTCCAGTTCGACAAAGACACCGCGAACGGAACGAACCTCGCAGCGCAGGCGACGTGGGAAGCTCGCATCGCGTCGTACCTCGAAAACCCGGCCGCGGCGCCCTAGCCCGCGCCCCGCTTGGTCGACGGCTGTTCCATCGTGAAGTGAAACCCCGGCTCGTCTCGCGGGTAACTCTCTGTGACAGGACGACACGCCAGCTCCTGCTGAAGGTGCCTCCTTCACGCCGCGGGGCGATCCTCCGGGATCGCCCCGTCTCCCTTTGACGGCAAAGCAGCCCAAGAGAAGTGGGACGCGCGAAGTGGGGAGTGGCCTCGCGAGATGCGAGGCTAGGCATTGAGCCGCATGCCACGGCCGGCGAAGACGGCTTGGCCGAAGGAGACACCGCCGTCGCCGCACGGCACCCACTCGTTCGCCACGAAATGGAGCCCGGCTTCCTCAATCGATTGGCGGAAGCGCGACGCGATGGCGTCGTTGACGGCGACGCCTCCACTCAGTCCGACCACGTCGATGCCGCGCTCGCGCGCCGCCTCGATCGCGACACACGCCACGCCGCGCGCTAGGGCGTCCTGCGCCGTCGCGGCGATGTCGGCGGCGGCCGCGCCGCCTTCTGCGAGCTCGACGAGACGCGCGAAGACAGAGACAAGGTCGACCTCGCGGCGTCCCTCGGTCTCGCGGAACGTCGCCTCGATCTCGAGGACCTTGCCTTCCCGCGCCACCGCTTCGAGACGCATGGCAGGCTCACCTTCGTACGTGCGCTCGCGGCAGACTCCGAGCCACGCGGCCACGGCGTCGAGGAAGCGCCCGGCGCTGGTCGACCACGGCGCGTTCAGCCCCCTCTCGAGCTGCAGAGTCACCGCCTCGACCTCCGCGGGCGACCCGCCTTGCGCCGTCAGCATCGACCCCATCTCGTTCTTCGTCCACCCGGCGGCCGCCAGGTAGCCGGCGACGACCCGAAGCGGATGGCGCGTCGCGAGATCGCCGCCGGGCAGGCGCACGGGCCGAAGCGAACCGACGCGAGCAACGGCGGCTTTGTCACACGCGAACACCTCGCCGCCCCACGCGCTCCCGTCCGCCCCGTAGCCGTACCCATCGAGCACGGCGACGACGGCCCGCTCGATCCCGTGCTCGGCCAGCGTGGCCGCGGCGTGCGCGGCGTGGTGCTGCACGGGAACCACCCGCGCGCCGGTCGCCTCGGCCAGCTCGCGCGCGAAGCGGCTCGTGAGGAACTGCGGATGGGCGTCGCAGGCGACCGTCTTCGGCGCGCCGACGCCCAACAGGCGGGACAAGTGGTCGACTGCGCCCCGCAGAAACTCGTACGTCTCGAGGTTGTCGATCGAGCCGATGTGCTGGG
The DNA here is from genome assembly GCA_022711155.1 of Candidatus Bipolaricaulota bacterium. Taxonomy (GTDB): domain Bacteria; phylum Bipolaricaulota; class Bipolaricaulia; order UBA7950; family UBA9294; genus CAIOGO01. The sequence continues at coordinate 6,728 of JAKLFO010000010.1, forward strand.
ACAGGGTGAGTGTCCCGCTCTCGTAGAGAGCGAACGTCACGCCCGTCTCCGGACCCACGGCCAGGATCGGATCCGGCCCGAGGTCGATCGGGAATCCCTGTGGCGTGAAGCCGCGCGATCGGCGGAGGAACGCCGTCCGGCCCGCGGTGCGCCGCACCACCGAGTCGTCGCAGCGCGCGACGATTCGCCGATCGTGAACGAGGGCGTGGTCGGCGATGCCGCGCAGGCGCGACGCGATCTCCGCGTTCTCGATCAGCATCGGCCGGCCGGGGAGATTGGCGCTCGTCATGACCAGCGGTTCCCCGACGAGGTCGAGGAGGAGCACGTGGAGGCCGCTGTAGGGCAGCATCACGCCGACCGTGTCGAGCCCGGGAGCGATGTCGGCGGGCAGCGCGCCGGCGCGCTGGCGCAAGACGACGATGGGCCTCTCGGGGCGCTCGAGCAGGGCGCGCTCCTCGACGGTGACTCGCGCGATCGCCTCGACGTCCCGCGCGCGCGCCATGAGGGCGAACGGCTGGCCGGAGCGCCCGAGTCTGCTACGCAGGAGCTCGCAGGCTGCGCCGCTCGAGGCTAGACACGCGAGGTGGGTGCCGCCGAGTCCCTTGACCGCGACGACGGCGCCGGCGCGCAGGGCGGCGGCGGCGCGTTCGAGCGCCAGCTCGGGATCAACGTCCAACGCGAGGCGCGGGCCGCAGGCCGGGCAGGCGGTCGTCTGCGCGTGGTAGCGGCGGTCGAGCGGGTTCGTGTACTCGGCCTCGCATTCGGAACACAGGGGGAAATCGCGCATCGACGTGCGGGGCCGGTCGTACGGGAGTCCCTCGATCACGGTGAACCGGGGGCCGCAGTCGGTGCAGCTCGTGGCCCAGTACCCGGCGTATCGTCCGCTGCCCTGGACGTCCTCGACGCACGCCGGGCAGATCGCCGTGTCGGGCGGGATCGCGCCGCCCGCGTTTCGGGTGGCGTGGGACTTGGCGATCTCGAACCCCGTCTCGCCGGTCGGATCGAGCGGCTCGACCTCGATGGTCTCGATCCGGGCGAGCTGCGGCGGGCGGTGTCGCAGGTCGTCGAGGAACGCGTCGACGACCGCGGCGTCGCCCTCGACGACGATCTCGACGCCCGCATCGCCGCGGTTGCACACCGAGCCGGCGAGGCCGAGGGAGACGGCCGTGCGGTAGACGAACGGGCGGAATCCGACGCCCTGCACGACCCCGCGCACGACGAGCCGTCGGCGAACGCGGCTCATGGATCCGCGGGCTCGGCCGCGCCTCCCGCGACACCGTCGTCGGCCACCGCGACGCGCTCGACGCACAGCTCGCGCCCAGCCGTCGCCGTCACGCTCCCGCCGCAACGCGGGCACGAGAGGATCGGGATCGCGAAGTGGTCGTCGGCGTCGCCGAACCGGCAAGGCGGCCCTTCGTAGCCGCACGCCGCGCAGCGCACGATCGCCGCGACGTCCTCGATCTCGAGGCGCGCTCCTTCGAGCCGCGTGCCCTTAGCAAGGAACTCAAACGCGCTTTCGAGTGCGTGCGCCGACAGGATGCGCAGCTCGCCCTTGCGGACAAAGACGGCCGTCACGCGCCCGGGGATCGTCTCCAGGCGCGGCACGAGCGACGAGATGAGTTCGTCTACCACTGCGTATTCGTGCACGGGAACCCCAACAGCGCCAGCACCTCGTCCATCCCGCGGCCGGTCTTTGCTTGGGCGAGGACGATCTTGCCGTGCGGATTGAGCGCCGCGTAGTCGGCGACGAGCCGCTGCGGGTCCACACCCACCGCGGATGCGAGGTCCACCTTGTTGACGACGACGAGATCCGTCTGGGCGAAGATCTTCGGGTGCTTGCGCACCATGTCGTCGCCCTCGGTCACCGAGATGACGACCATCTCTCGATCGGTGCCGAGCGGGAAGTCGGCGGGGCAGATGAGGTTGCCGACGTTCTCCACGAACAAGACGTCGAGCGCGTCGAGCGGCAGCGCGTCGAGTGCGTGGTCGACGGCGTGGGCGTCGAGGTGGCAGTCGTCTTGCGTGTTGACGTTGACCGAGCGCGCGCCGCGCGCCACGAAGCGCTGGTGGTCGTCGTCGCCGGCGGAGTCGGCGGCAATCGTCCCGACACGCAGCCCCTCGCGCTCGAGCCGCGTGATGGCCCACTCCACGAGCGTCGTCTTGCCGCTCCCGATCGCGCCCAAGACGCTCACCGAGCGGATGCCCTTCTCGTGCAGTCGCCGGTAGTTCGCCTCGGCAAGCTCGAGCTGGCGAGCCAGGATGTCCTCTCCGCTGAACCGGACTTCGTGCATCGTTCACCGCCTTCGCCGAGATGATAGACGAGGCGCGCGAAGGCCGCCATCGCTCTTTCGATCGGCGCTTCGGCTCGGAAGGCCGGCCGGCGCCTTTGGAGTACAATGCCCGCCGTGACGGGCCGCCGCATGGGGGCGGCCGGTCAGGAGGTCGAAAGCATGAATCGTGTCGGCGTGGGACTCCTTCTGTGCATAGCGCTCGGCGCGTCCGCGCTCGGCCAGCCGATCCTGGCCTTCGACTCGGTGGTCTACGACTTCGGCACGGTCGTCGAGGGCGCGACGGTGACCCATGCCTTCGTCATCACGAACGCCGGAGATCAGGCGCTCGAGATCAAGGCGGTGCGCGCGACGTGCGGCTGTACGGCGACCGCGCTGTCCAAGACGTCTCTCCTGCCGGGCGAGTCGGTCAGCCTCGATGCGACCGTCGACACGGCCGGGTTCGGCGGCTCGATCTCCAAGGTGATCTACGTGGAATCCAACGACCCGAGCTCGCCGACGGCCGTCGTCCACATCGAGGGCACGGTCACGCCGCTCGCGCCGTACAACGTCGCGCTCACCGACCTGAAGCGCACCTACCAGCTCCTCGTCGACATCCGAAGCGCCGCCGCCTACGCGCAGGCGCACCTGCTCGGAGCGGTGAACATCCCGAGCGCGTACCTGTCGCTCTGGCTGGACATTCTGCCGCGAGACACGCTCGTCATCCTGTACGACGACGATGGACAGGGAAGCGCCGCTCAGGCGAAGTACCTGCAAAGCGTCGGGTTCCCCTACGCACGCAGTCTCGCGGGCGGATTGGCCGCGTGGAATGCCATGCCGAACGGGTCCGACTACGTGATCGGCACTCCGCCGACGCTCCCGGCGCCTGCCGCGACGCCCGTCCAGGCGTACGAGATCGCGAATGGCGTGTTGGCGCCGATGTACGTCGTGCTCATCGACCTGCGCGCTCCGTCCGACTACGCGAGCCCCGGCGGCCACTTCCTGGGCGCCGTGAACGTCCCGAGCGCTGAGTTGGCCGCGTGGGAAAGCCATCTGCCGAAGGATGCGGAGGTCGTGCTCTACGACCAGACCGGGACGGAGAGCGACCGCCAAGCCGAGCGGCTGCAGGCTGCCGGGTACGCGAACGTGCAGGGGCTGGCCGGTGGATACGACGCGTGGGTCCGCGCGTTCGGAATCACGTATCTGGTCGCCGAGCGGCCGTGAAGGCCCGCGGGCGGCGACGAGAGGCCTGAGGAGGTCCACGTGCGCATCCTGAGAATGAGCGGACATCTCGGACTGGTCCTACTGGCCCTCGTGCTGGCTTGCCTGAGCCTCGCGGCGGCTGAGACGGCGGTGCCGGCCGCGGAACCAGCCGCCGAGCCCGCCGCCCCCGTCGTCGTCTTCTTCTACCAGGAAGGCTGCCCTGACTGCATCGAGATCGCCGGCGTTCTGGACGCCCTGGCGGGCGACCTGCCGGCGGGAGCGGTAGCCCGGTACGAGATCGGCGATCCCGCGTCGCGCAAGCTCTTCCGCAAGATGCTCGTCGCGTACTCGATCGAGGGAACGAGCGTGCCCATCGTGTTCGTCGGCGAGCGCGTCATCGCCGGGGCGAGCCGCATTCAGGAGTTGGCGCTCACCGACGCCCTCGGAGACTGCGTGACGTCCGCGTGCCCGTCGCCGTTCGACCGGCTGCCGCCGGATGTATTCCCGTGGGTCGACCTCCTCGAGCTGGCTCTCCTTGCGAGTCTCGCCCTCTTCCTCGCGCTCTTGCAGGTTCCATAGGGCGTCCGAGTGACCAGCCCGCTATACTGCGTCCCGGAGGGCCCGTGGTGAGAGGCGAAGGATCCGCGCAGTCTCGCAGGACGGCACGCCAGGAGCTGGAGAACGAAACGCTCCTGGCCCGCCTCAGCGCAGCTCCGTCTCCCAGCAAGCAGCGTTCCAGCCTCGAAGAGAGGATCATCGCCCGCAACATCGGCCTCGTGAAGTCGATCGCCGCCCGGTTCGCGTCCTCGGGCGAGCCGCTCGACGACCTCATCCAAGCTGGCTACATCGGACTCCTCAACGCCGTCGCCAACTACGACCTGGCGCGCAACACGCGCTTTTCCACGTACGCCACCCACCTCATCCAGGGCGAGATACGCCACTACATACGGGACCGGCACTCGACCATCCGCGTGCCGCAATGGGTTCAGACGATGAACCGGCGGATCAAGCTCGCGGAGGAGAACTTCTTCCAGGAGCACGGGCAGCCGCCGACGCTGCGGGAACTCGGGCAAGCGCTCGAGCTCAACGAAGCGCAACTCGCGGCGCTCCTCAGGGGACGTGACGCGATGACGTACGTCTCAATCGACAAGGAACGGCGCACGAGCGACCCCAACCCGTCTCCGCCGTCTCTCGAGGAGATCCTGCCGGAGTCCCAGGCCTTGCCGCTCGACACCCGCCTGCGCATCGTCGCGGCCATCGAGCAGCTCGCCGCCATGCAGCAGCACATCGTCCAGGGCCTGTTCTACCAGGGCAAGAGCCAGTCGGAAGTGGGCGAGGAACTCGGCATCTCGCAACGCCAGGTCTCGCGGATCAAAGACCGCGCGCTCGATGAGCTGCGGAACACCCTCCTGTCGCTCGACCCGAGCGACCGGGGGCAGGAGGAGCCGAAAGAGCCGGAGGGGACGGAGAACTAAGACCTGCCTTCGCGTGGCATAATCGAGTCGTGGGTGGAATCGGTGTGAAGCATACGGCAGATGTGGACTTGCTTTCCTTGATCGGCCGGGCGATCGAGGAGCTTCGTTTGTCGATCGGCAGGTTCGAAGACGCTGACCGGGAGGCGGCCCTGGCGCATCTCGGGACGGTCGTCGCCGCAATCGACTCGTACCTCGAGCGCCTCGACCGCGATCCGCTTCTCCGCCTGGCTCCCATTCCGCCGTCGGAAGTCCGCGACGGCCTGACGCGCATTCGCGGCGACCTCGATGAGGTCATCGCCGCGCACGACGCGGCCGCTCCGTAGTCCGCCCGCGGGTGAGGTCCCAACCAAAGAGAAACCGACGAGTCGCCCCTTCGCGCGACTCGTCGGTTCTCAGGACGTGGCTCAGCCGCCGATATCTGCGTGGAGTCCGCCGTTCTGTTGCTCCACCGTGACGACCGTCGTGCGCTGCTCGCTCACCACCACGTTGTCTAGGGTGATCGCGGGAGACGAGTTGATGACGACGCGGTACGTCCCCACGGGGAGCTGCGGCCCGGTCGCTTCACCCAGCCGGCCCGAGTAGACGAGCGCGCCGCTCGCATCGTAGACCGAGTAGCTGAACGGAGCGGACAGGCTCAGAGCCTGGCGCAGCTCCTCGCGGTTCGACGCCTCGAGGAACGCGCCGCCGGTGGCCTGCGCGATCTGCATCAGCTGATCTCGGGCCTCGCTGTTGCGGCCCACGTCGAACCCGACGACGTTGATCCGCAGGTCGTACCCGTCAGCGAGCAGATCCCGCGCAACTTGCACCGGGTCGCCGCCGCACGTCTCCATCCCGTCCGTGATCAAGAGGACGAGCTTCTGCCCGGCGATCGGGGCGAAGTCCGTCGGCACGGCTTCCAGCGTCTCGGCGATCGGCGTCGCGCCGTGCGTCGTGAGGGCGTTCACCTGGGCCGTGAACAGGGGCACGTTGAGGGGCTCGATCGGGACGAGGAGGTGCGTCATCCCGCAGCCCGCGAAGTCGCGAAGCCCCACCTTGGCGCCGGTGGGAAGATCCCCGAGCAGGTCGATGATGACTTCCTTGGCGACGACGATCTTCACTTCGCCGCCGACGCTCTCGGCCATGCTCGACGAGTGGTCGAGGACGATCAGCAGCCCTTCGGCGCTTCCACCCTCGAGCGCCAGCGCAAGCTGCCCGACCGGAGTGACTTCGAGGCCGCCGGATGCACTGCCTATGGCGATGGCTTCCTCGGGACCCTTCGCGCCGACCGCGTCGATGCTCGGCCCGGGGCAGGCCGAATGGTCCTCATCCGCCGGCACGTCGCTCAGGCGCACGAAGTGGTACTCCGCCCCCGCAGTCGGGAACTGCCCGATGTCGATGGCTCCGGGATAGCCGACCGTCGTGCCCAAGCTGACGTACGAGAAGCCGTCGGTGCTGATCTCGACCAGCGCCGGCTTCCCGTTCGTGATGTAGACGAAGAGATCGGCTCCGGACCCGTCGACAAGCGCGTTGTCGACGAACTCCACGACCACGTGGCCGCGGACGTCGATGTCGCCCAGGCGGAACCCAAGGGAAAGGGCGTGCGCGTCACACCCGCCGCAACCCTGGCATCCGTCGGTGGATGCGTCCGGTGGACCGAGGATCTCTTCTGGGTCATCGAACGCGTCGCGGACGCAGCTCGCCGATACATAGTCGACGACCCGGTCCGCGAACGCCCGATCTCCGATCGGGAAGGTCACTCCGCTGTACGTCACAGACTGGGCCACGAGAATCCCAGCGATCGACGCGACGAGCGCAGCGAGGAATAGCCCTCCAGCCATCCAGCCGGCACGTGCCCTGGCTTTCATCCCGTCACCTCCGCGAGGAGTTGCCCCCACACCTGCCGCATCATAGAGTGATTCGCAAGGGAAGGCAAGATCCGCTCATGCGCGCCGTGCCGCCCGCGCCACGTCCGGCTTTGCATTCGCGCGTTCGGCGGGCTACTATTCGCCGCCGTAGCCGAGGTGGCGGAATTGGCAGACGCGCATGGTTGAGGGCCATGTGGGCACTACGCCCGTGGGGGTTCAAGTCCCCCCTTCGGCACCAATCCCCTCGACGTTCGGAAGGCGGGCATGCGGATCCTGGTCGATGTGATGGGCGGGGATCTCCCGCCGCGCGAACTGGTCGCGGGAGGCGTCGACGCGGCGCGCCGACACTCCATCGACATCGTGTTCGTTGGGGACCCGACGCTCATTCACGAGGCCCTCGCCGAGCAAGGCGAGACCCTGGGCGGAGGGTTCGATCTCCTTCCCAGCTCGCAGATCATCCGCATGGACGACATTCCCGTCCGCGCCGTGCGGGAGAAGACCGACTCCTCGCTCGTGCTCGGTCTCGCATCGCTCAAGGCCGGCAAGGCGGACGCTTTCGTGTCCCCCGGCAACACGGGGGCCGTCGTCGCCGGGGCGCTGTTCGCACTCGGGCGGATCCCCGGGATTCCCCGCCCCGGCCTGATGGCCGTGCTTCCGAGTCTGCGCAACCAGGACTTCCTCGTGGTCGACGTGGGGGCCACCGCGGACTGCACGCCCGAGCACCTCCGCGCGTTCGCTCTCATGGGCGCGACCTACGCGCGCTCCGTCCTCGGCATCGCCGAGCCGTCCGTCGGACTCCTGAACATCGGCGAAGAGGACACGAAGGGCAACCGCATCTCCAACGAGACGTTCGCCATGCTCCGCGACAGCCCGCTCGCGTTCGACGGAAACGTCGAGCCGCATCGCCTGCTGACCGACCGCCCCGTCGACGTCGTCGTGTGCGACGGCTTCGTCGGGAACATCTTCCTCAAGTCGATCGAAGGCGGCATCGCCGCGTTCTCCACCTTGCTGAAGCGGTCCGTGCTGAGGAACGCCATCACGAAGGCCGGAGCGTTCCTCCTGCGAAGGAGCTTCGCCGACATGCGCAAGGTCTTCGCCTACCAGCGCCGAGGCGGCGCCCCGCTCTTGGGAGTCAACGGAGCCGTGGTCATCGCGCACGGACGCTCCGACGCCGAGGCCATCAGCGGCGCGATCGACGTGGCCCGCCGCCAGGCCGAGGCCCGGCTCGGGCAGCGGCTGGCCGAGGGGCTCGAGGGGTGGGCGCTCCATGGGAGCTAGGATCGTCGGCACCGGGGCGGCGCTTCCCCAACGCTGCGTCTCGAACGCCGAGCTGGCCGGCTCGGTGGACACCTCGGACGCCTGGATCGTCCAGAGGACGGGCATCCGGACGCGCTACCTGCTCGGTGAAGGCGAGACGCCTTCGTCCTTGGGGGTAACGGCTTGCCGACGCGCGCTTGAGGCTGCCGGACGGCGGACGGAGGACGTCGATCTTCTCGTCGTCGCCACGACGTTTCCCGACATGACGTGCCCTGGAACCTCGGCGTTCGTGGCCCAAGACCTCGGGCTCGAGGGGACTCCGTTCTTCGATCTCACGGCGGGCTGCACGGGATTCGTGTACGGGCTCGCCATGGCGGGCGCGTACATCGCCGCCGGCCTAGGCGAACGCGTCCTGGTCCTTGGGTTCGAGGCGCTGTCGCGCGTCGTCGATTGGTCAGATCGGCGTACCTGCGTCTTGTTTGGCGATGGCGCGGGAGCCGTTCTCCTCGAGAGGGGCTCGAGCGAAGAGGGCATCCTCGGCGTCTCGCTTCGAGGAGACCCGTCGAAGGCGCTGCTCCTCCATACTCCCGCGGGCGGCACGCGCCGCCCCGCTTCCCACGCGACCGTGGAGGCGCGCGAGCATTTCCTGCGCATGGAAGGTTCGGGCGTCTTTCGTAGCGCCGTGCCGCTCATGCGCGAGGCGATGGACCGAGCGCTCCACGCTGCGAGCATGTCGCGTGAAGAGGTCGACTGGATCATCCCGCACCAGGCGAACGTGCGCATCATCGATGCCTTCGCCGATCGCCTCGGCCTCCCGCGCGAGCGAGTCGTCATCAACGTCGATCGCGTCGCGAACACATCGGCGGCGTCGATCCCCATTGCGCTTGACGAGGCCGTCCGCGACGGGCGCATCCGGCCCGGGCACGCGGTCGTCTTGACGGCGTTCGGCGCCGGCGTGACGTACGGCGCCGTGGCGCTGCGGATGTAGGAGGAGAGCGTGGGCGAACGACGCGCCTTCTTGTTCCCGGGACAGGGACAGCTCCCGACTGCCGTCCTCTCGCCTTCCCCCGACTTCGACCTTCTCTGGGCGGCGGCCGAGGCCGACGGCCTCGACCTGCGCGCCTGGATCTCGAGCGGAGACGTCGCCCGGCTCGCCCGCACGGATGCGGCGCAGCCCGCCGTCTTCCTCGACTCGCTCGCCCGCGTCGCCGTGCTCGCCTCGCACGGCATCGCGCCCGACGTCGTCGCGGGGCACAGCCTGGGGGAGTACGCGGCCCTCGTTTCTGCGGGCGTCCTCCGCGCCGAGGACGGGCTGCCGCTCGTCGTCCGCCGCGGCCGGCTCATGGCGTCCGTCGCGGGCGGGATGTCTGCGGTCGTCAAACTGGAACTCGCCGCGGTCCAAACGATCTGCGACGCCGTGCCCGACGCCGTCCTCGCGAACTACAACGGCGAACGCCAGTTCGTGCTGTCCGCCCCTCTCGAGAGCCTCGACGAGATCGGTCGGCGCGCTTCGGCTCTCGGCGGGCGCGCGATTCGCCTCCACGTCTCGGGGCCCTTCCACTCTCCGGCGATGCGGCCGGCGGAAGAGGCGCTCGCACCTGCGATCGAGGCCGCGGCGTTCGCGACGCCACGCCTCGCGTTTGTGTCGTCGGCATCCGGCCGGCGCGAGCCAGACGAGCGCGCCCTGCGCCAGCTCCTCTTGCGCCAGATCACGGCGCCCGTCCGCTGGACCGACGTCCTCCGATCCCTTGCCGACCTCGGCGTCACCGAGGCCGTCGAGGTCGCCGCGGGCGGCGTCCTCACCCAACTCGGCAAGCGGGCCGTCGACTCGATACGCTTCGTGACGTTCGAGGAGGCACTCCATGGCTAGGTTCCAAGACCGGGTCTGCGTCGTGACGGGCGCAACGCGCGGGATCGGCCTCGCGGTGGCGGCGGCACTCCACGCGGAAGGCGCCCGCGTCATCGGAGTGGGCCGCGACGAGGATCTCGGGCGCGGGCTCGAGGCGAGTCTTCTCGGCGCGCGGTTCCTCAAGGCCGACGTCGCGAGCCGCGATGAGGTCGCGCAGGCCGTCGACGAGGTCGTGCGCGAGTTCGGAGGCATCGATCACCTCGTCTGCTGCGCGGGGATCTCGCGCGACGCGCTCGTCCTGCGTATGTCCGAGGCGGACTGGGACGCCCTGCTTGCCGTGAACCTCACCGGGACGTTCCACGTCGTGCAGGCGTCGCTCCGCTCGATGCTGCGCCGGGAGGGCGCGTCCATCGTCGCCGTCTCGTCGGTCATCGGCGAGACGGGCAACGTGGGGCAAGCCGGCTACGCCGCGTCCAAGGCCGGGATCGTCGCGTTCTGTCGCAGCCTCGCCAAGGAAGTCGCCGGGCGCGGCGTGCGCGTGAACGTCGTCGCCCCCGGATTCGTCGACACCGACATGACCGCGTCTCTCGCTCCGGACATCCGCGCCGCGTACCTCGGCCGCGTCCCGCTCGGCCGCCCGGCCGAACCGCGGGAGATCGCGTCCGCGACGCTCTTCTTGCTTTCCCCCGAGGCATCCTATATAACTGGGCAAGTCATCGGCGTCAACGGCGGGATGTTCCCGTAAAGGCCCTACCCAAGGAGGTTTCCGGCGATGAGTGATGTGGGTGATAAGGTCAAGGCGATCATCTGCGAGCAGCTGATGGTCGACCCGGACGAGGTGACTGACGAGTCCTCGTTCGTAGAGGATCTGGGTGCCGATTCGCTCGATACCGTCGAGTTGATCATGGAGTTCGAGGACGAGTTCGGCGTCGAGATCCCAGACGAGGAAGCGGAGAAGATCTCCTCCGTAGGCGAAGCGGTCGCCTTCCTTGAGAAACTCCTTGCGAAGAGAGCAGCCTAGCGGGCGGCAACCAGACAAGGGGACAAACGCAGGTCGTTTGTCCCCTTTGCGTTGGGCCTCGCCCCGCGCGAGAAGGGAGCCGGCGTGAACGCTGACTGGACGAGCGAGCCGCTTCGGGACTACCTGTTGCGCCTCGGGTCCGCCGCGCCGACGCCGGGAGGCGGAAGCGCAGCCGCGCTCGCGGGCGCGCTCGCCGCGGCCCTCGGCCGCATGGTCGTCTCGGTCGCACAAGAGAAGTCGCCGCACCCCGATCACGCCCGCCTCTTGGCGGCCTTCTCGTCTCAGAGAGACGGTTTCCTCCGCCTCGCGGCCGACGACGAGCGGGCCTTCGACGCCGTCATGGCCGCCCTGCGCCTGGCGAAGGACGACACGGCGAGGCCGGCCGCGCTCGAGGCGGCGCTCGTCGGCGCGGCCGACGTGCCGCTCCGCGCCGCCGCCTCGTGCCTCTCTCTCCTTGAGACGCTGCGGGAGGCGGAGCCTCACGCGTCGCGCGCCATCGTGAGCGACATCGGCGCCGCCGCCCACCTGGCGCTCGCCTGCCTCTCTTCTTCGCTGCTCAACGTCCGCGTCAACGAACGCTCGATCAAGGACGGCGCCCTGCAGTCGCGCTTGGCCTCCCAGGCGGAGAAGCTGCGCGCGGCAGGGGAAGAAGCCCACCGCGCCCTCACCGCACGCGTCGCCGAACGCCTGGCGCCGAGGCCCTGACATGTCGGCGTCCGACCGAGTCGACCGCATCGCACTCCCCGCCGCGATCCTCGCCGCGCGCGCCGCGGGCGATGTCTTGCGGCACGGGTTCGGGCAGCCCCTCGGACGCGTCGAGACGAAGGCTCACCGCCATGATCCCGTCACCGTCTTCGATCGCGAGGCCGACCGAGTCATCGCGGACGTCCTGCTCGACGCGCTCCCCGAAGTCGCCCTCCTGTCGGAGGAACGCGCCCCGCACGCCGCCGACGCCGAGCTGACCTGGGTCGTCGACCCTCTCGACGGAACGAACAACTTCGTCCGCGGCCTCCCGGACTTCGCCGTCTCGATCGGACTCGTCGACGCGGACGGCCCACGCGTCGCGTGCGTGTTCGATCCGATGCGGGAGGATCTCTTCACGGCCGTGCGCGGCGAGGGCGCGCGGCTCAACGACAGGCCGCTGCACGTCAGCGCCCAAGCCTCTCTGGATGGCGCCTCCCTCGGGATCGGGCTCTCGAACGAGACGGCGAGAAGGCTCACGACGCTGGCCAAGCTGCCGGCTCTGGCGCCTCATGCGCGCGCCCTGCGCATCGTCGGGTCCGCCGCGCTTGACCTCGCCTATGTGGCCGCGGGCAGATTCGACGCGACGTGGTACCTGTCGCTCCACGCGTGGGACATCGCAGCGGGCCGTCTGCTCGTCACCGAGGCCGGCGGACGCGTGACGGACCTCCGCGGCGGCCCGGTGCGACGTCCCGAAGCGGATGGAGTCCTGGCCACGAACGGCGCGCTCCACGCGGCGCTCCTCGTCGCGCTCCCATCGTCGCCCGCGCCATGACGACGTCCGCGCGCCCGCTCGAGCGCTACCGCGCCATGATCGAGGACTGGGACGCCTTCGCGGCCGCCGTCTCGCGTCCCCTTCCTATCGACGCTCGCGTCAACGCCCTTCGCGCGTCGCCCGACGAACTCCGCGAGCGTCTGGCGGCGCGCGGCACGACGCTTGAGTCGGCCTCGTGGGATCCGTGCGCCGTGCGCGCCTCGCGCCCCATCGCCCGCACGCTCGAGCACTGGCTCGGCCTCTTCTACCTGCAGGAACGCGTGCAGGCGGCTCCCGTGCTCGCCCTCGATCCCCAGCCGGAGGAGCAGGTGCTCGACCTCTGTGCGGCGCCGGGAGGGAAGACCGTGGACATCGCGATTCGCATGCGGAACACGGGCTCGATCCTCGCCAACGAACCGAACGGCCGCCGCCAGCAGGCCCTGTTGACCAACGTGAACCGCCTCGGACTGTGGAACGTCACCGCCACCGAGTACCGCGGCCAGGACTTTCCCGGCCCGGCGGCGTTCGATCGGATCCTCGTGGACGCGCCCTGCTCGGCGGAGGGGACGCTGCGGAAGCACGCATCCCTGCGCGACGGCGCGGCGCCCGCCGCCATCGCGCGCCTTGCTCGCCTCCAGCGGATGCTCCTCCTCCGCGCGTTCGACCTCCTCGCCCCACGAGGCACGCTTGTCTACTCGACGTGCACGTTCGCCCCGGAGGAGAACGAGGCCGTCGTCAGTCACCTCCTCGAGCGGCGCGACGCGCGCGTCGTCGCATTCGCTCCCCCGTTCGCTCACGTAAGCGGAGTCCCCCAGTGGGCTGGAGAGCGCTACGAGGCGGGCGTCGAGCGTTGCGTACGCATCTACCCCCATCATCTCGACAGTGGAGGAGGGTTCGTTGCCCGCATCGAACGAAGCGCTTAGGAGCGAGGTCCTCGAGTACCTCGAAGCTCGTTTCGGGCTCACGCCCCACCTTTTCGCCGGCGCGGAGTTCTCGGAGACCGCGGACGGCGAGATCTGGATTGCCTCGCGTGGCGCACCCGGGAGAGTCGCCCGGCGTCCGCCCGGCCTGCGCGCGGTGCGGCGGACGCCAACTGGTCTCAAGCCCACGAGCGCTTTTCTCGTGTCCGTGGGTCCCCAGGTCTCACGGTCTCGCGTCTCGCTCGAGAGGGACGCGCTTGTCCAACTCCTCCTCGGCCGGCGCCTGCCGTGCGAGGGTCCCGACGGCTACGTGGCCGTGACCTACGGCAGGGACGTGCTGGGATGCGGCGCCGTGGGCGACGGCACCCTGCGCTCGCTCCTCCCGACGGGCCGCAGGCGCGAGCTGCTCGACATTCTCACCGCCTAGCGACCACGCCATCGCGCGGAACTGTAATCCCCATCACAGATTTCGCCATTAGCCATCGGCTAGAATCCTCGCGGAGTTGGATCAATCGATCAAGGAGGTACGGAGAATGAAGATCAAGACTCTCCTGCTGGCGACGCTCGCTCTCGGGCTGTTTGCCTCGTGCGCCGTCAGCGGAGCTCCCGAGAACCTCGTGCTCATCTTGGATGCGTCGAACAGCATGAACAAGGCGTTTGGCGCGGAGACTCGCATCTCGGCGGCGCGCTCGGCGCTCGACAGCCTGCTCACGCGCATGCCGGAAGAGGGCAACGTCGCCCTCATCGCGTTCGGGCACCGGGTCACGTACAAGAATGAAGTCGAGAGCTGCCAGGACATCGAGTTCCTCTTCCCGCTGGCCAAGTACACGGCCGCCGTCGGCCAGAGCATGGCCGCCGCCGTGGCGCAGGTCGCGCCGCAGGGGAAGACGCCACTCGCCGACGCCCTGACGCTCGCGGCGAACGCGATCGCGGAGAAGGGCATGGGAGGCGTCATCGTTCTGTTGAGCGACGGCGAGGGCAACTGCGGCGGGCAGGAGGCGGTCGTCGCCCAGATGTTGGCGACCATGGAGCCGCCGATCGTCCTCCACGTCGTCGGCCTCGACATGGAAGCTGCGGCCAGCGAGGCTCTGCGCGCGATGGCCGAAACGACCGGCGGAAGCTACTGGGGAGTCACGGACTCGGCCGCCTTGGTCGACGCGCTGTTCGCGGCCGTCTCGACGACCTCGACCGAGCCGGCGACGGCTCCGGCCGCGGGCGCGGTCCCGCCGGGCTACGCGGGCTACGGCGTCACCAACGTGATCTACGGGACCGAGGGCGACGACGTGCTCTACGGCACGCCGGAGAGCGATCTCATCTTCGGGCTCGGCGGCAATGACTTCATCATCGGCCTGAGCGGCAACGACGTCCTCGTGGGAGGTCCGGGCAACGACATCCTCGAGGGCGGCGACGGGAACGACGTCCTGTTCGGCAACGAGGGCGACGACCTCTTGTTCGGCGGTGTCGCCAGCGACGTCGTGTGCGGCGGACCGGGCAACGACTCGCTCGAGGGCGAAGCCGGAAACGACATCCTGGACGGCGCGGAAGGGTGCGACACGCTGCTCGGCGGAGAGGGCCAGAACACGCTCTACTGCGCGGACAGCGCGGACATCTTGTTCCAGGGCACCGCGGTGTTCGGCTCCTACGGCGTCTGCGGCGACGGCTGCGTCACGCCGGCACCAGCGCCGGAGCCGGCGTGCGCGCCAGCTGCCCCCGCGTGCCCGCCCGCCCCACCTGCGCCGCCCGCGGCACCGGCCTGCAAGACGCCGACCGTGGCCAAGGTCGTCAATGAGGGCGAAACCGTCCAGCTGCACGGGACGGCCTCGGACTACGACTGCAACGTGCTCTCCGTCCTGTGGCAGGCGACCGCCGGCACGTTCGACAACCCGGCGTCTCTCGACCCTGTGTACAAGGCACCGATGCTCTCGGGGTGCGCGGACCAGGAAGTCGCGGTGACGCTCACGGCCGTCGACGCGTGCGGCGCCTCGGGCAGCGACACGTTCAAGCTGCTCATCGTCAACGTGAACCACGCGCCGACGATCCAGGCGGGCGAAGACCTCTGGATCGACGAAGGCGACGCCGTCCTCCTCCAGGCCGTGGCCAAGGATCCGGACGGAGACGCGCTGACCGTCCTGTGGGCAGCGGGCGGTCCGGGCTCGTTCGATGACAGCGCCGCGTTGGCGGCCGTCTTCCACGCCCCGGTCATCGACCTCTGCGACGGAATCGACATCCCTCTCGCCGTGACGGTCGTCGATCCGTGCGGCGCGTCGGCCTGCGACACCGTCATCGTCCACGTCCGCAACGTGAACCGGGCGCCGCTGGTCGATCTCGGTCCGGACTTCTCGATCACGGAAGGGCAGACGATTCGTTGGACTCCGTCGGTCACGGATCCTGACTGCGACCGCCTGCGGTACTGCTGGACCGCCACGAGCGGAACCTTCGACAACGCGAGCGGCGAGAATCCTCTCTTCGCTGTCCCAGCGACGTTCCAGTGCGCGGGGGAGTGCATCGTCGTCACGTTGACCGTGACGGATCCGTGCGGACTGACGGCTTCGGACTCGGTGCGCGTTCAGGTGAACAACGTGAACAGCGCTCCGACGATCGACCTCTGCGCCGGCCTGTGCGTGAAGGAAGGCGACGCGCTGACCCTCGTGCCCGTCGTGGGCGACGCCGACGGCGACGTCCTTCGTTACTCGTGGACGGTCTCGGCCGGCCGCCTCGACAGCACGTGCGTTGCCACGCCCGTGTTCATCGCGCCGATCATCCAGGACTGCACCGGAATCGACGTCACGATCACCGTGACGGTGACCGATCCGTGCGGCCTGGCGGCGACGGACACCACCATCGTTCGCGTGGAGAACGTGAACCAGGCGCCCGTGGTGCGGGCGGACCCGTAACGGGCCGATCTCCTATCGGTTGATCTGCGATCTGCTCCTCTCTCCCACGAGGGAGGAGCAGATCGCGTCTTTTGGTGAGCAGGCGCGCGCCGAGAGCATCTCCAGCACGATCTCGCCGACCGGGTTCGTCCCAGCGAGGGCGTGCGCAACGTGCACATGAAGGCACTTGAGACGGCGGCGGTCGGAGATCCCGCCGATGCCTCGGCCGACGAGCCCCCCGATCTGGCCGGCGACGGCGGACGTCCGGCGGAGCTCGGGCGTCAAGAGCTCCTCGCGCGCCGCAATGTACTCCTCGTGCGCGCGGGACAGCGCCAGACGCAGCTCCGGGTCATCGGCGACGCGGCGCTCCAGCCTCCCCACCCACCCCTGCGACTCGAGGCTGCCCACCGCGCGGCCGAGGAACGGACAGGAGAGCCAATAGAGGGTGGGAAACGGCCGCCCGTCCACGAGCGGGGCAACGCGCAAGACCTGGGGATGGCCGTGCGGGCACCGGACGGCGACGGAGAAAGCGCCGCGCGGTTCCCGCCCCAGCTGGCGCTCGATCACGCGACGGTCGTCTAGCGAGACTCGTTCCACTCTCGCCTCCTGTACCGCGTCGCCTCGAGGTCGTCCGCCCGCCGCAGCTCTTCGCGCGTGAGCTCGCCGGGCGTCCACCCGCAGCCGAAGGCTGACGCGAGGCCGCGCGTCACGGCGATCGCCACCTCCGCCAGACCCACGCTGCGTCCCAGCGTCTCGCGGATCGTCACCGTGCGACGCGGCTGCGACGCCGTGCCCCGCGGTGCGTACCCGGGCTGCATGGCGAGAAGGAGAGCTCCAAGAGCCAGCGGGGGCGGCGCGACGAGCACGGTCCCGTGGACAAGGACTCCGGCTCCCCTTCGCGCCTGCGCGGCTCCCGACACCTTGTCGCCGCAGACGCTGACCAGACGCCCTTCGGCCCGCGCCGCCGCGCCAAGCCCTTCGAGGCCGACGGCCAGCCCGGCGACGAAGCGCGCGAAGGCGCTCTCCGCCGGCCCCACCACGTCGGCCGGCGCCGCCACCGAGATGTTCAGGTTCCCCGGGTAGTGGACGACGGCTCCCCCGCCCGAGACGCGGCGCAGGACGGGGATCGCGAGGCGTCGCACGAGCTCCGCACACTCGCTCGCCGCCGACTGCGACCGTCCGATG
>JAKLFO010000100.1 GCA_022711155.1 Candidatus Bipolaricaulota bacterium
CGCCCTGACCGAGAACGGGCCGTCCGGCATCTGCTTCAGGATCTGCCGGATCATCGAGTACGTCTGCATCAGCTCGCCAAGGCGAACGACCGTGCGCCCGAAGACGTCGCACCGCGTGTCGGTGACGACCTGGAAGTCCAGCTCGCCGTAGGCCGCGTAGGGGTCGTCCCGCCGCGCGTCGCGGTCGACTCCGGACGCGCGCGCCGTCGGGCCTACGGTCCCCAGCCGCTCGGCGTCCTCTTTGGACAGGTACCCGACGCCCGACAGGCGCTGGGCCAGGGTTTCCTCGGTCATGGCAAGTTCGATGTAGTACTTCGTGCGCTCCTCGAGCGCGTCGACGACCGTCAAGATCCCGGCGTACTGCTCGGGCGTCACGTCGCGCTTCACGCCGCCGATGACGTTCATCGCGTAGTGGACGCGGTTTCCCGTGAGCTCGGCGAGGAGGTCCATGACGAGTTCGCGATCGCGCCACGTGTACATGAGAAGGGTGTCGAACCCGATCTCGTGCCCGGCGACGCCCAGCCACAGGAGGTGGCTGTGGATCCTCTCGAGCTCGCCGATCAGGGAGCGGATGTACTTGGCCCGAGCCGGCAGCTCGATTCCCGCGATCTCCTCCACGGCGCCGACGAACGCCGTCGAGTGCGAGTGCGAGCAGATGCCGCACACGCGTTCGATCAGGTAGACGTCCTGAATGTAGGTGCGCTCTTCGCAACCCTTCTCGATGCCGCGATGGTTGTAGCCGAGGCGAAGGGCGACCGAGCTGATCTTCTCGCCCTCGAGGTTCACCATGAAGCTCTCGGGCTCCTTCAGCGCAGGGTGCTGGGGCCCAATGGGCACGCGAACGATCTTGTCCTTGCTAGGCATCTTGAGCTCCCTTCTCCCGCGGTTTCCAGTCCTTCAACAGGGGATGCTCGTCCTTCGGCCAGTTGTCCGGCAACGGATAGCGTGACCCTTCGGGCAGTCCGCCGATCTTCGCCCCGAGGAGATCGATGAGTTCCCGCTCGTAGATGCCGCCTCCCGGGAAGAGGCCCGTAATCGACGGGTGCGACTCGCCCTTCGGACAGCGCACCTTCACGTTGGCGATCCCGCCTCGGTTGCGCGCGAGGTGGTAGATGAACTCCAGGTCGCTGCCCACATCCAGGCCCGTGATCATGAGGAGGTTCGCAAACCCGAGCTCCTTGACCAGGCGCTCGAACACGGGGAAGAACGAGGCGCGGTCGACATCCAGCCAGACGCGGTCGCGCTGGACGGTCGCCTTGCCCTCGAGCGCCGG
Source organism: Candidatus Bipolaricaulota bacterium (assembly GCA_022711155.1). GTDB lineage: Bacteria > Bipolaricaulota > Bipolaricaulia > UBA7950 > UBA9294 > CAIOGO01. Next base: position 1,274 of record JAKLFO010000100.1, read on the forward strand.
GAACGCACTCACGATCTCGCGCACGACGGTCGCTGCGTCGCTCATTTCTTCTCCTCCAACGTCTTCAGGAGCTTGGCGAACCCATCGATGATCGCTTGGGGACTCGCCGGGCACCCGGGGATGTAGGCGGACACGGGAATGACCTGGTCGATACCGCTCTTCACGTTGTACAGCCCGTCGAAAACGCCGCCGCTCGTGGCGCACGTGCCCACGGCGACGACGAGCTTGGGCTCCGGCACCTGCTCGTAGATGCGCTGGATGCGCGACTCGATCTGCTTCGTCACCGGGCCGGAGCACGCCATGATATCGCAGTGGCGCGGCGTGCCTCGCAACAAGACGCCGAACCGCTCCAAGTCGAAGCGCGGCGTCAACGCCGCGATGATCTCGATGTCGCACGCGTTGCAGGCGCCCGTGTTGAAGTGCAGGATCCACGGCGACTTCCTCAGACCCCAACGGACGGCGCGATGCGCGAGGCTCATCGTGGCGTCACCTCCTGAACAGAATGTACAGAGCCAGGAAGGCTCCCAGGACGTAGAGGAGCCCGAATGCCAGGCCTCCGGAGATCTTGGCCGGAGAGGTGGCGACAATCAGCGTGACGACGTGCAGGATCGTGAAGAAGAAGGCGAACGGGAAGAACTGCGCGTAGTCCGGCTGCACGCGGTGCTGTTCGAGGTTCTCGCCGCCGGCGTAGGGCTTGTCCAACGCGCCGCGCGGGCCCTTTCTCTTGTACCCGAGAGGGCTCGCGGCTCCCATGAGCCCCGCCACAAGGACGACGAACAGGGTGAGCGCCACGGGCGGCAAGAGGAGGATCGTCGCGAGCGGCATCGTCATCCCTTCATCTCCCGCGTGTTGCTGACGTCGAGGGAGTCCCGCTTGCGGAAGAACCCGAGGATGACCCCGGCGATGACCACCACGACGACGACCTCGATCACGATCACCGTGATCACCAACGCCTGGGCGAGCGCCATCCTTCCCGCGAGGAAGCCGGCGACGATCAGGAAGAACGTCACCGACTTCATCAGGATCTCGATCCCAATCAGGACGCGCACCATGTTGCGCGTCGCGAGCATGCACCAGATCCCGTCCAGGAAAAGGAGGGCGAAGAACGTGAAGTAGAGCCAGAATGCCTGTGGAATCTCGATCGTCACTTCGCCTCCTTTCGGAACAAGACGAGGACTCCGAACACGCCCGCGAGGAGGATCAGGATCTGCCCGAACAGGTCGAGCTGCCGCAGGCTCCAGAGGACCGTGCGAACGTCCCCGTCGCCGGCCGGCAGGCGCATGACGATGTCGACGGGCACCTTCACGAACGACAGGCCGACGCCCGCGGCGATCAAGACGAACGGCAGGGGCCAGAAGCGGCGCAGGCGCCGCTTGCGGTCTGCGGCCTGCTCCTTGAGCGACCGAGGTTGGGTCAGACTCGTCACGCTGACGAGGACGACCGTGATCAGCCCCGCGCACACCGACAGCTCGAGCACGGCGGCGAGGGTCGCGCCGAAGGCGAACAAGACGACCGCGAGGAGCGCGCTCGTCAGGGCCAGAGCGAGGGTCGCGCGAAGCAGAGCGCTCGCCATCGACGCCCAGAGCGCCGCCAGGACGAGCAAGACGAGCAAGACGGTGAACCAGATCATGCTCCGCCTCCCAACAGGATCTCGAGCGCGAACGGGAATCCGACGCCGAGCGCAATCGTGACGAGCGCGAGCGCCACGGCGGGCACCCACAGGCCGGGAGTCGTCTCGCGGACAGCCGCCCACCTCTCGTCGCGCTTGCCGAAGAAGACACGCCGCTGGAGCGACAGGAAGTACGCGAGCGTCACGAGGCTGGCCAAGACGGCCACCACGGCGAACCCGTACTCGCCGACGTTCCACAGCGCGAGGACGATCAAGAGCTTGCTCCAGAATCCGGCGAGCGGCGGCAGGCCGGCGATCGACAAGGTCGCCACCGCCGACGTGCCGGCGGTCACCGGCATCCTCGAGCCGAGGCCGCCCATCTGGTCCATGTCCAGCGTGCCGAGCTCGCGCTCGATGGCGGCGGCGTTCGTGAACAGCTGCGCCTTCGAGATCGCGTGGTTGAAGAAGTGGAGTCCGGCCGCCAGGATGCCCAGGCGCAGGTCGCCGCCCAAGGCGAGGGCGATGTAGCCCATCTGGCTCACGCTCGAGTACGCGAGCATGCGCTTCATGTTCTTCTGCGACAGGGCCAGGAACGCGCCGACGAGGATCGTGACCGCACCGACGACGAGGAGGATCTCCCGCCCCGGCGTCGCGCCGTTGAGCGTCGAAGACGCGATCCGCAAGAGCGCGAAGATGCCCGATGCCTTCGTCACGATGCCGGCCATGAACACCGACACCGGCGCCGGGGCCGCCGTATACGCGTCGGCCAGCCAGCCGTGGAACGGCACGAGCGCGCCCTTGACGAACAGGCCGCAGAGGAAGAGCGCGATGGCGATCCACGCCAGGGGATCGCGCGCCGCGAGAGCCCCTCTCGCCGCTTCCAGCGAGGTGTCGCCTGCCGACAAGAGGAGGAAGGCGACGGCCAGGAGCATCAAGACGCTCGCGATGACCGAGAGCAGGATGTACTTCCACGCCCCTTCGAGCGCTTCCGTCCCGCGGCCCTCGGTGAACGAGTCGAGCGCGACGAGGATGAAGGTCGCCACCGCCGTGACCTCGACGAAGACGTAGAGCGAGAAGAGGTCGCGGACCATCGCGATTCCGTTGATCCCGACGAGCGCCACGAGGACGAGGTTCGCGAAGAAGAAGCGCTCGCGGGTCTCGCGGAGCGTCTTCTGCGCCACGAGGAGGGCCGTTATGCCCACCAGGCCGGCGCACAGGAGGAGAAGCCCGGAGAGCCCGTCCGGCGCGACGTGGAACCCGAAGACCGCGCCGAGCGGGCTCCACGCGGGCTCGCCCGCGTAGCCGAAGCGCTCGGCGAACGCCGCCGCCGCCTCGAGCGCGAGGACGGCGAACGCGATCCACGTCCCCGCGGCGCGGGCCCGCTTGGGCAAGAGGTTCAGAAGGACGACCGCGGCGAACGGGACGAGGAGCAAGAGGTCGCTCATGAGCCGCCTCCCACGACCGCGAGGGCGATCAACACGACGGTCAGGCCGCCGGCAAGCGCCCACAGAATGTAGCGCGGCGCGCTCCCGTTGTGCAGACGGCGCAAGAAGCCGCTCGTGACGAGCGCCAGGCCCGAGGCGAACGTCTGGTACACCCAGTCGATCGCGCGATCGATGGCGAACAGGATCCTGGCCGCAACGCCCGCCGTTCCGTTCAGCCAACGGTAGGGGTCGAGGGCGCCCGTCGCCTGGAGCTTGTAGACCGAGGCGAGTCCAGGAGCGTGGTAGATGTGATCCACGGCTCCGAGGCCCTTGCCCGTCCGCCGCACCCCGAACGCGTGGTTGAGGACGGCCAGGAGGAGGACGCCGCCGGTCAGGCCGACGAGGAGCATGTTGGTCGGGAAGCCCGCGAACGTCCCGTGGTGCGCGCCTTCCATCGCCGCGCCGACGGCCGGCTGGATCAACCCCTCGAGCGGGACGGCGTTCCAGACGCCGAAGAAGATGCACAGGCCGGCGAGGGCGATCATCGGGACGAGCATCGGCCACGGCGCTTCTCGGACGGTCTCCTTCACGAGCCGCTTCTCGTCGGCCGGCCGACCGAAGAACGCTGCGTGACCGAGCTTGAGGAATGACGCGGCGGTGAAGAACGAGCCGCCGAGCGCGATCGCGTAGAAGATCCACCCGCGTTCGAGCGCCCCGTCGTACACGAGCTCCTTCGAGAAGAAGCCGTTGAACGGGGGCACGCCCGAGATCGACGCCGCCGCGACGAGGAAGCAGGCCATCGTGATCGGCATGCTCTTGCCGAGGCCGCCCAGCTCGCGCAGGTCGGTCGTCCCGGCCTCGCGCTCGACCGCTCCGGCGGACAGGAACAGGGACGACTTGTAGATCGCGTTGTTCACCATGTGGAACAGCCCGCCGACGATGCCAACCGGAAGGGCCGTCCCGATGCCGAGGATCATGTACCCGACCTGGCTGATCGCGTGGTACGCGAGGAGTTTCTTGTAGTCCTTCTGGACGAGGGCCATCAAGACGGCGAGCAGGATGGTGGCCGCGCCGATCCACATCATGACCGGCGAGACCCACGACTCCGGGCTCAGCATGAAGAGGTCGAGGGAGACGCGGGCGAGGAAGTAGATCCCGAGCAGTTTCTCGAGCCCGCCCGGCAAGAGGGCCATGAACGGCGTCGGCGCGTCCACGGCCGCATCGGGAATCCAGCTATGGAACGGCATCGCGCCGGCCTTGCCCATCGCGCCGACGAGCAGGAGGAGGAAGGCGACCGCCCCGAGTCCGTCGAGCGGGAGACGAATCGCCGACATCGACAGGGTTCCGGCCAGGTGGCCCGTCAACATCACGCCGAACATCAGCGCGAGGTCGGTGAGGCCGACGATGACGAACGCCTTGATCGCGGTCGCGAACGGCCGCGACTTTCCTGCCGCGATCATCGCGAACAAGGTCACGAGCAGGCCTTCCCAGAAGACGAGGAACAAGACCAGGTTGTCCGCGAGCACCGCGCCGGCCGAGAACGCCACCGTGAGCAACACCCACGCGTGGAAGCGGCGCGACGACGGCGCTTTCGCCATTGCGACGGTCGAGTACAAGGTCACGAGGAACGACAGGGCCGCGATCCCGAGGAAGACGAACGCGCTCAGGCGCGAGAGGCGCAGCGCGAAGTCCACGCCGAACCCCATCCACGGCCACGCGAACGCGAAGTCCGTAGGGAAGACGTAGATGGCGACGGCGAGCTCGAATCCGCAGACGAGCATCGCCAGAATCGCCGGCGCCCATGGCGCCCGGCGGTTCGGTACGAGCAGGGTGAGGAGCGCGGCGACCGCGGGTACGGCGATGGCGAGGAGGAGGGCCGTCTGCGTCATCCCGCCACCCCCAGCATCTGCGAGATCGCGACGCGCGCCAGCTCAGACGGCCAGCTGACCGCCAGTCCGCCGACGAGCGACAACACCGCCAGGGCGACGACGCACGACACCATGAGGCGCGACTTCTCCTGCGCGAGCGTCCCGTG
>JAKLFO010000101.1 GCA_022711155.1 Candidatus Bipolaricaulota bacterium
ACGGGGAGCGAGATCTCGGAGCGCCGAAGGCCGCGGCCGCGCGTGCGCGGCTCGCCGACCTCAACTCCACGATGCGCGTCGAGGCGCACCCGATCCGGTTCGCGGGCGACGACGCACAGCGGATCGCCCGAAACTACGACGTGATCGTCGATGGGACGGACAACCTCGCGTCGCGCTACGCCATGAACGACGTCGCGCTCGATCTCGGCATCCCCTACATCTACGGCGCCGTCTTCCAGTTCGAGGGACAGATGGCGCGGCTGTGCGTTCCCGGCGCGCCATGCTACCGGTGCCTGTTCCCCTCCCCCCCTCCGGCGGACGCGCTCCGACCGGCGGAAGAGACCGGGATCCTTGGCGTCGTGCCCGGGGTCGTGGGCCTGCTCGAGGCGACGGAGGTCATCCGCTGGATCACCGGCTACGCCGCCCCCGATCCGAACCGCCTCTTGCTCTACGACGCCCGGCGGATGGATCTGACACCCATCGCCATCGCGCCCGACCCCGAGTGTCCGACCTGCGGCAAGAAAGACGGCCCCGCAGGTCGGCGCCAGACCGCCGGACGCCGCCCCGCGGGGCCGAAAGCCTCCTCCTCCTAGACGGACGTCGTCGCTTCCTTGAAGCAGACGCCCATCGTCGCCAATTCCTCGAGCACGGGCTCGTAGACGGCCGGCACGGTGGGAATCTGCACTCCCGTGAGGTGGATCTCCCCCTGAAGGATCATCCGCGCGGCGATCGCGGCCGGCAGGCCGACGAGGCGGGACATCGACGTGTCGCCGTTCGGGATGCCGTAGTCGACGAGCGTCGAGAGCGTCTTCTCGGTCCGTCCGGCGCGGCGAACGACGAACTCGTGCTGCATGACGAGCAGGTCGCGCTCTCCCGGAGCGTACTGCATCTTGGCCAGCATCCGCTGCGCCAGGACGTCGAGGTACGTCGTCGCTTCCTTCGGAAGAGGGTCGTTGCTCACGAGCCCCAGCCAGACGAGGTCCGTCACGGGCTTCGCACTCTCCGCAACGCCCAGGCGGCGCGCCAGGTCGCGGGGCGTGGCGCTCCCTTGAAGACCGAGCAGGCGTCCGGTCCACTGCGCGAAGGTGAGGCCCGCAAGATCGGTCCTCAACGTCTCATCGAGAATCCCGAGGTCGACGATCGCTTTGAGCGTGTTGCACCAGCCCGGGTAGCGGAGCGTCCCGCGGAACATGCTCGTGACCGTCGGGATGCCGTACGTCTCGATGTACGGCAGCGAGTCGCGGTTCGGGTACACCTCGAGATCGCCGAACCCGGCGATCGCGCAGTTCCAGTGGTGGGCGAACAGCTCGGGCCCCGGAACGTCGACGACCTTGCCGTCCTTCAGGAAACGCGCGGAGTTCTTGCCCGCCAAGACGACACCGCGCGGCGCCCACGAGAACTTGTAGCCCATCGGATTCGTGTTCGCTTCAGGCGCCGGAAGTCCGCCCGTGTTCGACGTGAAGCCGACGAGCGTGCCGCCCTCGTCGCGGATGTGATGGATGACCTGCATCGCCGACATGTGGTCGATGCCCGGGTCGACGCCGATCTCGTTCAGCAAGATCACGCCGGCGTCTCGCGCTGCGCCGTCCAGCGCGCGCATTGTGTCCTTGACGTACGACGTCGTCACCATCTGCTTCTTGTGCTTGACGCAGAACTGGGCCACGAGCGGGTGGTGGACGTACGGCAAGAGGCTGATCGACAGGTCGTGCTGCGCGACCAGCGCCTCGAGCGCCGCCCGGTCCTCCACGTCCAGCGCGACGGCCGTGCCGTTCTTCGCTCCGCCGATGAGCTTTTCCGCCTTGTCCACCGTCCGCGTCGCGACCGTGACGCGGAACCCCTTGACGTTCAACAGGTAGCGAACCAACGGTCCGGCGACGAGGCCGGCTCCGAGGATCAGAACGCTCTGCACTGTGTCTCCTTCCCTGCGAATCTAGGCCGAATTCAGGTGATGCTGGAGGTACTGGTAGGCGGGCGTCAACGCGCCACGGTAGGTGATGATCGCGCGCTTCAGCTCCGGCGGCAGCTCGAGGGCCTCGAAGGGCACCCCGTAGTCCGCCGCAGCGATCGTCGGGACGAACCGCTTGAGGATGGTGCTGAAGTACGCGGAGGCCTCTCGCGGGAGCTCGCTCGGCAGGATCTCGACCGCCATGACGACCGGCCCGCGTCCCTCCACGCCGGCGACCGTCGTCCCGGTCTCCGGCTGGTAGACGTAGACGGGCTCATCGGGCTCGGTCGCCTTCACCGTGACCTCGACGCCGCCCTTGACGTCGCACGTGATGTCTCCGATGACGCGAAGCTTCGGTTGTCCGCAGCTGTACAAGTCGCGGATGCCTTGTCGGGTGACGAGGCGCGGGTACTTCGGCTCCCAGTAGATGCAGTTGACCATGACGTGCATGTGCGCGAGGTAGGGCTCGAAGCACGCGTCGTATCTCTCGGGGTGCTTGTAGTATTCGTCCAGGTCGAACGGTCGCCCGGCGATCAACGGCCGCACGGTGTGCTCTTCCTTGAACACGGTCTTGACGACCGTCCGGGAGTCGGAGGGCAGATTCCCCTCGAGCAGGGCGCGCGGAGCCACCTCGCGAAGCGGCAAGAGGTCCAGAATCTCCTGCGCTCCGCGGGAGACGTTGCCGTATCCGGCCACACCGATCACGAGAGGCGAGATCGCTTCGGGCAGACCAGTGGTTCGAATCGCGTCGCCGACCGCGCGGATCTCGGCCTTGGCCTCGTCGAGCGAAGCGTACGACGATGCTTGTCCGATCTCCGAGAACGGCGTCGCGATGCCCTCCGACGCCAGGCGCCTCCCGAGCGCCCACAGCGTGTCGATCATGCCGGCGAGTCCCGCGTAGTTGCCGAAGAAGATGAGGCGTCGTCCTCGATCGTCCACGATCTTCTCGTAGTCGATGATCGTCGATCCGAGCTGGAGGATGCGCTGCAGCATCGGCATGTTGAACGGCTGCCCTTTGATCGTGTGCGAGAAGAACACATAGACCTTATCGGAGCGCAGGACGTCCACGGGGATCTCTTTCAACCCGACCACGATGGGGCACGCATCGAGGTTGTCCGAGACCGTCACGCCGAGGCGCCGATACTCCTCATCGCTGTAGACGCGACGATCGGACGACTGGACGATGCACTCGAGCTTGTGTTCGGCGATGAGCTCGCGCACGTGCTCGGGGATCAGGGGCGCTCGACGCTCCCACGCGTAAAGATCCTCCCGCCGAATGCCGATTCGATTCACCATTCGACGCTACCCTTCCACGTTCGTGAGAACGTGATTCCCTGCAGCCCAGTCAGTATACCGACAAGAGGGACTCCCTGCACGGATGTGCCCATGAACAGGCGGATCCAACGCAGGGGAAAGGCGCGGCGCGTCGAAGGGAAACGCCGCACGTCGTGCGGCTGGTGGGTGGTACAGGGCTCGAACCTGTGACCTCATGCACGTCAAGCATGCGCTCTCCCAACTGAGCTAACCACCCATGGGTCTGAGGCGGCGAGCGGATTCGAACCGCTGAATCAGGGATTTGCAGTCCCTTGCCTTACCACTTGGCTACACCGCCAGGCGGTTAGCGAGTATACGGGGTCGCCGAGAGCCGGTCAATCGCGCGTTCCCGCGCCCCATACCAAGTTCGCACGCCCTTGCCGACCACCTTGCATTGGATGTAGGATCTGTGATGATACGAGACGGGAGGCTTCCATGACGCGATGCTTCGTAGGACTTGCCCTGTTAGTCGTCCTCGCCCTCGGTGCGGCCGTCGCCGCGGCTCCGGCGCCTACCCTCGCTCTCGCCGCGGGGCAGAAGTCGCCGACCAACCTCGAGCCGCTTCTCTTCTCGGTCACGTTCTCCGAGCCGGTGGTCGGCTTCTCGTCCGCGGGCGTCGACGTCTCGCCCCCGGCCGCCGTCTCGGTGCGGGAGGTCGCGCCGGACGACGGGACGACGTTCGAGATCGCGGTGTCCAGCGTCGCGGAAGACGGGACGGTGCGCGTTTCGATTCCCGCCGGAGCGGCCGTCGGAGAGCTGGACGGCGCGCCCTCCGCCGCGTCGCTCGCCGACGCCTCGATCGTGCTCGACCGAACCCCGCCGCCCGCGCCGCCGCTCGTCGAACCCGCCGACGGGGCGGCGACGAGCGACCTCTCTCCCCGCTTCGCCTGGACGCCGCCGGACGACCTCGCGGGCGCCGCCAAGTACGAGATCGAGATCCGTGGGCCGAAGGTCCGCGACTACGTCACGACGCGCACGACGTACGCGCCGTCGCTCGACGTCGAGGGCAACTACACGTGGCGCGTCAACTGCCTCGACCGCGCAGGGAATCTGGGTCCCTGGACCGAGTGGCGGGCGCTCACGCTGGACGCGACGCCGCCCGCGGCGCCGCTCCTCGTCTCGGCCTCCCCGACCGAGGAGTGGTCACGAGATGTCGCGCTCCGTGTGGACCTAGCGCCGGCGACCGACGCCGGCTCGGGGCTGAGCGGCTACGCCGCCCTGTGGGATCGCGCCGCGGCGTCTTCTCCGGGCGGGATCTCCAACCGGCCGTTCGAGTGGACGGGCGAGGCGTTCGCCGTCCCAAGCGACGGCGTGTGGTGGTTCCACGTCACCGCCCTCGATCGCGCCGGGAACTCGAGCGATGCGGTTCACGTCGGCCCCTTCCGGATCGACGCGACGCCGCCCGAGCTGCGGGGCGTCGTGGGCTCGCTCCGGCTCCCGAACGACCCGGGCACGCTGTCGGCCACCGCGGACTGGTCAGGCGTCACCGCCGTCGACGCGCTCGATCCCTCCCCCACCCTCTCCTTCTCGATCGCCTCCGGCGCCCGTCTTCCCATGGGAGCTTCGTCCGTCGTCGCCACGGCGTTCGATCGGGCGGGCAACGCGGCCTCCTTCACGTTCACCGTTCTCGTCTACAACACCGAGCCCCCCACGGTGCAGATCCGGAGCCCGGGCGCTCGCGCCAGGTTGGCGGTCGGCGACGAGCTCGCCCCCTCGTGGGACGTCGCGTCCCTCGCGCCTATCGCGGCCGTGCGGACGGACGGGCTTGTGAACGGCCTGCTCGACACGCGGACTCCCGGCCGACATGAGTTCCGCGTCACCGTCGAGGATTCGACCGGCCTCTTCGGTACAGCGACGGGCGAGTATTGCGTCTCCTACGCCGAGCTCGGAGTAGAGATCGCGCGCGTGCGCCCGGACGGGGCCGCGGAGGCGCTCTTCAGTCTGCCCGCCTCGGCCTCGCTGGAAGGAGCGGATGCCGAATCGCAGGCGGCAACGCTGAGGCTCTCCGAGTGGCTGCGCGTCGAGTGCGCGGTCGACCCGAGCCTGGCCGCGTACCCGCCCGCGCCCGCTTCCTACTCGCTCGTGCGCGCCGACCCCGACGACCCCGAAACGCCCATCCTTGAGCGCTGGGGAACCCTCGCCTGGGACGGGTCGACGTACACGCTCGCTCTCCCGCTCGTCGTCTTTCGCCCCGGCGCCTACACGCTGTGGCTCGGCTTCGCCGACGGGACGAGCGTGGGTTTCGCGTTCCGTCTGGTGCGATAGCGGGCGCGAGGTGGGCTAGTCGACGAGCCCGACGTCGTGGCCGGCCTGCGTCGCGCGCTCGAGCACTTCTTCGATTCCGCCAGCCATGTAGAAGAGCTGCTCGGGAAGCGAGTCGAGCTGCCCGTCGACGATCGCCGCGAAGCCGCGAACCGTGTCGGCGAGCTTGACGTAGGCTCCGGGGCGGCCCGTGAACTGCTCTGCCACGAACATCGGCTGGCTCATGAAACGCTCGACCTTGCGCGCCCGGCGCACGGCGAGCTGGTCTTCGTCCGACAGCTCGTCCATGCCCATGATCGCGATGATGTCCTTCAGATCCTCGTAACGCTGCAGGACTTCGAGCGTCTTGCGCGCCACGCGGTAGTGCTCGGCCGTCGTGAACTGCGGGTCGAGGATCGTCGAATTGGACTGCAGGGGATCGACCGCCGGGTAGATGCCCTTCTCGACGATCGCGCGCGACAGGGTGATCGACGCGTCGAGGTGCGCGAACACGGTGGCCGGCGCGGGATCGGTCAGGTCGTCGGCCGGCACGTAGACCGCCTGGATCGAGGTGATGCCCGCCGTATCGGTGGAGGCGATCCGCTCCTCGCGCGAGGTGAGCACCTATATCCCGGCGCTCGCCTACTCGTACGCGCAGAGCCCGGCCGAGGTGGAGGTGGAGCACGAGGAGCGCGCCGGCGGCGAGTCCAAGTACTCGCTCTACAAGCTCATCCGCCTCAACTTCGACCTGGTCACCGGCTTCTCCATCGTGCCGCTGCAGCTCTTCTCGATCTTCGGCATCGGCGTGTCC
>JAKLFO010000102.1 GCA_022711155.1 Candidatus Bipolaricaulota bacterium
CGCGCCCCGTGTGAGGCCACTTCAAGAAGGCGGGGGTGGCTCCGCACCGCCGTCTGTTCGAGATCCGCGTCGACAACGTTGGGGAGTACAAGGTTGGCGACAAGATCGACGTCTCGATCTTCGCTGTGGGCGACAAGGTGGACGTCTCGGCGACGACCCGCGGGATGGGCTTCCAGGGCGTGATGAAGCGCTGGAACTTCAGCGGCGGGCCGGATGCTCACGGGTCGAAGTTCCATCGACGCCCCGGGTCGATCGGCTGCCACGTTGAGCCGGGTCGCGTCATCAAGGGGCGGAAGATGCCCGGGCACATGGGCAACCAGCGGGTGACGGTGCGCGGACTCCGCGTGCTCAAGGTGGACGCCGAGCGAAACCTGCTCGTCCTCAAGGGTTCGACTCCCGGCGCCCGTGGAGCGGTCGTGGAATTGGGGAAGCGCCATGGTTGAAGCGAAGGTGTACTCGTTCGCAGAGGGAGCCGGGCCGAAGACGGTGGCGCTCGACGAGCGCCTCTTCGGCGGCGAAGTCAACCGCGACCTCCTGTACCGGATGGTCCGCTTGCAGATGGCCGGCCGAAGACAGGGCACGAGCTCGACGAAGACGCGCGGCGAAGTTCGCGGCGGCGGCCACAAGCCGTGGCGCCAGAAGGGGACCGGCCGCGCGCGTCACGGATCTCGCCGCTCGCCTCTGTGGGTAGGCGGCGGAACCGTGTTCGGGCCGAAGCCTCGCTCGTACGAGATGGATATGACGAAGAAGATGCGGGCCGGAGCTCTCCTGTCGGCGCTGTCTGACCGGGCGAGCGACGGCCACGTCGTTCTCGTGGACCGCATCGGGTTCGCAGAGCCCAAGACGAAGGGAGCGCTGGCGTTGCTCGCTCGACTCGGCGTCGAGGGCAGCGCGCTCATCGTCGTCGGCACTTCCGAGTACGGGCGCGCGGTGAGGAAGTCATTCTCGAACGTGCCGTACGTGAAGTGCATCGCGGGATGCGGAATCAACGTCTACGACATCCTCCGACACGACACGCTCGTCATGACGACCGGGGCGGTCGAGGAACTGCGAGGGAGGTTCTAGTCATGGCGAAGCTCACGCATGCAGAGGACATCGTCCTCTCGCCCCTCGTCACCGAAGACACGGTGCGCAAGGCCGAGGAGCGCAAGTACGCGTTCCGCGTGGCCCTCGGCGCCAACAAAGTCGAGATCCGCAAGGCGATCGAGGAGCTGTTCAAAGTGAAGGTCGAGAAGGTGTGGACGGCGAACGTCCACGGGAAGCCGCGCCGGGAGCGTTTGAGCCAGCTTCACGGGCACACCTCGCGGTGGCGAAAAGCGACCGTGCGGCTCGCGCCGGGCAATCGGATCGAGATGATGGGAGGCTAGTCGACGATGGCGCTCAAGAGATACAAGCCGACGACGCCCGGGCGGCGCCACGCGGAGCTGCCCGACTATACCGAGCTCTCTCCTGCCGCTCCGGAGAAGAGCCTGCTGCGTCCGAAGCCGAAGAAGTCGGGCCGCAACAACCAAGGCCACATCACGGCGCGCTGGCGCGGTGGCGGGCACAAGCGGCAGTACCGCGTGATTGACTTCGCGCGCGACAAGGACGGCATTCCGGCCCGCGTCGTGACGCGCGAGTACGACCCGAACCGCTCGGCGTGGATCACGCTCCTGCACTACGCAGACGGCGAGAAGCGCTACATCCTGGCCCCCATGGAGCTGGCGATCGGGACCGTGGTGGAGGCGGGCGACAAGGCGGAAGTCTCGGTGGGCAACTCGCTTCCGCTGGCGCGGATTCCGCTCGGTTCCTCCATCCACAACCTGGAGTTCTACCCGCGCAGCGGCGGAGCCATCGCTCGATCCGCGGGGACGTCGGCGAAGCTGATCGGCAAGGAAGACGACCGAGCGCACGTTCGCCTTCCGTCGGGCGAGGTGCGGATCTTCCGCACCGACTGCCGCGCCACGGTGGGCGAGGTGTCGAATCCCGACCACAAGAACGTGAAGCACGGAAGCGCGGGGCGCATGCGCCACCTCGGCTGGAAGCCTGAAGTGCGCGGCACGGCGATGAACCCGGTGGACCACCCGCACGGCGGCGGCGAAGGCCGGGGCCACGTGGGCGGGCCGAAGGTGTCGCCGACGGGCAAGACGGCGAAGGGCGGTCGCACCCGCAAGTCCAAGAAGAAGAGCAGCGCGCTGATCGTGCGCCGCGCCGGCGAGGGCCGGCGGTAGGAGGCCCTGATGGGGAGATCAACGAAGAAGGGTCCCTTCGTCTGCGCCAGCCTACTCGACAAGGTGCAGCGGGCGAAGCGAGGGGACTCGAAAGAGATCAAGACGTGGTCGCGGGCCTCGATGGTGACGCCGGAGATGGTCGGACTGACCATCAAGGTGCACAACGGGAAGGTTTTCCTGCCGGTGTCCGTCGTCGAGAACATGGTAGGCCACAAGCTGGGGGAGTTCGCGCCGACGCGGACCTTCCGCTCGCATGGCGGAATGAAGAAGAAGAAGGCCGCGAGCCTCACGTAGGGAGTGACTTATGGAAGCACGGGCTATTGCGCGCCACATTCGCATGTCGCCGCGGAAAGCGCGACTCGTGATCGACGCGATTCGTGGCAAGGACGTGAACGAGGCGCTCAGGATCGTGAGGCTGTCGAGCAAGAAGTCGGCCGGACCGATTCGCAAGACGCTCGAGTCCGCGATCGCCAACGCAGAGAACCACTACGACGTGGACGTCGACCGGCTGTACGTAGTCAAGGCGACCGTCGATATGGGCAAGTCTCTGCGGCGGATGCAGCCTCGTGCGTACGGACGAGCCGACGTCGTGCGCCACCACACGAGCCACGTCACGATCATCGTCGGCGACAGGGAGAGTGCGTGATGGGCCAGAAGATCCATCCGGTAGGATTCCGTGTCGGGGTCACGCGGAAGTGGGTTTCCAACTGGTATAACCCGAAGCTGGCTCCCCTGTACATCGCCGAAGACAAGCGCATCCGCGATCTGATCCAGGATCGCTATCGCCGCGCGGCGGTCGCGGAGATCAACATCGAACGCTCCAAAGAGGATCGCGTGTCGATCGTCATCCGCTCCGCGAGGCCGGGGATCATCATCGGACGCGGCGGCAGCGAGATCGAGATCCTGCAGCGCTCGCTCGAGGACCTCACCGGGCGCAACGTCAAGGTATCGATCCAGGAGATCGATCGGCCGGACCTCGAGGCGCGTCTGGTCGCGCAGGATGTCGCCCTACAGGTAGAGAACCGGACTGCGCCGGCACGCGCGATGAAAGAAGCGATCCGGCGCGTCATGGGTGCAGGAGCCGAGGGCGTGAAGATCAAGGTGAGCGGGCGACTGGGCGGGACCGACATCGCGCGCTCGATCACGATGAAGGAAGGGCGAATCCCGCTTCAGACCCTCCGTGCCGACATCGACTACGGGCTCGTCGAGGCGCGCACGAAGTACGGCCACATCGGCGTCAAGGCGTGGGTGTTCCGCGGGGAACGCTCGCCGCGCGCCCGTCGAGACGAGGTGAAGTGAGATGCCACTCCTTTTCCCTAAGCGTACGAAGTATCGGAAGATGCATCGCGGCCGCAAGGCGGGCAAGGCGACGCGCGGGAACCAGATCGCGTTCGGCGACTTCGGGATTCAGACGCTCGAGTCCGCCTGGATCACTGGGGCGCAGCTCGAGGCGTGCCGTACGACGATCGCCCGCACGACGCAGCGCGGCGCCCGGCTGTGGATCCGCGTGTTCCCGGACAAGCCGATCACGAAGCACCCCGCGGAGGCCCGCATGGGAAAGGGGAAGGGCCCCGTAGATCACTGGGTCGCCGTCGTGCGTCCCGGCAACGTGTTGTTCGAGATTTCCGGCATCACCGAGGACCAAGCGAAGCGCGTGCACTACCTTGTGGGCAACAAGCTTCCGGTGCGCACTCGGCTGAAGCGGCGGACGATCTTGGGAGGCGAAGTATGAAGGCCGACAAGCTGCGCGAGATGCCGCTGGACGAGCTTGGCCGCCAGACACGAGAGGCGAAGCGGAAGTTGTTCAACCTTCGTTTCCAGCGGGCGACCGGACAGCTCGCGAACACGGCGGAGCTTAAGAAGGCGCGCCGCGACGTGGCGCGGGCTCTGACGCTGACGGTCGAGAAGACGCGGGAGCGGGAGGAAGGACGATGAAGAAGACGAAGACCGGTCGGGTCACGAGCGACCGGATGGAACAGACGATCGTCGTGCGAGTCGAGGAGAACCTCCTTCATCCGCGCTACCACAAGCACGTGACGCGCCACGTCAAGTTCTACGCGCACGATGCGCAGCAACAGGCCGGCGTCGGGGATCTCGTGCGGATCGAAGAGTGCCGTCCGCTGAGCCGCATGAAGCGATGGCGGCTGGTCGAGATCGTCGAAAAGGCGGAGGGCTAACATGATCCAGATGCAGACGATGCTGAAGGTGGCGGACAACTCCGGCGCGAAGCTGGTTCGCTGCTTCAACATCCTCGGTCCGTCGAATCGACGAATGGGAGAGATCGGCGACATCGTTGTGGGGTCCGTGCGCAAGAGACTGCCGACGAGCGACATCGAGAAGGGGCAGATCGTGCGCGGAGTGATCGTCCGGACGCGCAGCGCGTATCGACGCGAGGACGGGACATACATCCGCTTCGACGACAACGCGATCGTGTTGATCAACGCCCAAGGGGAGCCGGTCGGGACGCGCGTGTTCGGTCCTGTGGCTCGCGAGCTGCGCGACAAGAAGATGATGCGAATCATCTCCCTGGCGCCCGAGGTTCTCTAGGAGGAAGCGATGAAGAGCGTGCGCAAGGGGGACCGCGTCCAGGTGCTGTCCGGCGAAGATCGCGGCAAGATCGGACGCGTGCTCTCCGTGGTGCCGGAGAAGGACCGAATCCTCGTGGAGAACATCAACATGGTCACGAAGCATCAGCGGGCGACGCAGACGCTGCGGCAGCCGGGCATCGTGAAGCGCGAGGCGACGTTCCCCGCGTCGAAGGTCTTGCCGATCTGCCCGGGTTGCGACACGCCGTCGCGCGTTCGCTTCGTCGATGTAGATGGGAAGAAGACGCGCAAGTGCAGTCGGTGTGGGGAGACCTTTTAGCGATGCTGCTACATGAGAGGTACGTGACGGAGATCGCCCCGCGTCTCAAGGACGAGTTGGGCATCTCGAACGCGATGGAGATCCCGCGGGTCGTGAAGGTTGTCGTCAACATGGGTGTCGGCGACAAGGACAACCCCAAGGTTCTCGAAGGGGCGGTTCAGAACCTGGCGAAGATGACCGGGCAGCGGCCCGTCGTGACGAAGGCGAAGAAGTCGATCTCCGACTTCAAGCTCGTCCTCGGCGACCCCATCGGGTGCCGGGTGACGTTGCGCGGCGAGCGGGCCTACGAGTTCCTCAACAAGCTGTTCAACGTCGTCCTGCCCGGCATCCGCGACTTCCGCGGACTGTCGGCGTCGGCGTTCGACGGCCGTGGGAACTACACGCTCGGCCTCTCCGAACAGCTGACGTTCCCCGAGATCGAGTACAACGAGATCGTGAAGACGCAGGGAATGGACATCACGATCGTGACGACCGCGCGCGACGACCGCGAGGGCTACGTGCTCCTCAAGGCGTTGGGGTTCCCGTTCAGCGACTAGGGGGCGAGCATGGCAAGGAAAGCACTCATCAACAAGACGAAGAGCACCCCGAAGTTCGGCGTGCGGAAGTACACCCGCTGCAACCTCTGCGGGCGCCCGCATGCGGTCATTCGCGACTTCGGGATCTGCAGACTCTGCTTCCGCAAGCTCGCTCACTTGGGGGAGATTCCGGGGATCAAGAAGGCGAGCTGGTAGGAGGACATGATGATTCCGTATCCGATTGGCGACATGCTGACGCGAATCCGCAACGCGAACTCGTGCCTCCACGACAGCGTCACGATGCCGCACTCGCAGCTGAAAGAGGCCGTGGCGCAGATCCTGTTTCAGGAAGGGTACCTTGCGGCAGTGGAGAAGGTCGATGGGGAGCCGCAACCGCAGCTCCGCGTCGCCCTCAAGTACCGCGGCGAGAGAAACCGCGCCCGACGCGCGATCAACGAGATCCGTCTGGTCAGCAAGCCGAGTCGGCGCGTCTACGTAGGCAAGGACGAGATTCCCCAACCGCTGGGAGGCATGGGAGTCTGCATCGTCTCCACCTCGCAGGGCGTGCTGTCCGGGCGAGAGGCTCGCGACAGGGGGCTCGGTGGAGAAG
>JAKLFO010000103.1 GCA_022711155.1 Candidatus Bipolaricaulota bacterium
CGAGAAGCAGGCCGAGTACGAGAAGCGCATCGACGGCCTCGAAGCGGCGTACTCGGAGGGGACCGTTGTCGAAGGGGAGATCACGGGCGAAGTCAAGGGCGCCGGGTATCACGTCAACCTCGACGGCATCCGCGCGTTCCTGCCGGGCTCGCACCTCGGCAGCGACTTGCCGAGCAGCATCGAAGAGCTTCGCGGCAAGCGGATCCAGTTCCGCATCCTCGAGCTCTCTCGGCGCGACAAGAACCTCGTCGTCTCGCACAAGGAGTTCATCAAGGAGCGCGAGCGCTCGAAGCGCAAGGCGCTCTTCGACGCGCTGCAACCCGAGCAGGAGATCGAGGGCACGGTCCGCAGCGTCGTCGACTTCGGTCTTTTTGTCGACATCGGCGGCTTCGAGGGCCTCGTCCACCGGTCGGAGATCGCGTGGAAGGACCTCCCCGTTCCGCCGTCCGAGTACCGAGTCGGCACCCACGTCAAGGTCAAGGTCATCGACTTCGACCGCGAGAAGGGCAAAGTGTCCCTCTCGATCAAGCGCCTGCGCCCGAACCCGTGGGGCGGCATCTCTGAGCGCTACCCCGCAGGGAAGCTGGTCCAGGGCAAGGTCGTGAGCGTGACCGACTTCGGCGCGTTCGTCGAGCTCGAACAGGATGTCGAAGGGCTCGTCCACATTTCGGAGCTCTCGTGGGGCCACCCCGAGAACCCGAAAGACGTCGTGAAGGAAGGCGACGAGGTACCCGTCGTCATCCTGAGCTGTGACGAGGAAGCCCGACGCATCAGCCTGTCGTTGCGACGCACCCAGCGCGACCCGTGGGAGAACGTCGAGACCAAGTACGCGCGCGGGCAAGTCGCGACCGGCACGGTCACCAAGATCACCGACTTCGGCGCGTTCGTGAAGCTCGAGGAGGGCGTCGAGGGCCTGGTCCACGTGTCGGAGATCGACTGGGGCCACGTCAACCACCCGCGCGACGTCCTCAAGGAAGGCGACCCCGTTCAGGTCAAGGTCCTGAGTGCGGATCCGCGCGAGCGGCGCATTTCGCTCTCGATCCGCGAGCTCAAGGACAACCCGTGGCGGCGATTCGTCGACAAGTTCTCGATCGATGACGTCGTGGAAGGCGAGATCACCGAGATCAAGGAGTTCGGCGCCTTCATGAAGATCACCGACGAGGTCGACGGACTCATTCACGTCTCGGAGATCTCGAACGAGCGCATCGCCACTCCCGCCGACGTCCTCGCCGTGGGGCAGAAGATCCAGGCGAAGATCATCGGCATCAACGAAGAGAAGCATCAGGTTCGCCTCAGCATGCGCAACCTGTTCGGCCCGCCCGAGGTTCCGACCGTCCCGGCTGACGACGAGGACCGCGATCGCACAGGGCGAGGAAAGCGGCGGCGCGTGGCTGCCGGCGGGAAGGAACGTCCTGCCCGCGGCGGACGCGAGAAAGTCGACCGACGCTTCCTCGACGAGGGCGGCCACGAGTCGCTCAGCATGCGCGACCTCTTGGGCAAGACCGGGTTTGACGACGAGGCTCAATAAGAAGGCGAGAGCAGGTTGCAAGGAGGCCAGTAAGCAATGAACAAGGGCGAATTCATCGATCGGTTGGCGGAGAAGTCGAATCTCACGAAGAAAGAGGCACGTAAGTTGCTCGACAACGTGCTCGACCTCGTGCAGGACGCGCTCCTGACCGGGGACGAAGTCAAGCTCGTGGGATTCGGCAAGTTTGCGGTGCGCTCGCGCAAGGCTTCGAGCCGCATCAACCCGCAGACCAAGCGGCCGATTCAGGTGGAAGCGAAGGTCGTCCCGCTGTTCAAGCCGGGGAAGGAGCTCAAGCGCCGCATCGAGAAGTCCCTCAAGGCGGCGCCGAAGGGCGTAGCGCGCAAGTAATCCCCGATATTGATCTGTACCTATTCGAGGGGTGCCGGCATGCCGGCGCCCCTCGTTCTTTCCGCCCCTACGCGCTCTGCGGTGCCGTGCGATCTCTGTAGGCTCTCCACCCCGGCGGATTCCACCGCAGAGGTCGCGGAGCGACGCGGAGTGTGCAAGGAGCCTCGTCTGGCAGATGCGACCACGTCAATGTGGGGGAGATCGCGCGGGCCAGTGGAGAAATCGAGCGCCAGCCCCTGTAGCGTCGGAACTTGTCTCCGACGCCGTGTCGGACCGAGAGAGAACATATCGGGCCGTGCCGAGCGGGTCGGAACGCCGCCGTACGCATCAAGCCGGGGACGGATGTGTCGGGGTCCCGGACGCCGGAGCCACCTCCCGGCATCGCGCAACGCCGGGAGCCTCGCTCGCGTCGCCACAGAGGACGTTACGCCACGACCCGCAGCCGCTCGGCGGCGACGATCGCCCCCAGCTCCCGCACAGCCGTCTCGATCGTGTCGTTGATCACGAGGTAATCGAACGAGGCGAGCGTCTCGATCTCGCGCGCCGCGACGCGCAGGCGCTCGGCAATCGCCGCCTCGCTCTCCGAACCGCGCGCCCGCAGCCGCTCGCCCAGCCGATCGAGAGACGGGGGAGCGAAGAACACGAAGGCCAAGCGCGTGCCAGGGACGCCCGTGCGCCGGAGCGTCTGCGCGCCGACTACGTCGATATTCAGCACGACATCGAGCCCGAGTGCCGCGAGCCGCGCCATCTCGCCCTTCGACGTTCCGTACTGGTCGCCCAGATACACCACGTGCTCGATGAACTCGCCGCGTTCGACCATCCGCGCGAACTCATCCTTGGCGACGAAGTGGTAGTCGACGCCGTCTTTCTCGCCCGGACGGGGCGCGCGCGTCGTGTGCGAAGCCGAGTACACGAGGCTCGGAGTCTCGGCGATCAGCCGATTGATCGCCGTGTTCTTGCCCGCTCCGGAAGGTCCCGAGACGACGAACGCGAGCCCGCTCCCGACGCCGCGCCGGCGCGCCGCGAGCTTCTCACTCGACATTCTGCACCTGCTCACGAAGCTGCTCGATCGCCACCTTCATGTCGACCGTGAACCCGACCACCTCACCATCGCGCACCTTCGAGCCGAGCGTGTTCGCCTCGCGGAGCAGTTCCTGGCTCAGGAAGTCCAGCTCCTTGCCCACCGGGCCACCGCGAGACAGGACATCGCGGGCGCGAGCGATGTGCCCGCGCAGTCGCACCAGTTCCTCCTGAACGTCGAAGCGGTCGACGTACAGGATGACCTCCGCCTCGAGCCGTTCCGGATCCACGCGCAGATCCAGTTCCTCGATGCGCGCGCGCAGCTTCGATCGCAGCTCCTCCTGGATCTCCGGCAGCCGCCGTTCCGCGCCGACGCTTCCTTCCTCGAGAACGACGAGCAGGCGGGACATCTCCGTCTCGAGCATCTTCCCCTCGGTCTCGCGCGTTCGCGCCAGCGCCGCCAGCCCCTGCTCGAGCGCCGCTCTGACCGCCGGCCACAGAGTCTCCTCGTCTTCCTGCGGCGTCTGGAGCCCGCCCGCGCGGATCAGGTCGGCGAGAGTCGCCGGATCGGGAATCCCGAACTCCGCCCGCAGCCCCTCGAGCGCGCGGTACGCGCGTGCCGCCACCCCGCGATCGAACCCCGCGCGACCCTCGGAGTCCGTCTCCTCGGTGACCGTCAACCACACCCCGACATCGCCACGATGCAAGACGCCGCGGACCTTCTCCTCGATCTGCGACTGCAGCCACGGCCGGTCGGCGAGCGAGCGAATGCGGATCGACAAGAAGCGGTGGTTGACCGAACGAAGCGTCGCCTCGGCGTGCCAACCGCCCGCCGTCGCCGCCCCGTGCCCGAAGCCCGTCATGCTTCGAATCATGCGTTCTCCTTCGCGAACACCGCCGCAGCGTACCCGACGACGGCCGACCGATCCCCCGAGACATCGCCCGAGGTCGCGTACTCGACGAGCGACGCGCGCGACAAGCCGAGCGCGCGCGCCCAGAGCAGCAAGACGACGATGGCCCCCGCGCCGCAGATCGAGAGCCCGCGCTCGACCGTCATTCGGTAGAACCCCTCCGCGTCACCGGCCAGGATTCGGTCCAGCGCCCCCCGATCCAGAGCGCGCGCCCGCGCGTCCGGCTCGTAGTGCGTGAAGTCGCTCGACGCGACGACCCAGACAGGATCAGGCCCCAGAGCCACCGTCAGCCGCCGCGCGCCCTCCTCGAGCGCGTCCCATGGAGCGAGCTCCACGCAGATCGGCACGACCGGCGGACAATCCGCAAACAGAACCTGCAAGAACGGAAGGACGACCTCCATCGAGTGCTCGCGGCGGAACGCATCGCGGCTCCGCGAGACACCGAGCGCCGCGAGACGCTCGACTGTCGGCGCATCGAGCCGGACATCGCCGAGCGGCGTGCGCCACGCAGATTCCGTCGGCAGGGCGAGTGCCCCGCCCGCGCCGCTGTGGCTCGCCCCCAGGAGGACAATGCGTTCCGGCCGTCCGGACTCCGACGCCGCCCGCAGCCCCGCTCCCGCCACGCGACCCGAGTAGACATAGCCCGCGTGAGGAACAATGACCCCGACCCGCGCCGATGCAGCAGGAGGAGATGGCAGAGACTCGCCAAGAAAGCCGCGCACGAGCGCGCCCAGCCGCGCAGGATCGTCAGGGTAGAACGACCCCGCGACGATCGGCTGCCGCACCGTACATTCCATGCCCCCATTGTAGCGGCGCGCGTTCCCAGAGCCCAAGCCCATCTTGACGGGCCCGCGCGCGCCCAGTACCATGCCCCGCGACTGGGAGATCGTTCAATGGCAGGACAGCAGGCTCTGGCCCTGTTAATGGGGGTTCGAATCCTCCTCTCCCAACCAGAAGCCCCCAGGGACATAATCGCTCTGGGGGCTTCTGGTTGGGAGTGCGTGGTGAGAACACCCACGCGTACGATGGAGTTTGCGCGAGCAAACTCCCTAGCGGCTGAAGAGCGAAGCGGCCACTTCAGCCGCCATCCTCCTCTGCCGTCGCATGGCACCTAGGGATCGTCGCGCCCGAGGGCTTCTGGTTGGGAGTGTGGGGTGAGAACCCCAAGGCCCGTGGCGACGTTCTCCGCAGGAGAACTCGTTCGTACCCCGCAGGGTACGCGTTTGCAGGAGCAAACTCCCAAGCGACTGGAGAGCCGAAGCCATAACACCACAGGAGTTCGAGAAGCGAACTCCCCTAGCAGCCGGAGATCCGACCGCACCACTCCGGCTGCCGCCATCCCTCCTCCGGAACACGTAGCCCCAGGAACGCACGACGTCCCTGGGGGCTTCTGGTTGGGAGTGCGTGGTGAGAACCCCAAGGCCCGTGGCGACGTTCTCCGCAGGAGAACTCGTTCGTACCCCGCAGGGTACGCGTTCGCAGAAGCGAACTCCCTAGCCGCTGGAGAGCGAAGGGACGGCTCCAGCGGCCATACTCCCTCTCCCAATACTGCGGTCCCTGTCTTCGTTCCATTCGTGCGTATCGTCTGAGGCAAGACGGTGCTTGGCTTGACGGCCAGGGAGTTCATGACAACAATCGACTCGTCATGAACGAGCGCGAGGCAGTACTCTCGAAACTGGCAGGGCACCGAGCGGATCTGACCCGGCTTGGCGTCCGATCCCTTGCTCTCTTCGGATCGACGGCTCGCGGCGAGGCCCGCGGCGACAGCGACGTTGATCTCCTCGTGGATTTCGCGCACCCAGTGGGTTTGTTCGGGTTCCTCGAGCTGAAGAGCTACCTTGAGCATCTGCTGGGACGACCTGTCGACCTCGTGACAGCAAGCGCTCTGCGCCCCGAGTATCGTGACGCCGTCCTGCATGAGGCTGTGCATGCCAGCTAGGCCCTGGGAATCGCGGCTTCGCGACATCATCGATGCAATCCAGAAGATCGAGCGGGACTGAGCTCGCAATCCCGTGGGGCCACCGAGCGGAGTCGGTTGCCCGGAGTTAGCGGATGTGCTAACATGGTGGCATGCCGTACTCGGTCGAGTACTTCCACCCGCGAGTGAAAGAGGAGATCGAGAGATGGCCCGCGGGAGTCCTCGCGGACTATGCACGACTCGTTGAGTTCTTGATGGACTTCGGCCCCCATCTAACGATGCCGCATTCCCGCGCCTTAGGCGATGGGCTCTTCGAGCTGCGACCGCGCGGGAGGGAGGGAATTGCCCGTGCGCTCTACTGCTACGCGGCGAGACAGCGCGTGGAGATCCTGCATGCGACCATCAAGAAGACA
>JAKLFO010000104.1 GCA_022711155.1 Candidatus Bipolaricaulota bacterium
CGGTCACGGAAACAGAATTCGGTTTCCACATCATTCAGCTCATCGAACGCCGCGGTAACCTCATCCATTGCCGCCACATCCTGCTCAAACCCAATATCACCGACGACGACCTCGCCGACGCCCGTGTCGTCCGGGTGGTCGATGCGGATCTCGACGCCCTCGATCGCCCGCATGCCGGGCAGCTCGTCGAACACCTCGCACATCGTCAACAGCGGAGACGTCTCGGTGAGACCGTAGCCATCGATGATGCCGAGGCCGAGGTGGCGCAGCCCGGCCGCCGCTGTCCGATGCAGTGGCGCCCCTCCTGAGGTGAAGAACCGGAACTGCTTGCCGAACAGCTTGTTGCGGACCAGGCTTCCCATGACCGTCGGCGAGAGGCGGTAGATGGCGCGCTTGAGCGCGCTCTGCTCGATCGACTCAGTGATCCTCCCGTGCAGGACGTTGTACAGCTTGGGCACGCCGAGGAGGATGGTCGGCTTGGCCTTTCGCAAGACGGCCATCAAGTTGCGGTCGACGGGCGTGTACGTCGTGGTCGCCCCCGTGATCAAGGGGCAGATGAGCGTGATCGTGAGCCCGTAGATGTGGTTCCACGGGACGATCGACACGAAGGTGTCGCTCGGCCCCAGCTCGACGACCTTCACCGCCGCCTGCGCGTTCGCGGCGATGTTGGCGTGGGTGAGCATCGCGCCCTTCGCGTTCCCCGTCGTGCCCGACGTGTACATGAGGATGGCGAGCTCCGACGGCGCGACCTCCACCATCGGCAGCGTGCCTTTCCCGAGCAAGAGGGCGTCGAGGAACAACACGCCTTCTTCCGCCGACCGGTCCATCGACACGAGGAAGACGCTTCCGAGAGAGCCCGTGGAGCGAATCGCCACGAGGTCGTCGATCTTGCTTCCGGAGGCGATGATGCCGTTCACCTGCGCCTCGGCCAGGATCCGTTCGATCTCGTTCTTCTGCAGTTCCGGATCGAGCGGGACGACCGTCGCGCCGCAGCGAAGGATGGCGAAGAAGCTCGTCGCCCACGCAGTCCTCGGCTTTGCCACGAGGGCGACGCGGTCGCCGCGCCGAACGCCGAGATCGCGCAGCGCGGTCGCGAGGCGGCCGACCATCTCGGCCAGTCGCCCGTACGTCACTTCGTTGAGCACAAGCTGCGTGCCCTTCCCGCGCCGCCGCTCCGTCGGCACCAACATGCGCAGCGCGACGCGATCCTTGTGGGTCTGGACCGCGTCCTCGAACAGCTTCGAAACCGTGGCAACCATCACTTGCCTCCTTCACACCGCCCGGCGCCGCGCCCGCGCGCGGGCAAGCTACCGAGCGACGCCGACGAGTTCGTCGAGCACGTAGCGCTCGGCCTCGAGCGCGGCCACCGCGCCTTCGCCGGCTGCGACGATCGCTTGCGAGTAGGCGCGCGCGCCGAGGCGGCCGTCCCCCGCCGCGAACACGCCGGCAACGCTCGTCCGCATGCGTTCGTCGGTCACGATGTACCCGTCCTCCAGCTCCAACACGCCTCTCAGGAAGTCCGTCTGCGGGTCCCTGCCGATGCTGACGAAGACGCCGTCCGCGGGGACTTCCTCGATCTCGCCCGTGTCGAGGCGGCGCAAGCGAAGTCCCGTGACCGACGCATCCCCAACGATCTCCTCGACCGAGCGATTCCACAAGAACTCGATCTTCGGGTTTTCTGCCGCGCGGCGCCGCACGGTGGCCGAAGCGCGCACGGCACGGGGATCGTTCTCCGGGTGGCGCACCACGACCGCGACGCGCGAAGCGAAGCGAGTGAGGAAGAGCGCTTCGGTCAGGGCGGCGTCTCCCGCGCCGAGCACGACGATCGGCCGGTCGCGGAAGAAGTAGCCGTCGCACGTCGCGCAATACGACACGCCCCGGCCCTTGAGTCTATCGGCTCCCGGCACGCGGATCTCCCGCGGCCGCGCGCCCGGGCAGACGATCACCGTGCGCGCTTCGACGGAAGAGGCCGTCGTGACCACGCGATGCGTCGCGTCTCCCGGCTCGAGGGCGGTCACTTCCGCCGCGACGATCTCCGTTCCCAACTCCTCCGCCTGCCGGCGCAGGGCGGCCATCAGGTCGCGCGCCGACACCGGGCCGCCCGTGCCGGGCCAGTTCTCAATCTGGTCCGTCTCGTTCAACTGGCCGCCCGGGACGCCCTTCTCGAAGACGACCGGAGCGAGCAACGCTCGCGCCGCGTAGATGGCGGCAGTCAGTCCGGCCGGCCCGGCGCCGAGGATGGCCACATGACGGACGGAGGAAAGAACACGCATGATCGCGATTATCAGAAAAGCCCTACGAAACGTCAAAAGGCTCGGCGGTGAGCGCGCCCTTCGCGTCCTCGATCACCCGATCGATTCGGAGCCTGGCGGCGTCGAGGTCGCGCTTCGCCTCGGAGGCCAGGGCGACGCCCTCCTCGAACAGGCGAATCGCTTCGTCGAGCGGCAGTTCGCCGCGTTCCAGGGTGGCCGTGATCTCTTCCAGCTTGGCCAGTGCCTGCTCGATCTTCATGTCTCTGTCACCTCTTCGACGCGCGACCGCAGGCGCCCGGAGGCGAGCACGGTCTCGATTTCGGTTCCGGGCGGGGCGCCCTCTGCCTGACGGAGCGGCGTCGTTTTCCCCGCGATCCGGGTGATGGAGTAGCCCCGCTCGAGTGGCCGCCGGGGGTCGGTCAGCCGCAAGACGTCTTCTGCGTGGCGAAGGCGTTCGGACCGCGGCTCGAGCGCGGCGCGGGGGAAGGCGAGGAGTCGCCCCGATAGAGAGTCGAGCTTCTGCTCGCGCGCCTCGACGAGCCGGCGCGGTTCGCGAACGAGCGAGGCGCGAAGGCCGACGCGAAGCGACCGCTCCGTGCCCCACCAGCGCGCTTCGACAGCCGTCCTCATTCGATCCGCCTTCCCGAGGATCAGAGCGCGCACGTCCCCGCGGTCGGGCGTCGAGAGCTCGGCGGCCGCCGACGGCGTCGGCGCGCGCACGTCGGCCACGAAGTCGGTGATCGAGACGTCGATGTCGTGGCCGACGGCCGAGACCACGGGAATCGGGCTCGCGTGGACGGCCCGCGCGACGCGCTCGTCGTTGAATGCCGCCAAGTCCTCCGCCGAGCCTCCGCCCCGCCCGAGGATCACGAAGTCGAGCGCGCGCCCCTCGTGCGCGAAGCGGCCGGCGCGGCCAAGCGCGGTGCACAGCTCCGCCGGAGCCGTCTCTCCCTGGACCGAAGACGGGAAGAAGAAGACGCGCGCGAGCGGCCAGCGCCGCCCGAGCACGGCGAGGACATCGTGAAGCGCCGCCCCGCTCTGCGACGTGATGACGCCGATCGACGACGGGTAGGCGGGCAGCGGGCGCTTGCGCTCCGGGTCGAACAGACCCTCCTCGCGGAGCCTCTCCTTGAGTCGCTCGAACGCGGCGTGGAGAAGCCCCGCGCCCACGGGCTGGACGAGCGAGGCGACGAACTGGTACCGCCCGTTCGGCTCGTACACGGTGACGCGCCCGAACACGAGGACGACCATCCCTTCTTCGAGCGTCGCGAGCAGCGGGGAGCGTCCGCGGAAGCGCACGGCGTCGATGCGCGACTCCGCGTCTTTGAGCGCGAAGTAGACGTGCCCCGACGCGGCCGTCTTCGGGGCGACGACCTCACCTTTGAGCCACACCTCGCCGACCTCCGTCTCGAGAAGGCCGCGCGCCGTGCGATTGAGCTCGGTGACCGTGTAGACGCGCTCGTCATTCATGGGCTCGCCCAGTGTACTCGCTCTCTCGCCGACCGCCGCTCGCGGCGCTTGGGACGCGGGGCGAGCAAACCTTGAAGCCGAGCGCCGTTGCGTCTATCATTCGGCCATGCCTTGCGGCGGTGAGGGCCGTTTCCCCGTCACGATGCGTCTCAAGAGACACGGGGATTTCCTGCGCGTCTTTCGGAACGGCAGAACCGTGGCGGAAGCGTGTCTCGTCGTGCACGTCCTGCCGTCCGACACGGGGCCCCGGCTGGGGATCGTCGTGTCGAGGAAGTTCGGGCCGGCGGTGAGGCGGAACCTCGCTAAGCGCCGGATCCGCGAGGCGTTCCGCCGTTGCGCGCGGGACCTGCCGAAGGTGGACCTCATCGTTCGGCCCCGCGCGGGGTGCTGCGAGGCGACCGTCGAGGCGATCGAGCAGATCCTGCGGGACGGCGTGAGCCGGTCGATGGATAGGGAGGACCGACGATGAACCAAGAAGCCGTGTACCTGACCAAGGAAGGCTACGCGCTGATGCAGCAGGAGTTGGAGAAAGCCGAGAAGATCCTCTACGAAGAGATTCCGGAGAAGCTGAAGGCGTCGAAGCTGAACGGCGGCGACCTGCGCGAGAACAAGGAGTACATGTACCTGCAGAGCCAGCAGGAGTACTACGAGCGCGAGGTGCGGCGGCTGCAGTCCATTCTCGAGCGGGCCGAGATCCTGCCCGAGGAGTCGATCGCCAAGGACACGATCGGCATCGGCACGCGCTTCATCCTTCAGGACCTGACGCTCAAGGAGAGCGGCTCGTTCACGCTCGTCAGCCCGGCCGAGGTCGACCTCGACAACGGCAAGATCTCCGTCGCCTCGCCCGTGGGACGGCTCCTGTTGGGGAAGAAGGAAGGCGATCAGGTCAGCGCCAAGCTCCCCTGGGGCACGTCGCGGTTCCGCGTCATCGCCATCAACCAGTAGGCTCCCGATGACCGACGATCTCATGAAGGCCCGGCTCGACAAGGTCGAGCTTCTCCGGCAGCGCAACGTCGACCCGTACCCGGCGCGCGTTCCCGAGACCGAACGGGTCTCGGGCGTGCTCGGCCGCCACGCGAGCCTGCCCTCCGACCAGCACTCGGGCGAACGGGTCTGCGTCGCCGGGCGGCTCATGGCGTTGCGCACGATGGGCAAGGCCTCGTTCCTCGACCTCCGCGACGGTACCGGCAAGATCCAAGTGCACGCTTCCGTCGATCGGATAGGCCAGGCGGGCTACGACGACCTTCGTCAGCTCGACGTCGGCGATTTCTTCGCCGTGTCGGGCGAGGTCTTCCGAACGAAGCGCGGCGAACTGACGGTCGCCGCCGAGACGTGGACGTTCCTCGCCAAGGCGATCCGCCCGCTCCCCGAGAAGTGGCACGGGCTGAAAGACATCGAACTGTGCTATCGCCATCGGTCGCTCGACCTCCTCGCCAACGAGGAGAGCCGCGAGCGGTTCGTTCGCCGCGCCAAGCTCATGGCGACCGTGCGCTCCGAACTCGCCGCGCTCGGCTTCCTCGAGATCGAGACGCCGTCGCTCCACCCGATCCCCGGCGGGACGTCGGCGCGGCCGTTCGTGACGCACCACAACGCGCTCGACCTCGACCTCTACCTGCGCATCGCGCTCGAGCTCTACCTCAAGCGCGCCCTGATCGGCGGGATCGACCGCGTGTTCGAGATCGGCAAGTGCTTCCGCAACGAGGGCATCTCGACGAAGCACCACCCCGAGTTCACGATGCTCGAGCTCTACCAGGCGTACACGGACTACGAAGGCATGATGCGCCTTGCCGAGACGCTCATCACGGCCGTGCTGCGCGACACCGTCGGCTCGCTCGTCGTCGAGTACCAGGGGCAGACGCTCGACTTCACGCCGCCGTGGCGCCGCCTGCCGATGCTCGACGCGATCGCGGCGGAGACGGGACTCGAACTCGGGGCGCTCACGGCCGACGAGATCGTGGCCGCGGCGAAAGAGAAGGGAATTGGTCTTCCGCGCCTGTCGCGCTCGCAGCTGATCGACCACCTGTTCGATCGCTTCGTCGAGCCGAAGCTCGTCCAGCCGACGTTCGTGACCGAGTACCCGGTCGAGATCTCGCCGCTCGCCAAGCGCCGCACGGATGCGCCTCACCTCACGGAGAGGTTCGAGCTGTTCGTGATGCGCATGGAGATCGCGAACGCGTTCTCGGAACTGAATGACCCCATCGACCAGCGGGCGCGATTCGAGGCGCAAGAAGCCCTGCGCGCCGCCGGCGACGAGGAAGCGCAGCGGATCGAGGGCGAGCGGCGGCGTCTTGATGGCGCCCAGCCTCGCGTCGCGCAGAGCCTGTCCAGCCGACAGGCGGCCCAAGCCGCGCAGGAGTCGGCGCGAAACCGGCATGCCCAGTTGTTGGC
>JAKLFO010000105.1 GCA_022711155.1 Candidatus Bipolaricaulota bacterium
CTCGCGGCCCACGGCCGACATCCAGTTCGGCAGGAAGGTCTCAACGCGCAGCGATGGGCTCTTAGCGAGGACCTCTCCGAGGGCGCGGCGGACGAGGTACGGGGCAAGCGCAGGGTGCGCGGGGTCGAGGCGGACGCGGATCTGGTTTGTCCCCTTGCCCTTCTTGGACACCGACCATCCTGCGCGCGCCACGACGACCTGGTCCGCGGCCCGGCGGACGACCACGTCGTGATCGCGTGTGGTCTCGACGAAGCGGAAGACCGGCGCGAGCGTTCGGATGACCACCGGGGTCTTGTACCGCCCGGGGATGATCGGCTCGAACTCCTGAAGGTCGGCGGGGACGATGCGCCGGTCCAGCTCGTACCGAGTGCGCCAGTCGAACTCCTTGAGCGAGAGCACTTCGTAGCCGGCGGGCAGGGGCGGGACGTCGACCGCGCCGGCCGGCGTGAGGGCGTAGCGGGTCGAGCCGCCGTACTCCACGAACCCGAGCGAGCGATAGAGCGACTGGGCGGGCGTGTTGCCGTCGATCACCCCGAGTCGGATGCGCGCTCCGCCGCGCGCGCGAGCCATGTCGAGGGTGGCTCCGACGAGCTGACGCGCGATTCCGCGCCCTCGGTACTCCGGCAGGACGCCGACCGTGCCGATGTACCACATCGATGTCGTCCCTTCTCGCTGTGCAATCGTCAGCCCGCACAGGCGTCCGTCCTCCTCCCACGCGAAACCGCGAATCAGGTCGCGCATGCCCGGCGAGAGCAGGGACAAGGCGCGGATGACGGGCCAGGCGCGGCGGATGCGGCGCACGGAGTCGACGATCTGCTCTTGCTCGTCCGACTGGACGCCCCACTCGGGGTGGTCCGGGTACTGGAACGTCGTTGCCAGCACATCGGCGGCGGGGATGAGGTCACTAGGCAGTTGCAGCGGTCGCATCGTCATGCGCTCTCCTCTCTGGCGTCATGGGGCTGGCGGCTCGTCACCGGCCAAGGCCGTGTCTCTTCTCCGTGAGTGACGTCTTCGTCCCGTCCGGTTCACGGCCAACGTCGCGCTCCGGCCACGCATTGGATACGCGACGAGCGAGCCACTCGCCGCGCGTGAGTTCGTACACGTAGTACGTCACGGGCTCCGCGTACGCTCTCATGGCGACCGGGAACTCCGACACGCCGCGGCCGACGCGTCTCATCCCGGCCGCCTTCTGCATGCGAATCGACGCAACGTTTGCCACGTTCGGCGTCCCGCGCACGGCCGCGCAGGCGGAACGCAGGAAGACCTGGTCGACGATCGCCGCCCACAGCTCCTTCCCGTAGCCTTGTCCCCAGAACGCCGGCGCGATCTTGATGTCCGGCTCCGCCACCCCCTCGGCGTCGGGCGCCCCGAGGAGGCACTGGCCGATCGGCTCGCGCCCCGCCGCGTCCAGGGCGACCCAGAGGGCGGTGAGTCCTACGCCGCGTCGGATGCGCCGCGGGACGTCGTCCAGCGCGGACGGGATCCCGTGCGGGAAGCCGACGAACCGCGTCACGCGCGGGTCGCTCCACAAGCCGGCGATGAAGGCCGCGTCGTCTTCCGCCGCGGGGCGAACTATGAGGCGGCGCGTCGCGAACGGCGCGGTGAGCCGCTCGTGGTCTCGATCGTTGCGGGCTTCGGAGACGATGGGCGCAGACGGAGCCATGGGCTAGTCCCCGATCCTCTGCAGGCCGAGGTATCGCGTCTCGAGCCGCCCTTGCTCAAGGTCGCTCCAGAAGTCGTCGCGAAGAACAGCCGGGAAGACGTTCTCTGTCTGGATGTCGTCCCTGGACGCGAAGCGGACGTCGACCACGAAATCCTCGTCCGGATCCAAGCCCGCGAGGTTCGGTTCGCCGCCCGGGTCCGGCGCGAAGGTCCAAACCTTGCAGAAGTGGAGGTCGCGCTCGATGAACTCCTCCACGTACAGGATGCGTTGCGGGCGTACGCAGAGCCCCGTTTCCTCTCGTGTCTCTCGCGCCGCGCAGTCGAACAGGGATTCCGACCCGCGGAGGCGGCCGCCCGGAGGGATCCAGAAGTCGTACCCCTCGCCGCGATGGCGGACGAGGAGGACCTTCCGATCCCGCAAGACGATGGTCCCGGCGCTCATCGCGTACCGCATGCCGCGAGTGTCGCCCTGCCCGGATTCGTCGGCAAGGGCGTGCGCAACGAGACCGGGTGTGGCGGGGCGCGAGGCGGAAAATCCGGAACGGATAGGTTATGATACGTGGAAAAGGACGGGCGGTAGAGCCCCGTCTATCGGGCTGATCGAGTCCAAGACGCGATGGGATGTGGATCTAGCTCCTCCGTCGGCCCGCGAAGGAGGTCACATGGCATCTTCGCGCAAGGCCCTCGCCGTTCTCCTCGTGCTTGCCGTCCTATGCGTGACGTCACTTGCGGCCGACACGTGGCGCGGCAAGGTGGCGCCCGCTGTCCTGCGCTGGATCGATAGCGGGTCGCAGGACGAGCGCACCGTGCTCGTCCGTCTGCAGACGACCGGCGGCGACAGCGGGGCGAACTCGTACGCGTCGAGATCTCACTCGGCTTGGCTGTCTGGCGGAAGGGACGCCACCGCGGATGTGGAGAGCGTGGCCGCCGTCCAGCGCACCTTCTCGCTCGCGCGGGCGGGAGGCACGACGTGGGAGGCCGGTCTCGCGATGATCTACGGCCTCGACCTCGTCCTTGCCCGGGGGACCGCGGACCAGATACGCCAGCTGGCCCAGCGAGGCACCGTGCTCGCCGTGCTCGATGGCGCGGCGGCCGTGCCGACGCCGGCATCGCTTTCGGGCGGCGGATCGTCCGGCGAAGCGGTCGTTCCCCCCGCGCAGCTTCTCGCGGCTTCGTCGGTGGAGGGCGACGTGCTCGCCGACTGGATGGCCTCGCTCGCGTGGCGCTACATCGCGCGACAGGACATCGTGATCTCGGACGACGCCGGGGCGGCTCTCATGCTCTCCGGGTCGACGCTGGCGCTCGGCGCGCCGTCCTACGATCTCGTCGGCCTGGCACTATCCGACGCCGACCGGCAGGCCATCGAGGCGGGAGGAGCGACGATCTCACTTGCCCTGGCGTCTGCGGCATGGAGCGTCGGGTCGGAAGAGACGCTGACCGTCGCCTCGTTGGCGGCGCTGCTCGAGGCGATGAACCAGACCGGCGCGGACGGCGCGGCGATCGCGTCGGTCACGCTGGCGGGCGCGACGCGCTCTCTGTACGTGCTCCTGCGCAGCGCAACAGGAGCAGGGTGGGCGTCGCTCGGGGCGCCCGCGCCGGGCACGTCGACAACAGCCGACAGCCTACCGCGGGGCGCTGCGCCGGGCGAGGTCGCCGCAAGTCGCGGGACGTACGAGGACCGCGTCGTC
Source organism: Candidatus Bipolaricaulota bacterium (assembly GCA_022711155.1). Taxonomy (GTDB): domain Bacteria; phylum Bipolaricaulota; class Bipolaricaulia; order UBA7950; family UBA9294; genus CAIOGO01. The sequence goes on from JAKLFO010000105.1 coordinate 3,351, forward strand.
CTCGAGTGGCAGCCGGCGGCGGGCGCGTCGACCTACGAAGTGCTGCGGTCGGAGAGCCCCGCGGGGACGTACGAGCCGGTCGGCCTCGTCGGGGAGGCTGCTTTCCGCGATGACGAGGTTGAAACGTGCGTCCAGTACTCGTACGTCGCGCGGTCGATCTCGGAAGGCGGTCTGGGACTTGAGTCGCGCCCCGCGACTGGCTTCGTCGGACTGGTCCCGATGCCGTCGCCGAGGATCACGACCGATGGCGGGACGTACGCGGCGACGATCGTCGTTCAGTGGACGCCGGTCGACGGGGCGACGTCGTATCTCCTGATGCGGACGCAGCCGATGAGCGACCGCCCGAAGGTACCGGCCCAGCAGTACAACGTGTATGCGGGGTCGGAACCGTACTTCGCGGACACGGACGTGATCGTAGGCCAGACCTACAACTACCGCGTCTTCGCGCGAAACGGATGCGGCCAGAGCGAGTTGAGCCCCCAAGCGCAGGGAATGGCTCTCTACAACAATCCCCCCGACCCGACGAGACTCTGCCCGCCGACGTGGGTGGAATCGACGCGCGGCCGGCCGTACGAGCGGGTCATGGTGTCGTGGAGCGCCGCGTCGGGAGCGGAGATGTATCGTGTCTTGCGCGCTACGGACTACCGCGGTCCCTACGTGAGGGTCGTCGAAACCGCCAAGACGTCGTGGGAGGACGTAGACGTCGTTCTCTGCGGCGACTACTGGTATCGGATCCAGTCGCTGGCGGGCGGGCAGGAGAGCGAGCCTTCCGCCATCATGTACGGTAGTTTCGGATACAGGCCTGAGGCGCCGGAGCGCGTGCACGCGTCGGTCGGGACCTACGCCAACTCCATTGAGATCTCGTGGATGCCCATGGAAGACGCCGAGGTCTATCAGGTCAGTCGTGCGCCAAGCAAAGACGGTCCCTTCGCGGTTCTCGCCGCGGGAATCGCGGGAACGACGTACGTGGACGCGGGGCTGATACCGGGCCAGGAGTTCTGGTACAAGGTTCGAGCGTCGAACCTCTGCGGCTGCAGCGGTGACCGAGGGGCGGTCTACGGAGCCACCTCGAGCGAGTAAGAGAGCGGGGCTCCGCGCGTCAGCGTGGGGCCACGCGGCCTAGGCGGGAGGAGTCCGACGCCAGGCACCCCGCGAGGGGCGCCTGGCCCGCGCTCCATCGCGGCCACAGTGGTGACCGAGGGGCGGTCTACGGAGCCACCTCGTGCGAGTGAGGGAGTGGGGCTCCGCGACCCCGCGGAGCGAGGTGTCCGACGATGGGCGCCCAGCTCGCCCTCATGGAGGGTCGACGCTAGCCGACGCCGTCGATGGAGGCGTCGGTCGGCTCGTCCCCGTCATGGAGGGACAGCGCTAGCCGACGCCGTGATGGAGGCGTCGGTCGGCTCGTCCCCGTCATGGAGGGACAGCGCTAGCCGACGCCGTGATGGAGGCGTCGGCCACGATCGGCTACCCTGCTCGCCATGCTGGACCCGCGGAACGCATCCTGGCTCGATGACCTGAACCCCCAGCAGCGAGCGGCCGTGGCGCACGGCGATGGCCCGCTGCTCGTGGTTGCCGGGGCCGGCACCGGGAAGACGAAAACGTTGGCCTACCGCGTCGCGTACCTCATCTCGCAAGGTGTCGACCCGGGCCGGATCCTGCTCCTCACCTTCACGCGCCGGGCGGCGCAGGAGATGCTCGAGCGGGCATCCACGATCGTCGCACGTGGGACGACGACGACCGGCCGCGTGTGGGGCGGGACGTTCCACTCGATCGCGCACCGCTTGCTGCGCGTGTGCGCGGACGCCGTGGGGATTGGGCGGGAGTTCACCGTTCTCGATCAGGGGGACGCGGAGAACCTCGTTCACCTGATTCGCCACGAGATGGGCCTGCACGAGAAGGAGAAGCGCTTCCCGCGCAAGGGAACGTGCCTCGCGATCTACTCGCGCTGCGTCAATTCCGGGGAGGATTTGAAGCGAGTCCTCGAGCGCGACTTCCCGTGGTGCGACGCGTGGGAGTCCGAGCTGCGCGGGCTGTTCAAGCAGTACGTCGTGAAGAAGCAGGCACGGAACGTCCTCGACTACGACGATCTGCTTCTCTACTGGCGGGCCCTGCTCGACGATCCCGGGCGCGCGGCCGAGATCGGCGGCCGGTTCGACCACATCCTCGTCGACGAGTACCAAGACACGAACGTGCTCCAAGCGCGCATCCTCAAGGGGATGTGCCGCGTGCATCGCAACATCACCGTCGTCGGCGACGATGCGCAGAGCATCTATGCATTCCGCGGCGCGCAGGTCGGCAACATGAGCGCCTTCGAGCGCGAGTTCAAGGTCGAGCAGGTCATCAAGCTGGAGCGCAACTACCGCAGCTACGGCAACATCCTCGACAGCGCCAACGAACTGATCGCGCACAACGAGAAGCGCCTGGGCAAGAACCTGCGCACCGAGGCCGGCGCCGGCGAGCCGGTGCGCGTGCACGAGGCGACCAGCGACTTCGCCGAGGCGCAGTGGTTCGTCGAGGAGGCGCAGCAGCTGCACCGCGACGGCATGGCGCGTCACGAGATCGCGCTGCTGTACCGCAGCAATGCACAGAGCCGCGTGCTGGAGAGCGCGCTCTTCAACGCCGGCATCCCGTACAAGGTCTATGGCGGCCTGCGCTTCTTCGAGCGCGCCGAAGTGAAGCACGCGCTGGCCTACCTGCGCATCGTCGAGAACGCCAACGACGACACCAGCTTCCTGCGCGTGGT
>JAKLFO010000106.1 GCA_022711155.1 Candidatus Bipolaricaulota bacterium
TACTTCGAGGCGGACAAGGACTTCCACCTCGCGCTCGCCGACGCCGCCGGCAACCCGCTCGTCGCCTCGGCGCTCGGTCCCCTGATCGGCACGATGGACCACAAGGTGTACCGGGAGTTCACGCGGCACTACTACCTGAAGAATGTCAGCGACTTGCAGCACGTCGTCGACCTGCACAGCGAGATCCTGAGCGCGGTCGAGAGGGAAGACGGCGAGACGGCGCGGTCGCGGATGATCGAGCACTGGACGCGCATGCGGGAGATCTGGGAAGCCTGAGCCCGCGTGCAGCAGAGATACGAACCGAGGAAGGGGATGGAATGGCAGCGGAGAAGAAGCTCGTCGTCGTCGCACTGGGTGGAAACGCGATCCTGCAGCCCGGCCAGCGCGGCACGTTCGAGGAGCAGATGAAGAACGTCCACGTGACGTGCGAGCAGCTGGCGCACATGGTGGAGTCGGGCAAGTACAAGATCGTCGTCACCCACGGGAACGGCCCGCAGGTCGGGAACATCCTCCTGCAGAACGAAGTCGGGAAGGACGTGGCGGCGCCGATGCCCCTGTTCGTCTGCGGCGCCGAGAGCCAGGGGCTGATCGGGTTCATGATCCAGCAGACCCTGACGAACCTGTTGGCCGAGAAGGGGCGCGGCGATATCCCGGTCGCAACGGTCGTGACCCAGGTCGTCGTCGACGCGAACGACGACGCGTTCAAGCACCCGACGAAGCCTGTCGGGCCCTTCTACTCCGCGGAGGAGGCCAAGCGCCTGCACGACGAGAAGGGCTACGACGTGAAGGAAGACGCGGGCCGCGGATGGCGCCGCGTCGTCGCGTCGCCCGATCCGACGGAGATCTTCGAGAAGGAAGCGATCCGACAGCTCATCGCGGCGCGTTCGATCGTCATCGCTTCCGGCGGCGGGGGCATTCCGGTCCTGCGAAAGGCCGGCAAGCTCTACGGCGTGGATGCGGTCATCGACAAGGACCTCGCGGGCGAACGGCTCGCCGTCGACGTCGGGGCGTCGATCTTCATGATCCTGACGGACGTGAGCCAGGTGAAGCTTCACTACAAGACGCCGCAGGAGAAGGCGCTCAGCAAGATGACGGTGGCCGAGGCGAAGGCGTACCACGCGGAAGGACACTTCGCGAAGGGATCGATGGAGCCGAAGGTGCGCGCCGCGATTCGTTTCATCGAGGCAGGCGGCGAGAAGGCGATCATCACCTCGCTCGACAAGGCGACCGACGCGCTCGACGGCAAGGCCGGGACGACGATTACGAAAGGCTAGTTGTACACAGATGTCTCCGTGCGGACAGGGAGACAAGGAGGAAACGATGTCCAACACGACGCTACGAGGGAGAGACTTCATCACGTGGCTTGAGTTCTCGCGCGACGAGCTCGACGCCATGCTCGACACTGCGCACGACCTGAAGCGGAAGTTCATCCGCCGCGAGCCCCACAAGGTCCTCGACGGCCAGACGCTGCACATGATGTTCTACAACACGTCTCTGCGGACCCGGAACTCGTTCGAGACGGCCATGACGCAGCTCGGCGGCCACGCCCACTTCTTGCAGCCGGGCGCCGTCTACACGCCGGCCCTGAAGGGCGACGAGAAGGCGTACTCGACCGAGCGCATCAGTGATGTCGCCCGCGTCCTCGCCGAGATGGGCGACGCGATCGCGATCCGCATCTACGGCAAGTACACCGACTGGAAGTACGGCAAGGGCAACCAGATCATCCGCGAGTTCGCGCACTGGTCGAAGGTCCCGGTCATCAACATGGAAGACGACATGTACCACCCGTGCCAGGACCTCGCGGACGTCCTGACGATGCAGGAGAAGCTCGGGCACAACCTGCAGGGGAAGAAGTTCGTGATGAGCTGGGCCTACTCCGGCTCGGTCGAGAAGCCGCTTGCCGTGCCGCAAAGCTGCATCATCGCGGCGGCGACGATGGGCATGGACGTCACCCTCGCTCACCCGAAGGGCTTCGACCTCGATCCGAAGGTTCTCCAGGCGTCGAAGGATCTGGCGAAGAAGCACGGCGGCGGGTTCAAGGTCGTGAACGACATGGACCAGGCGTTCAAGGGCGCCGACGTCGTCTACCCGAAGGCGTGGACCGTGCAGCCGACCGACGGCAAGACGCCGATGGATCCCGAGAAGGCGAAGGCGTTGTTCGAGGCGAACAAGAGCTGGATCACGACGCAGGACAAGATGAAGCTCACGAACGACGCGATCTACATGCACTGCCTGCCTGCCGACCGCGACATGGAGGTCACGGACGAGGTCATCGACGGCCCGAACTCGGTCATCGTCGAGCAGGCCGCCAACCGCCTGCACGGGCAGAAGGGCATGATGGCCTGCATCATGGGCTAGGCTCGGAAGCGGAACCGCAGAGGGCGCGGAGAGCGCAGAGGGAAGGCAAACCCGGGAAGAAGGGAACAGACGCTCGGGAGAGCCCAGCGGAACCGCAGAGGACGCGGAGAGCGCAGAGGGAAGGCAGACCCGGGAAGAAGGAAGCAGAAGACCCGGGAGAGCCGAGCGGAACCGCAGAGGAAGGGGAGAACCTGGGTAGGTCAAGAACAAGGCCCAAACCAGGAACCCGAGAACCGGGAACCGCAGAGTGCGCGGAGAGCGCAGAGGGAAGGCAGACCCGGGAAGAAGGGAGCAGAGGCCCGGGAGAGCCGAGTGGAACCGCAGAGTGCGCGGAGAGCGCAGAGGGAAGGCAAACCCGGGAAGAAGGAAACAGAAGCTCGGGAGAGCCGAGCGGAACCGCAGAGGGCGCGGAGAAGGCAGAGGAAAGGCAGACCCGGGAAGAAGGAAAGAGACGGCCCGGAAGAGCAGAGGGCGCAGAGACGAGACGAATGGCCTTGGGGGAAAGTCTGAACCAGCTTACAGACCGGATAATCCGCGCGGCCATGGACGTGCACTCGGCCCTCGGACCGGGACTGCTTGAGTCCGCGTATGAGGCCTGCCTGGAGTACGAGCTCCAGCAGGCCGGCCTGCAGGTGGAGCGACAGGTACCGCTGCCTGTCGTCTACCGCGACGTCACGCTGGAATGCGGCTATCGTCTCGATCTGCTGGTCAACCGCCAGGTGATCGTCGAGGTCAAGGCGATCGGCCAGGTGACTGCGGTCCACGAGGCCCAGGTGATCTCCTATCTGCGGCTCTCCGGATGCAGGGTCGGCCTCCTTCTGAACTTCCACGCTCTGCACCTCAAAGATGGAGTGCACCGCTTCGTCAATGAGTTCCCCGATCCTCTGCAGCCCTCTGCGTCCTCTGCGGTTCGTGTTGTCGCGAAGGAGGTTTCATGAGTTGGTTTGATCTCGCGGGGCGGGACCTGATCGCCGAGACGGACTGGACGCGCGAGGAGTACGACATCGCGATGAAGGTCACCGATCAGCTGAAGGGCGCGTACTACAGCCGCACGCCGCACCCGACGCTCCAGTACAAGACGTTCGCGATGCTCTTCTTCGCTGGATCGACGCGGACGCGGATGTCGTTCGAAACGGCGATGACGCAGCTCGGCGGCCACGCCCAGTTCATCGACCCCAAGACGATGCGCCTGTCGCTCGAGGACAAGCCGGGCGCCGGGGAGACGGTCAAGGACACGGCGGAGGCGATGGAACGCTACTGCGACGGCGTCGGAATCCGCCTCCTCGACGATGCAATCAAGCAGTACGGCGAGGCGGACGAGGTCATGCAGAAGTTCGCCAAGCACTGCCGCGTGCCGATCATCAACATGGCGTCGGACATCTACCATCCGTGCCAGTCGCTGACCGACATCTACACGATGCACGAGAAGCTCGATGCGGATGTGAAGGGGAAGAAGATCGTCATCATGTGGGCCTGGTCGCCGTGGATTCGCGGCTGGTGCTCGGTGCAGGGCACGGCCCTCATCTCGTCCCTGTACGGGATGGACGTCGTCGTGGCGAACCCGCCGGAGTACGACCTCGACCCGAAGATCATGAAGGAGTGCCGCGACCTGGCGTCTGCGTCGGGCGGCTCGTTCGAGGTCTCCCACGATCTCGACAAAGCGCTGGATGGCGCGACGGTCGTCTTCCCGCGTAACTGGTTCACGAAGGACCGCTACGCGATCGGCAAGGACAAAGAAGCGGAGATCGCGAAGAAGTACACGAACTGGAAGTACTCGACCGAGCGGCAGAAGAAGCTCGGCCGTCCTGGTCACCTCCTGCAGTGCATGCCGGTGGATCGCGGGAACGAGGCCGACGCCGAGGTGTGCGACAACAGGCTGTCGTGGATCCTCGACCAGGCCGAGAACCGCCTCCACACGCAGAAAGCGATCCTGACTCTGACGATGGGAGGCCGCTTGTAGTGAAGCACGACACGCTGATCGGCGCCGCGATCCCGCGACCCGATGCCGTGGACAAGGTCCGGGGAGAGGCGAGGTACGCAGACGACCTCGCCTTCCCGGGCATGCTCCACGCGGCCGTCGTGCGCAGTCCGCACCCGCACGCGCGCCTCATCGGCATTCAGGCCGACGAGGCGCGTCTCTTTCCCGGAGTCGCCGCAGTCCTGACGGCAGCCGACGTCCCGGGCGAGAACGTCGTCCACGTCGTGGTGGACGACCAGCCGGCGCTTGCGGCGGGCGTCGTCCGCTACGTCGGGGAGCCGGTCGCCCTCGTCGTCGCCGAGACCCGCGGCGAGGCGCAGTCCGCCGCGGCGGCGGTGAAGGTCGAGTACGAGGTCCTGCCCTACGTCGTCGATCCCGTCCTCGCGCTCGAGCCTGGGGCGCCGCAGGTTGCGGTCCCGTCGGCGGCGGAGAGCGGGAATCTGTTCAACCGCATGGTGCTCCGCCGCGGCGACGTCGAGCGCGCGTTCGCCGGCGCGGCGGCGGTTGTGGAGGGCGTCTACGAGACGGGCTATCAGGAGCACGCCTACCTCGAGACGCAGGGGGCCGTCGCAGTGCCGGACGAGCTCGGCGCGATGGCGGTCTACGCCTCGATGCAGTGCCCGTTTTACGTGCAGGGAGCGGTGGCGAAGGTGCTCGGCCTGCCGCTGGCCAAGGTCCGCGTCGTGCAGGCAACGACGGGCGGAGCCTTCGGCGGCAAGGAAGACGTACCCTCGCTCATCGGTTCCCTCGCGGCGATCGGCGCGTGGGCGACGCGGCGTCCGGTCAAGCTCGTCTTGTCGCGGGAAGAGGACATCGTCACGACGAGCAAGCGGCACCCGTCTCAGGTCACGTATCGGACGGCGGCGGACGCCGACGGCGCGCTCACCGCGATCGACGTCGACGTCGTGCTGAACGCGGGCGCGTACCAGACCCTGTCATCGGCCGTCCTCTGGCGCAGCCTCGTTACCGCAGCGGGCCCGTACCGCGTGCCAAACGTGCGCGTCGTGGCCCGGTCGGTCGCGACGAACACGGTCCCCAACGGGGCGTTCCGCGGCTTCGGCAGTCCGCAGGTCATCTTCCCGCACGAATCCCAGATGGATCTTCTCGCGGAACGGCTCGGGATCGATCGGGTCGACATCCGGCGGCGCAACGTGCTCCACGCGGGCGACCGCACGTCGACCGACCACCTCGTAGCGGAATCCGTCGGCGTGGCCGAGACGCTCGAGCGGGCCTCGAAGCTGGCCGACTGGCCGGCGCGCCTGGCGCGGATCGACGCCGCGAACCGGACGGCCGGCGAGGCAAAGCGCGGCCTGGGAGTGGCGTGCGTCCTCTACGGCGTCGGACTTGGCGGCAAGGCGCCCTTTCTCGACAAGGCGGGCGCGACGCTCAAGCTCGAGGCGGATGGCTCGGTGGCGGTGGCAGTCGGCACGGTCGAGATGGGACAGGGCCTGGCGACGGCCGTGCTCCAGGTTGCTGCCGAGGGGTTGGGCGTTCCGATCGAGCGCCTGCACCTCTCGCCGGTCGACACG
>JAKLFO010000107.1 GCA_022711155.1 Candidatus Bipolaricaulota bacterium
TCACCGTGATCTCTTGAGTCAGGTCCCCGTCGTAGACCGGCGACGTGCCCGCCACGACGCTCATCACCGTCGGATTCTGCAGATCCACGTCGACGTAGTCGGCGCGCAGCGCCGACCCCTGCGTGTTCCCCGCGGCGTCTGCTCCGCCGGACACCATGAGGTCGACGTCCAGCACCATCGCGCCGTCGTCGGCCACGTCGTACGTCCACGTGTACACCGTGTTCCCGCTGCTCCACGCCGCGCTGGGGTTCGTGAACGTCGTCGCCATCCCCGGCAAGAAGACGAGCGACGGGACGACCGCGGGGTTCATCGCTTCGGAGAATGTCGCCGTCACAACGAACCGGCCCACACCCACGTCAACGTCGTAGATCCCCACGTCGTTCGCCGCAATCACCGCGGTCGGGTTTTGCGTATCGATGGAGAACTCGGCCTGCGGCGCGTAGTCCTGTTGCGCGTTGCCTACCGCATCCTGCGCCCCGCTCACGTCGACCGTCACGTTCGCCACAGCCGCGTTCGCGTCGGTCACGCTGTACGTGCGCGTCCAGACCGTGTCTCCGCTCGACCAGACGCCCGCCGCCCCCGGCGTCCACGTTCCCGCGCTGAACGAGATCGTCAGCGCGGCGCCCGTCGTCATCGCCTCGCTGAACGTCACCGTGATCTCTTGAGTCAGGTCCCCGTCGTAGACCGGCGACGTGCCCGCCACCACGCTCGTCACCGTCGGGCCGACCCCGTCGCCCGTTCCCTGAATCGCGAACGTGTACGGATCCTCGTCGGCGTCACCGTTTGCGATGCTAACCGTTGCCGACCGCACGCCGTCTGCGATCGCGTCGAACCGGACGGAGAACGTGCTCGAGTCACCCGCGGAGATCGCCGTCGAGGGCTGCGACACCGCGGTGAAGTCCCCCGCGCCTGAGATCGTGACCGGCGTTGCGATGGACAGGGTGCCGGTCCCGATGTTGTGGATCGAGAACGTGTGCGTCACCGAGCCAGATGCCACCCCAATCGTCCCGAAGTCGGAGAGGTCGCCGGCGGACGGAGAGGCGTCGCCGTCCGGAATCGACGTGCCGTTACCGCGAACGTCGATCTCGGGCAGCAGCTCTTCGCCGCCCGATGCGGTCGGGTAAGGAAGAACGCCGCTGCTGACGGCCCCGCAGCCGCCCTGCCACCCGGCGCTTGGGGGCGTCGTCGTGTCGTCGAGGTTGCAGTAGTAGTCGATCCCGTACCCGATCAGCCCCATCTTCCAATACGAAGTCGCGTTCGTGAGCCACTCGATCGAGTACGACCCGTTCACGTACGACGGCTTGCCGTTCACGAGGCCGGAGTAGGTGTAGGTGCCGTTCATCTCCGGCGACCCGGCGCCACTCACGACGACAGGAGCATAGGACTGGCCGGCGGCAGTGAGCCCGACGAACGCACAGCCGAAGGCGACAACACACAGAGCACGCAGCGTTCTCAGCACCGCCCACCGCCTCCTCGCGCCTCGCCGCAGGCCGACCTAGGGGCAAGCAGGCGAGTCGCACAGTGTAAACCACTAGCTCCTATCCGTCGGTGATCTACATCACACTCACGCGCGCGGTTTGACGCTCCACGGTCCGGCCTCTACTATTCGGCAAGGGAAGCCAGAGTGGCGGAATTGGCAGACGCGCGGGACTCAAAATCCCGTGTCCCGTGAGGGACGTGTGGGTTCGACCCCCTCCTCTGGTACCAAACGACAAGGGGCCCTCTTGGGCCCCTTGTCACTTGGCGCTCACCGAGTTCGCCACGAAGCCGCTCAGCGAACTCGCTAGCCGCACTCGTGCGGCCTGTCGCGTCGTACCCACGGAGTCCGCAACGTCCACTCCGGCGGACTCCCCCAGCTGTCCGAAGGGCAGCCCCGCGCGCCACAGCGCGGCCGGGTTCCAATCTCCTCCGCCAGCGTCCGCTCTAGCAGGCGAAAAGGGCGAGCCCCTCGACGCTCGAGGGGCTCGTCTCTCTGCGCAAGGAGGCTCGCCTAGCGCTTGGTTCGGCGGTCTCCCCCATCTCGCTCTCGCCGGGTGTCCGGCCGCGGTTTCTCGCCCCAGGGGGGCCGGGGCTCTTCGTCTTTGGACTTCCGCGTGCGGCGCAGGTACGTCGGAATGTCAAGGTCGTCCGCGCCCACCCGGCTCTCCTCTTCCATCTTCGTGAGCATGGTCTCGCGCGCGCCGACCGTCCCGTCTTCTTCCTCTCCCTCGTAGGCGACCGCAAACCCCGTGGCGATGACCGTGAGGCGTACCTTCTCCATGCCGTCGCGAATCGCCGTGCCAAAGATGATGTCGGCGCGATCGGACACGGCCTCGCGAATCAACGACGCGGCCTGCGTCACTTCTTCGAGCGTGAGGTCTGCGCCGCCGGTGATGTTCATGATGACCTTCCGCGCGCCGTGGATGGAACCGTCGAGCAACGGCGACGAGATCGCGTTGCGCGCCGCTTCCTTCGTCTTCCCCTCGCCCTGCCCTTCGCCGATCCCCATCATCGCCGTGCCCGCGTCGCGCATGACGCTCTCCACGTCGGCGAAGTCGAGGTTGATCATCCCGGGAACCGTGATCAGGTCGGAGATCCCCTCGACACCCTTTCTGAGGACCTCGTCCGCCATCTCGAATGCCCTCGTGATCGGCGTGTCCGCCGAAGCGACCTTCAGCAGCTTGTCGTTCGAGATGCAGATCAGGGCGTCGACGTTCTGCGCCAGGCGGGCGATGCCTTCCTCAGCCTTCTGCGCGCGGGCGATGCCCTCGAACGAGAACGGTCGCGTCACGATGGCGGTGGTCAGGATGCCCGCCTCACGGGCGACTCCGGCGATGACGGGAGCCGCGCCCGTTCCCGTACCGCCCCCCATGCCCGCGGTGATGAACACCATGTCCACGCCGCGCAGCAGGTCCACGACGTCCTCGCGGCTCTCTTCCGCCGCCAGCTTGCCCACTTCCGGGTTTCCACCGGCTCCGAGCCCGTGGGTCAACTTGCGGCCGATCTGGAGCGTCTGGTGCGCGCGGACGACCTCCAGAACCTGAGCATCGGTGTTGACGACGACGAGATCTACGCCCTGCACGCGCGAGTCGAACATGCGGTCGACGACGTTGCCGCCGCCCCCGCCCACTCCCACGACCATCAGCCTCGCCGGGGGAGAGAAGTTGTTCTGCTCGGCCATGGGCTATCCTCGGAAGAACCGATTGAGCCAGGCGATCAGCTTGCGCGTGATCCCCGAGCCTGATCCAGAGCCCGACGATCGCTTCCGGTCGTGGTACTCGGGCTTCTTGAAGTCCTTCGTCTCGACCGCGTAGCGCAAGAGGCCGATCGCCGTAGCGTAGATGGGGGACTCGACGATGTCGCGCAGGCCGTGGATGCCTTGCGGGATCTTGCCCCGCCGGACGGGAAGGTCGTAGCGCTGCGCAGCGAACTCCGTGATCCCATTCAGGAGCGACGTTCCTCCCGTGAGCACGAGTCCCGCGGGGATGAGATCGCGGTATCCGGCGTCCTCGACCTCCTGCATGGCGAGATCGAGCAACTCCTCGACGCGCGGCTCGATGATCTTTGCGAGCTTCTTCTTCGAGACCGTCTTCTTCTCGTCGCCGCCGATCGTCGCGACTTCGATCTTCTCGTCCTCGCCGACGCTGTCGACGAGCGCCGTGCCGTGCTGCTTCTTGACCAGCTCGGCCTCTTCGATCGGCGTTTGCAGGCCCACGGTGATGTCGTTCGTGATGTGCTCGCCGGCGATCGGAATCACTTTGGAGAACCAGATGTCGCCGCCGCGGAACACGCTGATGTCGGTGGTTCCGCCTCCGATGTCCATCAGAACGACGCCGAGCTCCTTCTCCGCCGAAGACAGCACCGCGAGCGAGGAGGCGATCGGCTCGAGAACGATCTGCCGAATCCCGATCCCGAGGCTCTCTACACAGCGGACGAGGTTGTGCACGGCCGTGATCGCGCCAGTCACGATGTGCACGTCGACCTCGAGGCGGGTGCCCGTCATGCCCACCGGGTCGGTGATCCCATCCTGCCCGTCAACGATGTACTGCCGCGGAATGATGTGGATCATCTCGCTCTCCGGCGGGATCTGGATCGCCTGCGCCGTGTCGACGACGCGGCGGACGTCATCCTCTGTGATGATCCGGTCCGGACGATTGATCGATACGGTGCCCGAGTTGTTGATCGACGTGATGTGCTTCCCGGCGATCCCAACGTAGACCGATTCGATCTTGACGTCGGCCATGTTCTCGGCTTCTTCGACCGCTTTGCGGATCGACGTGATCGTCCGGCCGATATCGACGACGACTCCCTTCTCGAGGCCGTGCGACTCCGCCTTCCCCATGCCGATGACTTCGATCGAGCCGTTGACGATATTGCCCACGATGGCGACCACTTTGGTGGTCCCAACGTCAAGACCGACGACAACCCGTTCTTTCCTCATCTCTTCACCGCCTTACCGAGGCACAAGCGTCGCCTCACCCCCAAGTCGCAGGTCAATGATCCCGTATTGCTCGGCCTTCACGGTGCGGCACAGCGCCACAAGGTAGCGCACCTTGTCCGCCGCGCCGCTGAGCGCACCGAGTCGGATGAGCGAGCCGGTCGTCGTCACCAGTTCCGCCGACTGCCCCTTCTCGGTGAGGCTCACCTCGCGCACCGTGACGGAAGGAATCGCCGTGCCGTGCAACGCGTCCATCAAAGCCGCCGCGGCGTCGCTCGCCAGCCGAGCTCCTGGCTCGGCCGCGGCAAGCGTCGCCCCCTTGAGGAGCGGGACCGTCTCGCGCCCTGTACAGGACAGGGCCACGACGACGCCGCCTTCCCCGAGGAGCGCGCACTTGCCGCCGGAGAGCTCGACGCGCGCGACAGGTTGACGCTCTGTGATCTCGATCGTTACTCCGTGCGGGAAGACACGATGGACTCGGGCACTCTTGACCCACGGCAACGTGCTGACGCGACGAGCCGTTGAGGAGAGGGACACACTCATGAGGCCGGATCCGCCCCGAAGGTTGGCTGCGCGAGCTACATCAAGAGCAGACGTCTCGCGGTTTCCGGAGACGCCGACTTCACGCAGGTCAAAGATGGGCAACCATGGTGTGTATAGGGCAATGATGGCAACAGTAATAAGAACCCCCCCCAGGCCGACTAGCCAGAAAGCAGTGCTGAGTCTGCTCTTCCCCTCCTTCACCCGTCGATGACCTCTATCTCTAGATCAAGCCCAACGTGGAATGTGTTATACACCTTTTGACGCACAATGTCAATTAGCTTGCAGATCTCCGCGCTCGTCGCCCCACCCAGGTTTACTATGAAGTTGGCGTGTTTCTCCGATACTTGCGCCTTTCCCACCATTATGCCCTTCAGCCCGCTGCGATCGATGAGCGCCCCGGCGGACTCTCCCGGTGGGTTCTTGAACACGCATCCGGCGCTCGGTAGCGACAGCGGTTGCGTCGCTCGCTTCCGCGCCAGGATCTCGCCCCCGTCGTATTCGGGCCCCTCCGTATGGAGCGTCGCTCCCAGAACGACCCATCCCGCCTTGCGGATCGCGCTCGCCCGATAGCCGAAGCCGCACTCTGATGGCGTCAGCTCGCGTACCCGCCCAATCTCGTCGAGGACAACGACGCTGCAGACCATGTCCCCGATCGTGCGGCCGGGCACCCCGGCGTTCATGGCAATCGCCCCCCCGACGGTGCCCGGAATCCCTGCCAGGAACGAGAGCGAGCGAACGCCGCGGCCTTCCGCGTGCCGCAACAGGCTCGCGAGGGGTTCCCCCGCGCGGACCCCGATCTCCGGCCCCCTATCGTCAATTCCACGTATGGCCGCGGTGGATATCACGACCCCGCGGAAGCCGCGGTCGGAGAAGAGGATGTTCGACCCGCCGCCGAC
>JAKLFO010000108.1 GCA_022711155.1 Candidatus Bipolaricaulota bacterium
CTTGTGCGCAGTTGCGCTCCCGACCGCGAGGTTGACCGAAGTCTGCACGTGCGCGGTCGAGACCCTCCAGTTCGAAGGGACCTACACGAGCGCAGACTGGTTCAGCGACCACGCCGCCGAGACGCCCGCCGGGCTCGTGGCAAGTCCTGACGTGGCGGCTCCCATGGGGTGGCTCGATCGCGGGGGATCCCTCTACACGGACGCCGCCGGCGAGTGGTGCCATACGCTCGAGTTCGAAGTGCTCGTCCTCATCTACTGACACGGGAGGGTCCATGGCTGAGAACAGAAGATCCGCGTTGGCGCCGCGCGCGCTCCTCGCGGCCGCCCTGTGCGTGGCGTGCGCGGTCCTGGTGCAGAGCGCCGCGGCGCCGAGAGACCCTTTCGCCTGGTCCCGCACCACGTTCCCGCAGACGGACCTCGGCCTCGGCGCGGGAAGCGCCGCGCCCGTCCTGGCCGACCTCGCGTGGGAAGGACACCCCTCCGTTGTCCTGGCCATGCCGAGGGGATCGGGGCTCGTCCTCCCGCCGGCGGCGCGCGAGTGGTCGACCCTCGCAGACCTGCAGGTGGTGGTTCTTGACCCGTCGTCGACGGCTCCTGATGCACGCGCGTGGCTGCGCGATCACTACGGAGAACGGGTGGCGCTCGTCACGGGGAGAGCGGCCGTGTCCGGGCTCCGGGGTTTCGCGGTTGGGACGCAGGCCGCGTGCCGCGTCGTGTTCCTCGTCGACGCAGACGGACGGGTCGCCTACCGGGTGTGGAACCCTTCCGAGCGCCACGTCGCAGAGCTCGACCGGGTCGTCCGCGCCTTCGCCGCGACCGGTGCCATTCCCGACGACGCCGTCTCCGGCCGGCAGCTCGCCGAGGGAGATCTCGTCCCAGCCTTGCCCTTCTCGCTCGAGACTCCAAGCGGCGGTGAACTGCCGCTGCCCCCTGACACGCCGCGGCTCGTCTTCTGCGGCTCTCCGCTCGCGGACGGCCTGAGCGCCGACGTCCGCCGCGAAGTCGGCCAGCTGCAGGCGGAGTTCCCTGAAGTCGAGTTCCTGTGGGTCACGCCGTACGTCTCACTCGAGGCGTGCCGCGCAATCTGGGAGATCGGACAGCGGCTCGGCTGGAACGTGCGGGGGCAGCTGAGCCTGCCTCTCGACGCATACCTCCAGGCCTGCACCGAAAGCGAGACGGTGCTTCGCGCCGCACTTGCCGAGCTGGCGGCCGGGGATGCGTGCGGGTGGCGGGTGGCACTCGATCGCGACTACCGCCTCCAGCGGTTGTGGGCGCTCGTGGGCGCACCTTCGGTCTGCGTGCTGGACGGCTCGGGGCACGTCGCCTTTCCCTGCACGTTCTACGTCGCGAACCGCGCTTCCGGCACGAGCGTCTTCCCCGACGGCGCCCTCGACGCGCTGCGGGCGATCTTGAAAGGAGTCACGTCGTGAGCCGCGTTTCCCTTCCGATGGCCGCTTTTCTCCTCGTGGTCTCCCTCTTCGTCCCTGGACAGACCTTGACGCCCGCGTTTGACGCGGCGATGGTCGCGTGGGGGCCTGCATCGCTCGGCCCGGACCTCGGCGCGCCCGCCCCGGATCTCGGAGGCTTCCCGCTCGCCGGACGTCGTACGGTGGTCGTCTTGACGACCGGCTTCCTGGGTCCCGACACGCTGCCCTTCCTGAAGGGTTGGACCGAAGTCGCCCCGGGGGGCGTGCGGCTGGCGGCGGCCAGCCTGTCCGCCGAGCGCGTCGCCCTCGGCGATGCAGCGACCTGCGTCGAAGGCGCGGACGCGCGGGCTGCGCTTGACGCGTATGGACTCGGCCCTCTGGCCTCGCCGCTCCTGCTTCTTGTCGACGAGTTCGGGCGCGTGGCCTACCGGGAGCCGCTGTTCGGAGCGGGATACTGGACGCTGCGGACGGACGAGGTCGTACGAGGCTTCCTTGCGGGCGGCTCGCTCGACGCTGCGCCGCCGCGGCACGTCCTCGGGCCGGGCGAACTCGCTCCTTGGCCGGCATGCGGACTCCTCGACGCGTCGGGCGCGCCCGTCGCGCCGCGCGGAAACGCGCCGCGGCTCATCTTGAAGAGCGCCTACTACCCGACCGACGGCGAGTTGCCCGCCTTGCCGGCGACGATCGACGCGCTCCGCCAGGAGTATCCGGAAGTGGAATTCGTGTGGCTTGTCTCCACGTGGTCTCGAGCGGCCTCCGCGCTCGATTGGGAGTACGGACAGAGGCTCGGATGGAACATCGACCTTCCCGACACCTACGGGATTCCCCAGTCGGAGTTCGTTGCCGTGCAGCAGCAGTCGATCGGGGTCTGGTCGGCGCGCGTTGTCTCCGATCTCGCGTGGGCGGCGCCCCACTGGAGCGTCTGGCTCGACGTCGACGACGGACTGGCTGGGTCGTGGGGCTTCCCGCCGGTGTCCTCGGTGATGGTGCTCGATCGGTCGGGCCGCGTCGTCCTGCCGCCCACGCAGTGGCCGCGGCTCGTCGATTCCACGACAGGACGGGAGACGCCGGATCTCGAGGCGGTCGGAGAGCTTCGCACCTTCCTCGACGAGGCGTCTCGGTGACCCCGCTCCGGCGTCGGCTCGGCCTCGCCCTGCTGGTAGCCGCAGCGGTGGGAGCCCTGGGTGTTGGGATGGCCATGCACGAGAGCGTCGTCCGCCGCATCGAGGATCTTCGCCGGGCGATGGGCGCCGATGTCCTCGCGGTCGGACGAGACGACGGAGTGATGTTTTTCGCGGCCGCCGATCTCGAGACCCTCCGCGGGCTGCCCGGGGTTGCCTCGGTCGCCGGCGCGACCTCGTCTGGCAGCGCCAGCGGTCTCGGAAAGCCGTACGCGCTCACCTATGCCGAGGTGACCCGGGACTACCTCGAGGCGTTCGGAGTCTCTCTTGCGCTCGGGCCGGGCTTCTCCGCGGCCCCGGGCCCGGAAGCTATCCTCGGCGCGAACGTCGCCGCGGCCCTCTTCCCGAACCAGGACCCCATCGGCCAGATCGTCGATGGACTCACCGTCGTCGGCGTGATCACCGAGATTCCTACGTGGGACAACCTTCGCAACGACCTGAATGGAAAGATCCTCGTCCCGGACGGCCAGGCACCGGCATACGTGTACATCGCCTCAGGTCAGTACTCGCCCGCCATCGTTCGCGCCACCGGGGACGCCGCGGCCGTACGTCGAGAGATCGAGACCAGGTTCCCGAACTGGTCGATCTACGACGCAGGGCTCGCCGCGACGATCGTCAACAGCGTCGCTCTGCGGGCGACGCGCGCCTCCGTCGTCGCCGGGCTCGCCCTGGTGGTCCTCGTCGGAGTCGGCGTCGCGGCGTCGATGACGCTCACCGTGCTCCGCCGAATGCGCGAGATCGGCATCCGCCGCGCCGTGGGCGCCGGCCGCGGTCGTATCGCCCGAGACGTTGTAGCGGAAGCAGCGGCGATCTGCTTCGCCGGCGGTCTCGTGGGGACGGCGGTCGCCGCCGCGCTGTCGCCGGTCCTGGGTCGACTTCCGGTCTGGATGTACGGCGCCCTTCCAACGTACGGCCTCGCGGTGGGAGCGGTGGCCGCACTCATCCCGGCGCTGACCGCGTCACGCATGCGCCCTGTCAGCGCCCTCGCCGAACGCAGCCTGGTGGCCTCAGGAGGCCGCAGGCGGAACCCGTCCTGGTGGGTGACGACGGCTGCGACGTGCCTCGCAGCTTGCGGCGCCGGACTGGCCATTTCGATCGCCGTGGCGATCGATCGCGAGATCGACGCTGCGTGGGGTGCCGCCGACGACCGCATCCTCGTCGTGGGCACCGAGCCGCTCGTTGGGTACCTACGCGGACCCTCGAGTGTCCTACCCCCGGCGGAGCTTCGGCGACGCGATGCGCGCCTCATCTCGCCCCTGGGCGAGGTCGACGCCGTCGTCTGCGCGATGCAGTCGAGCGTCAAGCTGGTGACGCAGATGGGGAAGCTCCAGACCTGGGCGACGTTCGTCGACCGCGGCTTCGCCGAACTTCGGCTTCTCAACATCCTCGAGGGTCGCGGGCTGAACGAGGACGACATCGGGTCGCGCACTCCGGTGTGCCTGCTCGGCGAGGCGACGGCGCGGGCTCTCTGGGGCAACGCGCGCGACGCGATCGGAGGAGAGATCACGATCCTGCCGCAGAGTGCGTACCGGGTTGTCGGCGTCTTCGAGGATGAGTACATCGTCGATCCGATCTCGCGTGGCTTGGTGGCGCCCGTCCAGCCGGACGATCGGATGCCGCTCAACCGGGTTCGGTTCATCGTCCGCATGCACGACCGCCGCGACGTGGAGTCGGCGCGGTCGGAGATCGCGGCAGCTTTCGTAGGCGCGTATCCGCACAACGCTCCAGTGCGCGTGCTTCCGCTGATGGGCGAGAACGCCCGCATCCTCCGCAGTGTCCTTGCGGTGGCGCGCGGCGTGACGCCTAGCCTCTTGGCCGGCGTGGCTGTGGCAGCGTGGGTCGCCCTCAGTGTTGCCGGCTTCCGCCTCCGCGCCCGCACACTCGAGTTTGGCGTCCGTCGCGCTCTCGGGCTGCCCAGGTTCGCGGCGTGGCACTTCGGAGCGCGGGAAGCCATCACGCTGACCTGCATCGGCGCGGCGCTGGGCTGCACGGTGGCCGGCCTGTGCGAGCGGTCTGTGCGGCAATGGGTGCTTCAGGGGGCCGAGGCGCCGACGGATCCCGTCACTCTCTTCGCCGTCTTGGCCGGTGCACTGGCGCTTGCCGCCTCCCTTGGAGTTGCCGTCGCCTGGCGCATGGCGGTGGGGCCTGTGGCGGACATGTTGCAGAAGGGAAGAGAATGATCGACCTACGCGATGTTCGAAAGATCTACGACACGGGCCGCGTGCGCGTCGACGCGCTGCGCGGCGTGACACTCACTATCGGCACGGGGGAGTTCCTCGAGATCAAGGGTCCGTCCGGGTCGGGCAAGTCGACGCTGCTCAACCTCATCGGGCTCCTGGACGAGCCGACGTCCGGCAGGGTCATCCTTAACGGGGAGGACGTTCACGCCCTTCCCGACCGAGCGAAGGCGTTGCGCCGCAACCGTGCCATCGGGTTCGTCTTTCAGCGCTTCAACTTGATCCCACAGATGACCGCGTGGAAGAACGTCGCTCTCCCTTGCTCCTACGGTGGCATCAGGCGTCGCGAGCGCAAGGCCCGCGCGATGGCCGCGCTCGCGTGCGTCGGCCTCGCCGACCGGGCCCTGCACCTCCCCGCCGAGCTCTCGGGCGGGGAAGAGCAGCGCGTCGCGATTGCCCGCGCCCTCGTCATGCACCCGACTGTCATCCTCGCCGACGAGCCGACGGGCAACCTCGACTCCGCAAGCGGCCGGGAGATCCTGGTGCAGTTCGCCGCTGTCCATGCCGAGGGGAAGACGATCGTGATCGTGACCCACGATCCCCTGGTGGATCCGTACGTCCAGCGGCGCATCCACTTGCGCGACGGCCAGATCATCGACGACGAGTTCCCCGCGACAGCCGATCACATCGCAGGATGACCCCCGCGGCCGCGAAGCTCCGCAGCGTCGCCCAGCATGTACAATCGCTCGCGGAGGCCCGGCCCATGAGCAGAGGTTCC
>JAKLFO010000109.1 GCA_022711155.1 Candidatus Bipolaricaulota bacterium
GAGCCAGAGGACGCCAAGCTGGATCGGGTCCGCGGCGTCATGGATCGGACCACGTTCGTCCGGCTGGCCGTCATCGAGAAGCTCGCGCGCGAGCAGGCGGCCTGACGATGGCCGCCCACTTCGTCCGCTGCTCCGACTGCGACGGCACGGGCCTCCTCTCCGACCCCGTCGAGTCGTGCATCTACTGCGACGGACTCGGCGAGCGCCCGGAGCCGCAGAAGACGGACGCCGAGCGGAAGGCCGCGACCCGCCTTGCCGAGCGGTGTCTCTTCGAGCCCGGCTACCTGCTCGCGGTGAGCTACCTCGCCGGACTGACGACGATCGAGCGCGCGGCGCTCGGGAAGGCAGCCTGACATGCGGATCACCCACTGGACCAAGGCCCTCCTCTCCGAGCGCGCCCGGCTCCACGAAGCCGCGCGATGGGAGGCCGAGGCGGAGATCACCGAGCTGGAGACCGAGCTGCGCGACGTACAGGCGCGGCTCGCGAAGGCCGAGCGCAGGGCGCACCGCCGCTGCGGCCTCGCGTACACGCTGCGCAACTGGCGGGACGCCATGAGGAGCGCGGCGTGAGCGCGCACCGGCGCACGCCCTGGACGCTCCGGATCGAGGGGGTCGACGTAACGAAGGCCCCGGCTGCAACCGGGGCCAATGGGAGAGGGAAGTGAACGACCAGAGCATGGGGCGCACAGAGCGCACTGTCAACCCATCGGCGTACCCGCTGGTAGATCCGGAGTTCGCGGCCTTGCTTCCCCCGCTCACGTCGGACCAGAAGGCTGGACTTGAGAAGCTGATCGTCGCGGCGGGGCGGATCACGCACCCTCTGGCCGTCTGGGCCGAGGAGCGGCTTCTCGTGGACGGCCATAACCGGCTCGAGATCGCGACACGGCTCGGGCTGGGGTTCAGAACCGAAGAGCTGAGCTTCCCGTCTCGCGAAGCCGCTATCGAGTGGATCTTCGCGAACCAACGCGACCGCCGGAACCTGACGCCGGACCAGCTCGCGCTGGTCATGGGGCGGCACTACAACCGAACGAAGAAGCCGGGCGGCAGCGGATGGCGCAAGGGGCACGACGATCAAAATGAACGTCGTGCGGCGGAGGGTTCGGCGG
The DNA here is from genome assembly GCA_022711155.1 of Candidatus Bipolaricaulota bacterium. Lineage (GTDB taxonomy): Bacteria > Bipolaricaulota > Bipolaricaulia > UBA7950 > UBA9294 > CAIOGO01. The sequence goes on from JAKLFO010000109.1 coordinate 1,107, forward strand.
ACGAGCGGATCGCCGAGAAGTACGGCGTCTCACTCCCGACTGTCCGGCGAAATGGTCGACTCGCCGCCGCCGTCGAGACGCTGAAGGCCGTTGACCCGGAGATCGAGCAGAAGGTCGTCACCGGCAAGGGGCCGACGCGGAAGGCCGTCATCGCGGCGGCGGAGGCAGGGCCGGAAGAGGCGAAGGCGATCCTCGCCGGGGCGAGCCCTGCGCCGAAGCCGAAGAGAGAGAAGGCTGCGAAGGAGACGCTCGCGGATCGGCGTGGGTTCAAGCGCCTGCCTCTTCGCGAAGCATCTGAGCGCGCCGAGGCTGCCGTGATGATGCTCGAAACGGCGCTCGAAGGTATCGGAGACATCAACCCGGAACGGTTGAACGGCGAACGACAGGCGTTCGCCGAGCGGCTCTGCAAGGCCGCGCATTCGCTCAACCGAATGACCAAAGCATGGAAGGGAGACGCGAAGTGAAAACGCAGTTCAAGACGACGAAGCGCCCTGTGAAGCTCGGCCAGATCAACGTAGACGCAGCCTACCAGCGGCGACTCAACCGCGCGCACGCGCAGAAGCTCGCCGACACCTTCAACCCGGATCTCCTCGGACTGGTACAGGTGTCGCAGCGCGAAGACGGCACCTTCTGGGTGATCGACGGTCAGCACCGCGTGTCCGCCGCCCGGATCTTTCTCGGCGTCGATTGGGAGGACCAGGACATCGACTGTCTCGTTCACTCCGGGATGGACCTGGAGGACGAGGCCCGCTTCTTCGGGGAGACGAACGGGGGGATCAAGCGCCTCCGCCCGTTCGATTGGTTCCGTGCGCGCCTGACGGGGAACGAGCAGGTGGCGTGCGACATCGACCGGATCGCGCTCGCCCAAGGCTTCAAGATTTCCGACGCCAGCGACGCACTCTCGTGCGTCGTCGTCCTCGAGAACATCTATCGCGGCGTCCGCGCTGCGAACGTGAAGGAAGGGCCTGCAAACCTCGCGAAGACGCTCTCGATGGTGGCGAAGGCGTGGGGGACGAAGGCTCCGCATCCGAACGGCCACATCGTGCAGGGGCTCGCGATGTTCCTCGAGAGGTACGGGAGCGAAATCGACTCGGCGCGTCTCGCACGCATCCTGTCGGAGTTCTCCGGCGGATTCTCCGGTCTGCTCGGGAAGGCGCGCCAGCGGCGCGACCTCGACGGCGGACAGATCTCTCACGCGGTCTTCGAAATCATCCGCCGTCAGTACAACACCGGCCTCAAGGGCAAGAAGCTGAACGCTCTCCGAAAGGAGGACGAGCAGTGAGCCTCCCGAGGCTCCGCGTGGTCAACGCGAGTCCCGAGGCCGAGGGCCGCTGACGTGGACGCCCGCTCCGCCGCCGCGTGCTGCCGGACGTGTCGGGGCGGCAGATCGACCTGTTCAAGCGGCTCGACGGCCGCTGAAAGACGAAGGCCCGCGGGTAGCGCCGCGGGCCAGAAGGAGAGACCGAAGTGACCGACCGCATTCTCCGCCTTCTTCGCCCAACCGTCAAACCGCTCCCGGACGCCGTTCTCGACCGCGCGTACCAGACCGCCGCCGGGACCGCGATCCAGCTCGGCGACCGCGTCCGCGAGATGAACCGCTGGAGGGACGACTACGCGGCGAGGACCGGGAGGGCCGCGTGATGGCCGCGCACGAGATCCGCACGACGGAACGCATCGGCGAGTCGACTGGCACGCTCCTCCAGCGGGCGGGATGCTCCTGCGGCTGGGTCTCCTGCGTGTGGTACGCGAACCCCGACGCCGTCGTCGGGTCGTACCAGATGCACCTCGACCAGATCGACGCCGCTCCATCGCAGGCATATATCGACGACCTGGGCGAGCGTCAGACGCGGGGTGCCGCGTGAGACTCGCCGCCTACTCCGCTCGTGTCATCACCCCGTCCGGTGCGCTCGTCGAGTGCATCGCTCGTGGCTCGACCGCCCGCGCCGCGCTGACCAACCTGCGTCGGTCGCGCCGCGGCGACTGGACGCGGATCGAGGTCGGCGTCGGCAGCGGCGAGGCGTTCCGGGCGCTCGCGGAGCTGAACAGGTGAGCAACGCCGGCTACTACATCCTCCTCGGCCCGGAGCGCCGCCTCGTCGTCGAGTTCAGCCGCATCCCGATCGGGAGCGCGGTCAGATTCCGCACGCCGCAGCACGCACAGGACGTCGCCGACAAGCTCAACGCGGACCTCGACGACGCGATCACGGCGGACTTCGGCCCGGGCGAGGAGGTCGCGTAATGCGCCGCTTCTGGCTCGTCTGCACAATCGCGCTCGGCACCGCGACCATCGGCAAGGCGCTCAAGCTCGCGCTCACGCCGGATGCGTACGCCGCTCTCGCCGGCGCGTGGACGCGGCTCCTCGAGTCGTCCGCGTTCGGCCTGATGCTCGCCGGCACCGCGATCGTGTGGCTGCTGTCGCTCTGCGCTGCGGCGTGGGAGCGGTCGCAGCGGCGGTGGGAGGAGGACCAGCGGGCTCCGTGCGGGGAGCCGATGAAGGACACGACAGAGCGCGGTAGGGAAGCCGCGTAACTCAGAGCCTCCAGATCAACGGGAGGCGAAAGGAGAACGACAATGGCTGGTAAGTTCACCAAGGCGAAAGCCGAACAGGCGCGACTCAAGGTCGGGCTCTACGGGGGGCAGGGCAGCGGAAAGACGCTGACCGCCCTCATGCTCGCGGAGGGGCTCGCCGCGATCGACGGGAAGCGGGTCGCGTACGTCGACACGGAACGCGGGACCGACTTCTACACCCGCGACATTCCCGAGCGGACGTGCCACCCAGCGGCGTTCGACTTCGACGCGATCTACACGCGCTCGATCATGGAGGCGCTTGACGCCGTCCGCACGCTCGACACGTCGGTCTACGGCGCGGTCGTCATCGACTCGATCACGCACCTCTGGGAAGCGGCCCGCGAGGCGTATCAGGGCAAGAAGGGGCCGGGCGGGCAGATCCCGATCCAGGCGTGGGCCGCGATCAAGCGCCCGTACAAGGGGCTGATGACCGCGTTCCTTGAGTGCAACGCGCACGCGATCCTCTGCGGGCGCGAAGGCGTGGTGCTGGAGAAGGACGAAGAGGGCGAGATGGTCGTCACCGGAACGAAGATGAAGTCCGAGGGCGAGACGCCGTACGAGCCGCACATCCTCGGCCGGATGAGGAACTGCCGGCAGAAGGACGGCGCGTTCCACGTCGAGCTGTTCGTCGAGAAGGACCGGAGCGGGACGCTGATGGGGAAGACGTTTGTCAACCCGTCGTACGCGACCTTCGCCCCGGTCGTCCGCTACCTCTCGGGCGACACGCAGGCGCAGATCGGCTCCCTCGACGATGCGGCCGAGAAGGACGCTGCCGCCATCGAGGCGGCGGAGGAGGCAACGCGGAAGGAGCGCGAGGCGCTCGTCTCACAGATCAAGTCAGCCATGAACAACGCGGCGACGCTCGACGCGCTCAAGGCCGCGTGGAGCCTGACCGCCGGGAAGAAGACGAAGCTGGGCGAGGAGGCGTACTCCGCGCTCGAAACGATCAAGGACGTTCGCAAGAGCGAACTGCTGAAGGCGGCGTGAGATGTTGAAGCCCGACACCCGATATACCGGGACCATCGTCGACGGTGGGATCTACGAAGCGAACAGCGGGACGCTCGGCTACCAGCTCCTGCTCAACTGCGAGGACGGCGCGACGGACTTCGTCATCTGGCTGACGCAGAAGTCGAAGGAGAAGGCCGAAAAGACGTTCGTCTCGCTCGGCATCGACCCGAAGACGCTCCGCTCCGAGACGGGCATCGAGGGCATCGCCTCGCAGCTCGCCGGGATGGAGGTCGTTTTCGGGACGCGGAGCGAGGAGTACAACGGGAAGACCCGCGTCAAGGTCTCCTGGGTCGGCAAGCCGAAGGAGGGGGGGGCGTCCGCCGGGTCGCCGCTGGCGAGGGCTGCGGCGTTCTTCGCTGACGCGACCGAACCCGATCCGAAGCCGGCGTCGTTCAAGGACGACCCGGACTCGGTCCCGTTCTGATCTAGCCAATGTCGCGCGCCGCCGCTCTTTGCCTTCGCCGGGACTCCACGGGGGACGCCCCCCGCAGGAGTAGCTCCACGAGGAGCGCAGGCCCGGCAGTGGCGATCCCGACCATTTCGGGGTGCGGCGCGCGGTTTCTTGAGCCCCGCCCGAAGTCCGCGCGCGAAAGCGCACTGTTGAACGCGGCATCCGGTGAGAGCCGGCGGGCGGGCTTTACCCAAGAAGGAGAGATTCCGATGGACTGCAAGTCCGAGTCGGCCTCGCACTACGCCGGCTGTCCCTGCCACGAGGAGCGCTGGCGAGAGCAGCTCGCCGCCGCCGAGGCGCGGTGCCACGACTTGGAGCGCCAGCGCACCGAGCACGACTGTCGGTTTGTCGGCAAGTACGCCGAGATGTCCGGCTCG
>JAKLFO010000011.1 GCA_022711155.1 Candidatus Bipolaricaulota bacterium
TGCCGGGACGCCCTGCAGCAGAATGACGAGCGTCTCCCGCAGCCGCTTGGCGACGTTCCAGAAGACGTATGCGGTGATCAGGATCGAGAGGATCGGGTCGAGAATCGGCAGGTCGAAGAACCGCATGACGAGCGCCGCGACAAGCACGGCGGCCCACCCCAGCACGTCTTCCACGAGGTGCCAGGTGATGAGCCTCTCCCCGAGCGAGCGCCCGCCGCGTAACCGCAGCGCCGCGAGCCCGTTCGCGAACACGCCCACTCCCGCCAGAATCAGCATCCCCGTTGCGTCCGGCGCTTCCGGCACGAACAGGCGCGGAATGGCCCGGAACAAGACGACGACGACGCCTCCGACGAGCAGGCCCGAGAGGACGAGGGCGCTCAAGAGCGAGAAGCGCCGGTAGCCGAACGTGAAGACCTCGTCTCCGGCGCGCCGGGAGACCCTCTGGAAGTGCCAGCCAAGACCGAGAGCCACGCAGTCGCCCAGGTCGTGCAGCGCGTCGGACAAGACGGCCACGCTGTTCGTCAGCACGCCCCCCACGGCCTCCACGATAGTGAACCCGAGGTTCAGGAAGAACGCGGCTCCAATCCGCTGCTCGGCGGTCGTCTCGTTTCGTTTCTCCTTCGCAGGAACCCCGTGGTCGTGGCTCATGGCGTCACAGCCTCATCGCGCAGACCGTCCTCTAGCGGTTCGCCTACGACGACTCGACGAGGTACCGAAGGAAGTCCTGCAGCCTCTGCTCGAGTCGCTTCGTGTCCACGGAGTAGTAGCGATTCTGGGCGTCTCGGCGCACGGTGACGAGTTCCTGCTGCCGCAACGCCTGGAGATGGCGCGACACGGTGGGCCCAGCGAGCTCCAACGCCGCCGTCAGCTCGTCGACCGACATCTCGCCGTTCTGCGAAAGGAGACGGAGGATTGCAGTCCGAGAGGGACTGGATAAGGACTTAAAGAAGGTTGCGTGTGGATCGATCATTCCGTTCCTCCTACTCCGGCCCACGCCGGTGGCAGAGCCACTTGACAGGGCCTAGTGAATGAGTATAATGCCAATTGCGCATGTAGGCAAGTGCGCAACTAGCAAGTCACCGAAGGAGGTGGCAAGGATGACCAAGAAGCCAGCGAAGCCCGCAGCCAAGAAGCCCGCGAAGGCCGCGAAGCCGGCACCGAAGAAGGGGAAGTAGCTGGATTGAGAAGACAGCAGCCTCCAAACAAGCCCACCGAGAGTCTGAGGCTGCTGTCCTCTTTGTTGCGAAGGCGCCGCCCGGCGTCTTCTTCTGTATTTGGGAGCGATCGCCATGGGTGAGGAGCCGCGGATCGGGCTAGCTCTCGGCGCGGGAGGCGCGCGGGGAGCGGCGCACACGGGTGTCCTCAAGGTCCTCGAACGCGAGGGTATCCTTCCGACCGTTGTCGCCGGCGCGAGCATCGGTTCGCTGATCGGCGCCGCGTATGTCCGCGGGATTCCGACGATGGACATGGAGAAGGAGTGGCTGTCCATCGGAGTTTCGAAGGTCCTTCGCGGGTTCATGCCTACATTCCCTCGCGCCGGACTCAGTTCGGGTCACGAGCTTCGAAAGATGCTCCAGGACTGGTTCGGGGACGCTCGGATAGAGGACCTCCCCATGCCCTTCGCCGCCGTGGCCTGCGACATCGACACGGGGCAGTCCGTGGTCCTCACGACGGGCTCGCTCGTTGACGCGATCCTCGCGTCGACTGCGATCCCCGGCATCTTCTTCCCGGTTCGCCACGGCGCGCGTTTCCTGGTGGACGGCGGGATGGTCGACCCCGTCCCTGTGGCCGTGTGCCGCGCGCTGGGCGCCGACATCGTCATCGCCGTCGACATCACCGCCCGCCCTGTGCCGGCGACGCCCACGACGCACAGCGTCTGGTCGAGAATCGGCGACCACGTCCACGAAGGCCTTGCGCAGCAGAAGTGGCTGCCCGCGAGCTTGACCGAGTGGCTCGACGCGGCGCCGCGGGAGCACCCCGCCCCACCGGAGCGACCTCTGCCCGGGCTCTACAGCATCCTCAACCAGTCGATCGCGATCTTCCTGCAGGAGATCGTCCGCCTGAAGCTCGACCTGGATCCCCCCGACGTGCTGATCCGCCCGGACTTGACGATCACGGCTCTCAGCTTCCGCCAGGCAAAGGATGGAATCGGCGTAGGAGAGCGAGCTGCCGAAGCAGCGCTGCCGGCGCTTCGCGAGGTCCTCGCTCGGCGCGCGTCATCCTAAGGCAGTCCGGAGAACGCGACACCTCTTGTCGCTCCGCGGCTCACGGTCCATGATGTGGCGCGAGGTGAGTGATGATGGGACGAGCCCGATGCCTCTTGCTGGCCGTCTGCGCCTTGATCGTGATGTCCGCGCCCGCGGCCGCGGCTGTCCAGAACCCGGCGGTCGTCGTCTTCTACAGCGAGGGCTGTGAGGACTGCGAGCGCATGTTGCCGATCCTCAACGCTCTGCAGGCGGAGTACCCGAGCGTGGGATTCCTGTACATCGAGTCTTCCGATCCCGACGCAGCGCTGATGTGGCAACTCGCCGCGGCCTACAACATCGTCCCGTCACAGTTCCCCGTCGTCTTCATCGGCGAGACGGCCGTGGTCGGGGCGAGCCGCGCGAGCGAGGCGACGATCCGCACAGCCATCAGGGCGTGCTCGACGTCGGCGTGCCCGTCGCCCCTCGATGCGGTCCAGCCTGTGAGCGTCCTATGGCTCGCCATCCTTCTGGCCGGCCTCGCCGCGGTCGTCCTCGCGATCGTCTTGTGGTCGTGAGGCGCGCGTCGCGGCCCGAGTTCGCCCAGTCGTCGTCGCAGGCTGATCTCGACACCTTGGTGGTCGACGCGTGGTTCAACGGTAGGGAACCCTCTTCCGCAACGACGTGCGGGTCTTGCAGCGAATACCAAGTACCGCTCCGACTAGCTAGGCGACATGCAGCCTCCAGCGGGGCTCGGAGGGGAGGAATCCCGAGTGGCCGAGCGACTACGAGGGAGCGTTCCGGGTTCGGAACGGGCAGGGCCTCCTCCTGGCGCGAGTCGACGCGCCTGCGGCCGCCGGATTCGACGGCGCGTCTGAATCGGGTGGACGCGAACGAGAACCCGCGTTAGGCCGAAGCCTTCGGCCCGGTTCGACGGTCGTCCGCATCGCGGGTGGTCTTCTCTTCTTCTGGCGTCTCCGGTTTGTCCGCCGGCCGCGAGTGGTCTTCCCGTATCCAGCGCGAACTCTTGAACCAGACGTAGATGATGGCGGCCGCACAGCCCGCAAGAATCAAGATGGAGACAATAGCTCCCGTGCTGAGCTCCATGCGCTCCTCCTCGTCCAGAACGCGACAGGTCGCGGAATCTTACCCCTCCGCCGCACCCTCTGCCGTGGGACACGGCGCCGTGGCCAGGCGAAAGACCGCGTCGAGCGCGACCTGAATCTCCCGGTCGACGGCGCCGCGCACCATGTCGCGGTGCGGATCGTGGTCTCCGACCGAGGCGGAGCGGGCGTCCCCGTCGATGGCCACGATCGCGCCCGTGCGGATCCGGCGCAGGGCGCCCACGACGAACAGCGCCGAGCATTCCATCTCCACGCATACAGCACCCGCCGCCGCGTAGGTCTCGAACCCGAGATCGAGAACGCCCCGGTAGAACGCATCGACGGTGAGCCCGATGCCACGGTGGGCACGCCCGCCTGCCGCGCCGCAGGCCGCCCACAGGGCCGCCGACACGTCGGAGTCGGCGATCGCCGGCATCTCGAGCGGGACGAGCTGGCGCGAGACGCCCTCGCCGCGCGCCGCTCCCGTCACCACGACGAGGTCCCCCGCCACCACGTCGTCGGAGAGGGAACCCGCGGTGCCGACGCGGATCAGCGTCCTGGCTCCCGCGCGGATCGCCTCCTCGTAGGCGATGACCGCGCCGGCGGCGCCCACGCCGGCGGACGTGACGGCTACATCGATTCCACGGTACTTCCCTCGATAGCTGTGGTACTCGCGGTTGGCCGCGAGCTGTATCGCGCCGGCGAGGGACTCGGCGATCTTCTCCGCTCGCTTGGGATCTCCCGGCACCAGCACGAACTGCGGCAGGTCGCCCGGTGCGAGCAGGAGATGCGGCAGGACCTTCGTCATCGCCACCTCCGCCGTCATCTTACCTCACGCTGCACGAAGAGCGGCGACGCTCGGGTCGGGCTTCTCGTCCGACCCGGCCGGCTGTACGCTTCCTGCCATGGAGGAAAGAGCCTTGCGCGTGGGTCTCGTCGCCGATACGCACGTTCCGAGCTCGATCCCGAAGCTTCCTAGCTCGTTGCGGACCGCCTTCGCGAGAGTCGATCGCATCCTCCACGCGGGAGATCTCACGATGCTCGCCGTCCTCGACGAACTCGAGGAGATCGCTCCGACGACGGCCGTCCTAGGCAACTGCGATCCTCCTGAGGTCGCGCGCCGCCTCCCGGCCTACGAGACCCTGGCGATCGGCGCACACACGATCGGCGTTCACCACGGCCACCAGCGGCACGCCCTTCAGAACCAGTACATCGGCTCCAGCTACGCGGCGCCGGAGTTCGACCTCTTCTATCAGGCCATGGCGACGCAACTCCCGGAGTGTGACGTGATCGTGTTCGGGCACTTCCACTCGCCGGTCGTCCGCGAGTGGCGGGGCATTCTGTTCGTCAATCCCGGCTCGATCGCGCCGCCGCACGCCCGCCCGACATACGCCGTCCTGGAGCTCGGAGAGCGCGCGACGGCCCGCCTCTGCTTGCTGCCGTAGCCGACGCTGTCTCGACTTCGTCGCCCTGGGAGACTACTCTGGTCGGACCGCGCCGGCCGCCACGCCGCCCTGGCGCGCAGGAAGGAGTGCAAGATGACGACCGTCGACAAGGACATGTTCCGCGGGGAGCGGGTTCGCCTCGCCTGCCTCGCCAAGGAGGACGCGCCCATCCTCGCGGCGTGGACGCAAGACGCGGGGTTCCTGCGGCTTCAGGACACCGGCATCGCCGCCATGGAGACAGAGGAGAAGTCCCTCGCGTTCATCGAGCGCGAGAACGAGTCCGCGACCTCGTACGCGTTCGGCCTGCGCAGGCTGTCCGACGACGCGCTCGTCGGGACGATCGGCCTGTACGAGATCGAATGGGCGAACCGCACGGCGTGGATTGGGGTCGGGATCGGGCGGCGCGAGGACTGGGGCAAGGGGTACGGAACCGAGGCCATGGAACTCCTCCTCCGCTACGCGTTCGATGAGCTCAACCTGCGCCGTCTTCAGCTGACCGTGATCGCGTACAACGCGCGCGCGATCGCGATGTACGAGAAGCTCGGGTTCGTGCGCGAGGGAGCCTATCGCGAGTTCGTCGAGCGAGACGGAGAGAGGCACGATCTCTTCCTCTACGGCCTCCTGCGCTCGGAGTGGCGCGGACGGCCGCAGAAGTCGGGGCGCTAAGCGCGCCTGCAGCCCTGCGTCCCGGGTTTCTTCCCCCCTCGCTGGGCGGCGCCGCGCCTGGAAGTGCGCGACGCTCCACGCGTCGTGTAGGATTGCGCGGCATGAAGAACCGAGCGAGCGGAACGACCTCTTGGCGTCCGCGTCGTCCCGGGATGCGCCGAGTCCTCGCGGGCTTGATCCGATTCCTCTTCGCCCTCCTGACTCGGTTCCGCGTCGAGGGGCGCGAGAACGTCCCGATGGAAGGCCCGCTGCTCGTCGTCGCCAACCACTTTCATTTCGCCGATCCGCTGGCCGTGATCCACGCGGTGCGGCGCCCGCTCGACTTCATCGGCGGCCTGCGCATGCCGTTTGCGCCCGCAGCCGTGCGCTGGATACCTCGCCTGTGGGGTCTGCACCGAGTCCCGCGGGGCGAGGAGGGATTCGCTCGCGCCGCGCTCCGAGGAGCGGAGGCGACGTTGCAGGCCGGCGGCATCGTCGGCCTCTTCCCGGAAGGCGGGAGTTGGGCGAACGTCTTGCGTCCGCCACGCCCTGGCGCGGCGTTCCTCGCCGCCCGCACGGGCGTTCGCGTGCTTCCGATCGGCATCGACGGCGTAGACGGCATTCTGCCCTCGCTTCGCCGCTTCCGCCGTCAGCGCGTCACGGTGCGGATCGGCCCCGTCCTCGGCCCCTTTCCCTCCGAAGGGACGGGCCAGCCTGGAAGGGCGCGTCTCGACGAGATCGGGAACCTCCTCATGCGCGCCGTGGCGGAGCTGGTTCCCGACGATCGCAGAGGCGCCTTCTCGCAGGACCCGGAGCTACGCCGCGAGGCGGAGTCACTGGCTGCTTACCCGTGGGCGCGGAAGTCCGAACGCGCTGTCTCCGAGCAAGAACGGAAGAGGAGAGACCCATGAGCAACCTGTCGTCCCAGGCGCTCGCCGAGCGGCGGGCGCGGCGCGCCTGGTACCTCTATGACGTTGGCAACTCGGCGTACGCCTCGGTGGTGCTGCTCGCGGTGTACGCCGCCTACTTCAAAGACACCGTGGTAGGTGGAGCCAGGGGATCCTTCTTGTGGGGGCTCGCCGTAGGCATCGCGACGCTCGTCGTCGCCGTCCTGTCGCCCATCCTCGGCGCACTGGCAGACGCCTCCGGCACGAAAAAGAGGCTCCTGTTCGCGTTCACCGCCATGTCGTGCCTGTTCACGGCGTCTCTCTTCTTCGTCCGCGAGGGCGCGGTGGTCGCGGGCATGCTCTTGTTCATCCTCGCGGAGATCGGCTACCGCAGCGCGCAGGTCTTCTACGACGCCCTCTTGCCGGAGATCGCTTCGGAATCGGAGATCGGGCGCGTTTCGGGGAACGGGTGGGCCATCGGCTCCGCCGGCGGCATCCTCGTCCTCGTTCTCGTCATCGCGATGACGCAGTTCGTGAAGTCGGCGTGGATCACGCAGGCGTCGTTCGTGCTCACGGCGGTCTTCTTCGCCGCGTTCGCGGCCCCGGTCTTCTTCCGGCTGCACGAGCGAGCGGCTCCGCAGCAGCTGCCGAAGGGACGCGAACTCCTGCTCTTGCCGTTCCGGCGGATCGGCGAGACGGTTGGCGCGATCCGCCACTACCGCGAGTTCGGGAAGTTCATCATCGCCTTCCTCGTCTACAACGATGGAATCCTGATGACGCTGAGCTTCGCGGCCATCCTCGGAACGGTCTTGTTCGGCCTAGACCAGACGCAGCTCGTCTTGTTCATGATCTTGGTTCAGGTCGCGAGCGTTCCCGGAGCCTATTTGCTCGGCCGCATCGCCGACCGCGCAGGAGCGCGGACCGCCCTCCTTGTCTCCCTCGCCTTGATGCTGGGCGCGATCCTGTGGATGTACTTCAACCGGTCGCTCGTCGCGTTCTACGTGATCGGCGGCGTCGCAGGATTCGCCCTCACGGGCGCCCAGTCGGTGAGCCGGACCATGATCGGCCTCCTCGCCCCCGCGGGGCGCAGCGCGGAGTTCTTCGGCTTCTTCTCGGTCGCCGGGCGGACGTCGTCCTTCCTCGGCCCGACCGTGTACGGCATCGTGGCGGCACGCGTCGCCCTGTCCCTCGAGCGGCGAGGAACAAGCGCGTTGCTTGCCGAACAGCTCGGACAGAGGGCCGCCGTGCTGTCCATCGCCGCGTTTCTTCTCGTCGGCACGCTCCTCCTCTTGCTCGTGAACGAGCGTGCGGGTCGGGCCGCGCGGAGCCGCGCCTCCGCGCCAGGCTCCCCCAAGCCGCGAGACGGCGCCTAGTTGACGAGAGGAACCAGCCCGCATACGTTCTCGCGACGCCGAGGAGGTCGCCATGCCGCACGATCCTGCCCACACCATCGCCGCAGAACTCGGCGTGTCGTACGGACAGGTGAGCGCCGTCGCCGCGCTCCTTGGGGACGGGGCGACGGTCCCGTTCATCGCGCGCTACCGCAAGGAGAGGACGGGATCGCTCGACGAAGTCGCGATCACGACGATCCGCGACCGGCTGCGCGAGCTCGCCCTGCTCGCCGAGCGGAAGGAGGCGATCGTCGCCTCCCTCGCCGAGCGCGACCTGTTGACCGACGACCTGCAGGCGGCCGTGGCCGCGGCGTCTTCCATGGCCGGACTCGAGGACCTCTACCTCCCCTACCGGCCGAAGCGGCGGACCCGCGCGATGGTCGCCCGCGAGCGAGGTCTTGAGCCGCTCACGGTCCGAGTTCTCGCCCAGGAGCCGGGAACGGACCCGCGCATCGAGGCGGAGCGGTTCGTCCGCCCCGACGACGGAGTGAACACGGTCGACGACGCGCTCCAGGGCGCCCGCGACATCCTGGCGGAGACGGTGAGCGAGACGCCGGAGGCGCGCGCCGAGATCCGCGACCTCTTCGCGAAGCGAGCCGTCGTGCGCTCGAAGGTCGTCGCCGGCCGAGAGGCGGACGGCGCGACGTACCGCGACTACTTCTCCTGGGAGGAACCCCTCGCGGAAGCGGCCAGCCATCGCGTCCTCGCCGTGCTGCGGGCTGAGCGCGAAGGGATCGTCCGGCTGTCCGTGCGCCCCGAGGAAGACGCGGCGCTCGCCGCGCTGCGCCGCCGCTTCGTGCGTGGCGCGGGCCCTTGCGCCGAGCAGGTAGCGCTCGCCGTCGAGGACGGCTACGAGCGCCTTCTCGCGCCGTCGATCGAGACGGAGATCCGTTCCGAGATGAAGGAGAGGGCCGATCGCGAGGCCGTGCGCGTGTTCGCCGACAACGTGAGCCAGCTCCTCCTCGCTCCGCCGCTCGGCAGGAAGCGCGTGCTTGCCATCGATCCCGGCTACCGAACAGGGGGCAAGGTGGTCTGCCTCGACGCGCAGGGCAAGCTCCTGCGCGACGACGTGATCTACCCGATAGGATCGGCGACGGCGCAGGCGGAGGCGCGGAGGAAACTCGTCGAGCTGGTCGGAACCTATGAGATCGAGGCTGTGGCGATCGGCAACGGGACGGCGAGTCGGGAGACCGAGGCGTTCGTGCGCGCGATCGACTTCGGGCGAACGATCCCCGTAGTTCTCGTGAACGAAAGCGGCGCGTCCGTGTACTCCGCGTCGGAGATCGCGCGCGCCGAGCTGCCGGACAAGGACGTGACGGTGCGCGGCGCGGTGTCCATCGGCCGACGGCTCGTCGACCCCCTGTCCGAACTCGTGAAGATCGACCCCAAAGCGATCGGCGTTGGCCAGTACCAGCACGACGTCGACCAGAAGATGCTCCGCCGGAGCCTCGACGACGTCGTCGAGCACTGCGTGAACGCCGTCGGGGTCGAAGTGAACACGGCCGGTGCGCCGCTCCTCGCGCGCGTGTCGGGCCTCGGCCCGAAGCTCGCCGAGACGATCGTCGGCTACCGTGACGAGCACGGGCCGTTTCACCGCCGGGCCGATCTGAAGAAGGTCCCCCGGCTCGGCCCCAAGGCGTTCGAGCAGGCCGCCGGGTTCCTGCGCATCCAGGGCGGCGACCCGCTGGACGCGAGCGCCGTCCATCCGGAGAGCTACGCGCTCGTCCGGCGCATGGCGGCCGACCTCGGCTGCACGGTCGAAGACCTGATGCAGAAGGCCGAGCTGCGCGCCCGCATCGACCTCGACCGCTACGTGACCGATACCGTCGGCCTGCCGACGCTGACCGACATCGTCGCCGAACTGGCCAAGCCGGGGCGCGACCCGCGCGAGCGGTTCGAAGCCTTCGCCTTCTCAGACGACGCCCACGAGATCGGCGACCTCGTCCCCGGGATGCGGTTGCCGGGCATCGTCACGAACGTCGTCGACTTCGGCGCGTTCGTCGACATAGGCGTGCACCAAGACGGCCTCGTCCACGTGAGCCAGTTGGCCGACCGCTACGTCGAGCATCCGTCGAAGGTCGTGAAGGTCGGCCAGCGCGTCGTCGTCACGGTGCTGGAGGTCGACGCGGAGCGGAGACGGATCTCGCTCTCGCTCCGGTCGCCGCGGAGCGCGGGCCGCGGCGCGCCCCAAGGCGAGCAGCCACCGCGCGGAGGGAAGGGCCGATGACGCGCAGGCGCATTCCGATGGAGGCGCGCCTGCGACCGCCGGCATCCACGGCGACCGCCGGCGCGCGACGCGTCCGACCGGACGACAAGGAAGCGTTGGCCATCCTCCTCTTCGCCGCCTACCGCGGCACCGTCGACGACGAGGGAGAGACCTTCGCCGACGCCCTCGCGGAGATCGAGAAGACGTGGCAGGGCGCGTACGGCCGCTTCCTCCCCGGCTGTTCGTTCGTCGTCGAGGAGGGGGAGTTCCTCTCGTCTGCGTGCCTCGTCTCGTTCTTCGAGCCGCACGCCGCGCCGCTCGTCGTCTTCCTCATGACCCGCCCCGAGCAGAAGCGCCGCGGCTTGGCGCGCCTCGTCTTGCAGCGCTCGATGGACGCACTCCACGAGGAGGGACACGGCCGGCTCACGCTCGTCGTCACGGACGGGAACGAGCCGGCGCAGCGCCTGTACGAAGCGCTCGGGTTTCGCCCGATCCCGACCGACGTGCCCCCACGCCCGGAAGAGCGCGTATAATCGCCTTCTTGCGCCGCCGGGGCGCGCTCGGCGCCGCGGGTTCCAGGCGCTTCGGAGGTCGGCATGCAGAAAGACGCGTCCACCATGGAGAAGGTCGTCGCGCTGTGCAAGCGGCGCGGGTTCATCTTCCCGTCGAGCGAGATCTACGGCGGGATCGGCGGCTTCTGGGACTACGGCCCCCTCGGCGTCGAGTTCAAGCGCAACGTCAAGGAGGCGTGGTGGCGCGACATGGTGGTCGGCCATGACGACACGCAGGCGCCGGCCGGCGCTCCGACGGCCTACGAGATGGTCGGAATCGACTCGACCATCGTCACGCACCCCCAGGTGTGGAAGGCGAGCGGGCACTTCGACCTCTTCTACGACCTGTTCGTGGACTGCAAGACGTGCAAGGCGCGCTTCCGCGCCGACCAGGTGAAAGACAGCCAGTGTCCGAGGAAGCCGAGCAAGCTCCCGGGCGAGCACGGGGAGTGCGCGCTGACCGACCCGCGCGAGTTCAACCTGATGTTCAAGACCTACATCGGCGCCCTGATCGACCCGACCGCCGAGGCCTACCTGCGGCCGGAGACGGCCCAGGGCATCTTCGTTAACTTCAAGAACGTCGTCTCCACGTCGAGGGTGAAGGTCCCGTTTGGAATCGCGCAGATCGGCAAGTCGTTCCGCAACGAGATCACCCCGCGCAACTTCACCTTCCGTTCGCGCGAGTTCGAGCAGATGGAGATCGAGTTCTTCTGCGCCCCCGAGGAGTCGCCGGCCTGGTACCAATACTGGCGCGATCGCCGCATGGCCTGGTACGTGTCGCTAGGCCTCGCGAGCGACCGGCTCCGCCTGCGCGAGCACTCGCCGGAAGAGCGGGCCCACTACTCGTGCGGCACGGCCGATATCGAGTACGCATTCCCGTTCTGCGCCGAGGGCGACTACGGCGAGCTCGAAGGCGTCTCGCACCGCAGCGACTTCGACCTGCGGAGCCACATGGAGGGCAAGCTCATCAAGGACGGGGACCAGCTCGTGGTCGAGCGAGACGCGTCGGGCGCGCCCAAGCATCCGGGCAGCGGCAAGGACCTCTCGTATTTCGACGAGGCGTCGCAGCGCAAGTTCGTGCCGCACGTCATCGAGCCATCGGCCGGCGCCGATCGAGCCGCGCTCGCCTTCCTGTGCGAGGCGTACGACGAGGACTCGATCCCCGATGAGAACGGCGTCCCGCAGGAGCGCGTGGTCCTGCACCTCCACCCGCGCCTCGCCCCCGTCAAGGTCGCCGTGTTCCCCCTCGTGAAGAAAGACGGCCAACCCGAGGTCGCGGCCGAGATCTACCGAAGCCTCAAACAGCGGTGGAACGTCTCGTACGATGAGAAGGGATCCATCGGGAAGCGCTACCGCCGCCAAGACGAGTCCGGAACGCCATTCTGCGTGACGGTGGACCATCAGACGGCGGAAGACCAAACGGTCACCGTGCGCGAGCGCGACACGACCACCCAGACGCGCGTTGCGGCTCGCGAGCTCGAAGCCTACATCGCGGAGCGCCTGCGGGCCGCGTAAGAGCGCCAGCAGCTCCCTTCGCGGAGCAGGCTCGAGCCATCCCGAGGAGGCCGCCGAGTGTCTGCATCGAGGACCCTGATCGTCGCGACCGCCGTCTACCTTGCCGCGTACGTCCTGATCGGCGCGCTGGGAGGAGCCGTCGGGCCCACGCTCGGTCCCCTCGCGTCTCAGGTCGGCGTGGGCTTGTCGACGATCGGCATCATCCTGACGACGCGCTCCCTCGGGTACCTCGCCGGCGCCCTGGCGAGCAGCCGATGGATGGATCGCATCCGCGTGCACCAGGGCATGGCCGTCGCCGCGCTCGTCGCGGGCGTCGTCCTCGCCTTCCTGCCGTGGGCACGCTCCCTTCCTCTTCTGATGCTGCTCGTCGTGCCGCTTGGCTTCGCGACCGCCGGACTCGACGTCGGCGTGAGCACGATGGTCCTTCGCGCGCACCGCAACCGAGCCGCGCCGTTCGTCTCCGCGCTTCACTTCTGCTACGGGATCGGCGGCCTTGCGGCGCCCTTCCTCGTGGCGGCGTTCGCCGTGGGGAAGGAGACGTCCGTCTACCCACTCCTGACGGTTGGATTCGCCGGCCTCGCGATCGCCCTGTTCGCGATGCGCGAGCCGGCGGGAGCCGCGACCGCCCGAGTGGTTGTCTCCGAGCCCGGCGCCGGCCCGGCCGCTCCGCTCGCGCCGCGCATCCGGCCGCGCCGGAGCTTTGCGGTCGCGACGAGCGTGATCCTCTTCTACGTCGGAGCCGAGATCGGGTTTGCGAGTTGGCTGTACGAGTTCGTGGACCTCCAGTACGCCGCAGCCGCGGCGACGGCGATCACCGGCGCGTTCTGGGCTGCGTTCAGCGCCTCGCGCCTGGCCGCCGTGTTCGCCGCCCGCCGCGTGACGCCGGAGAAGGTCATCGCCCTGGCGCTCGCGGCCGGCCTCGCATTCGTCGTCTTGCTCATCGTCCGACCGGGCGTCTTGGCCGTAGCGTGGGTCGGCGCGGTCGGCGTCGGCCTTGCGGTAGGTCCGGTCTATCCCAACGTCATCACTGCGTACTCGCACCGCTACGAGCTCACCGGGAAGAGGTTCGGCGGCATCGCGATCGCCTCGTGCACGGGCAGCATGACCTTTCCGTGGCTCATCGGCCGACTCCTCGACGTCGGAGGCACCGTCGTCGTGCCCGCCGTCACGGCCGGACTCCTGGTCCTCGCTGGCACCGCAGCCTGGGTAGTCTTCGGGCGACGACATGCGGCCGCGCAGGCGCCCTAGTGAGGTAACCACTCCCTCAGCCAGCCGATCGTTTCCGCGAGCACGACGGCGCGCTCGTACGGACGCCCGAGGCTGTGCCCTCCCCCGGGGACGACGACGAGGCGCTTGGGGCCGCGGAGCCGCTCGTGCGCGAGGACGGCCTGGGCGACCGGGACGCACGAATCGGCGTCGCCATGGACGATCAGCGTTGGGGCGACGATCCGATCGAGCGAGGGAGCGAGGTCGAGTTCTCGACACTCGCGGACGAACTCGGCCGACACGGGGATCTTGCCATCCAGGATGAACCCGTTTTCCGCAAGCTCCCTCTCCTTCTCCGGCGCGAAGTACGCCCGGAGGTCCGTCTCGGCAAGCTTGACGGCCGGCCAGAGGAGGACGAGCACATCAAACTCCAGCCCCACGGCACGCAATGCCACGGAGCCTCCGAGACTCTCCGCGATGAGGGCCAGCTTCCGGTAGCCGCGGTCCCGCGCCAAGGCGACGACGGAGCCGAGTTCCTCGGCACGCGAGCGCACGGTCATGTCGAGCGGCGTCCCGTCGCTCTCGCCGTATCCGAGGAAGTCGAAGCGGAGGCTCGCCAGCCCGAGTTGCCGGTCGCCTTCCTCCGCCAATGCATCGAAAAGCCCGAGCGGGCCGCGCTTGTCGCCGCCCGGGCCGCCGTGCGCCATGACGACGAGGGACGTGGACCCGGCGCGACGCGTTCGCTCGATCGCGCAGAGTCCCCGGCACCTGTGTGAGACGGAGATCCTGGACTCGGGCACGCAACCTCCTAGACGACACGGCTCGAGCGCCCGAAGCGCCCGGGCAAGAGGGAGAGGGCGTCGCGAGACGCCCCCGCGCCTTCAGGGGAGACGTCGACCTACCCCTTCATCACGCCAACCTGCACGTTGCGGAACCGCGTCGGCGCGGCTCCGTGCGCTGTGTGCGCCACTTGCCCGGGCTGCCCCTTGCCGCAGTTCACCGTGCCCCAGACGTGCCAGTGGTCTTTGTTGCAGATCGCGTCGCACCCGGCCCAGAACTGCGGCGTCATCCCCGTGTACGTGGCGTTCTTCAGCATCCGCCCGAGCTTGCCGCCCTTCACCTCGTAGGCGAGCTCCGTCCCGAACTGGAAGTTCAGCCGCCGGTCGTCGATCGACCAGCTCTTGTTCGTGATCATGTAGATCCCGTCATCCGTGTCGGCGATCAGCTCGTCGAGCGTCCACTCGCCGGGGAGCAGGCTGACGTTGTTCATGCGGATGATCGGCATGCGGTTCCAACCGTCGGCGCGCATCGCCCCGTTCGACCGCTCCGGCGCCCCCGGATGCGTCTTGCGCAGCTCCTGCGCCGTCTCCCGCGACGTGAGGTACCCGACGAACTGGCCCTTCTTGATGATCTCCGTCGTCTGCGCCGGCACTCCCTCGTCGTCGTACCCGTACGTCCCGAGACCGCCGGGCGTCACGGCGTCCGACACGATGTTCACCAGATCCGACCCGTAGCGGAAGTTGCGGTACTTCTCGGGCGTCAGGAAGCTCGTCCCGGCGAACGCCGCCTCCGTCCCGTACACGCGGTCGAGCTCGATCGGGTGTCCGCAGGACTCGTGGACCTGAAGGCCGAGCTGCGGGCCGTCCAGGATCAGCGACGTCACCTTGCTCGGACACTGCGGAGCTTTCAGGAGCCCCACCGCCTCCTCCGCCATCTGCCGCGCGTGCGCCGGCAGGTTCCACGTCGTGAGGAACTCGTACCCGGCCGTCCCCTGATGACGCCCAAACGAGTTCGGGTACGAGCGCTGCTGCATCTCCCCGTCGGCGACCGCCGTCACGACGATCCCCGCCCCCGTCTCGATCAACGTCTGCTCGAGGAAACTCCCCTCGCTCGACGCGAACGTCTTCGTTTCGCGCTGGAAGCCCAGGGTGCCATCCACCACCCGCACGCCCTCGACGGCGCGCGCTTCCTTGTCCGCCCGCGCCAGGTAGTCGATCTTGTCCTCGAGCGACACCGCGAACGGGTCCACCTCGATCGGCGTCTTGTATGCCCCAACGTGGACCTCCGCCGGCCCGAGCCGCACGTCCGCCTTCTTGCTGATCGCGCTCGCCTTGGCGATCGCCACCGCCAACGCGGCCACGCGGTCGATCTCCGGCTTCTCCAACCGGCTCGAGCTCGCGAACCCCCACGCCCCGTCCGCCACGACGCGCACCCCGAATCCGTACGTGTCCGCGAGCGACAGGTTCTCCATCACCCCGTTCTTCATCTCCAACGTCTGCGTCTCCCGCCGCACGATGCGGATGTCGGCGTACGTGGCTCCCTTCGCCCGGGCGACGTCCAGTGCACGATCGGTCAGTTCTCGCATGGTTCTCCTCTCCCGGGTCGCCTACTGCGTCCCGCCCGTGAACCGGAAGCTCCGGATCTTGAGAGCGGGCACGGTGGTGCCAAGCGCGTTCCAGTCGTCCTTCACGACCTTGAGCTTCTTCCCGACCGCCTCCACGTTGGCGAACGCCTCGAGGATGCTCTGCGTGAAGCGCAGGTTTTTGAGCGGCCGCGTGATCTTGCCGTTCTCGATCAGGAAGGTCCCGTCGCGCGTCATTCCCGTGATCACCGTCTTCACGGGGTGGAGGATGTTCGTGTAGTGGAAGCGCGTCACCCAAATCCCGCGCTCCGTCGAGGCGAGCATCTCCTCCTTGGTCGCCGTTCCCGGCTCCATGAACAGGTTGATGGGAAGGGGCCCCTGCGCATTCGGAGCCGGCAGGCTGTGCCCGGTCGACCGCCTCCCCTTCTCCTTCGCCGCGGTGACCGTGTCGTAGACGACGTTCCTCGCGATCCCTTTCTCGATCAAGACGACCTTCTCCTTCGGCGTCCCTTCGAAGTCAAACGGAAGCGGCAGCCCGCGGAGATCAGAGCCATCGTCCCAGATCGTGATCTTGTCGCCCGTCACCCGCTCGCCGAACTTGCCGGCCATGAAACTGCGGCCTTCCTGCACTGCGAGCGCGCTCATGCCCATGTACCCGAGGAAGAAGAGCATGTCCGCGATCGCTTCCTCTTCGAGGATGACCGTGTACTCGCCCGGCTCGATCGCGGTCGGGTTCCGGCTCGCGAGGGCCTTGTCGATCGCCGTCTTGCCCACCGCCTCCGGGTCGATGCGCGATACGTCGATCGACGCGTCCGCCCCGTATCCCGAGCTGTCTTTGCCCATCACCACCGTGAGAAGCGAAGCGACCGTCCCCTTGTGGTACGCCGCGACGCCGAGCGAGTTGGCGATGTACAGCTCCTGTTCCTCGGTCGAGAAGGCGCCCGCGGCGTCGAGGCCGTGCTTCCGCGCCGGAGCGAGGATCTTCTCGACTCCCTTCGCCCGTTCGAGCGGCGTGCACTTCGCCGTCGCCTCGACGTACGCATCGACCGGGCGAATCGGTTGCGGCTTCGGCAGGAGGCCCACGTCGGGGTTCTTCTCCTGGAAGCTGGCCGTCGTCTCGGCTGTCTCGACCAGCTTCTTGAGCCCGGCCGGAGAGAGGTCGTTCCCTGCGGCGACGCCCGTCTTCTGGTCGGTGATCACCCGCACCCGTGCGCTCGCGTCCGACTCCGCCACGTTCTGGTGGATCGTGTTCGTCGCGAAGCGCGTCAGGTACGAGTCGTTGCTCGTGACCATGATCTCGGTCTGCTCGGCCTTCGATGCGCGCAGCACGCGCTCCGCGATCTCGGCCAGACGGTTCTGCCCTAGCACGCTCCCATCCCCTTTCGCAGGCGCGCGGTGGCGCCTCTTCCATGCAGCTCGGAGAGTATCCGGTCGCGAGCCTGCGCCTCAACGGCCGCCGCCTCTCTCACGTGCGTGGCGAATCGATCCGAGGCGGGTTCACCGCGCCCTCTCGAACCCGCGCCGCGCGAGGGCTTATACTCACGCCGTGAAGGTTCTGGTCGTCGACGACGAAGACTGGGTGCTCGACACGGTGCGGCGGTACCTCGAGCAGGCGGGATTCGAGGTCGTGCCGGCGCGCGATGGGGCCGCGGCGCTCGAGGCGTTTCGGAACACGGCGCCCGACCTCGTCATTCTCGACTGGATGCTGCCCAAGCTCGACGGGCTGTCCGTTGCCAAGGAGATTCGGGCTTCCTCGACCGCGCCGATCATCATGCTCACCGCGAGGGTGACCGAGCAGGACCGGCTCGCCGGGTTCCACGCGGGCGTGGACGACTACGTCGTGAAGCCGTTCAGCGCGCGAGAACTGGAGGCCCGCGTCCGCGCCGTGCTCCGCCGGTCGTCCGGCAAAGAGCCTTCCATCCAAGAGACCGGCGACCTTCGTCTCGACCGCGAGCAGCGGCTCGTGTGGGTGCGCGGCGAAGAAGTCGAACTCTCGGCCATGGGGTTCGACCTCCTTGCCTTCCTAATGAGTCACCCCGGCCGCGTGTTCACGCGCCTCGAGCTCCTCGAAGCGGTTCGCGGCGAGACCTACAGCGGATTCGAACGATCGATTGACTCCCACGTGAAGCGCCTGCGGCAGAAGGTCGAACGCGACCCGGCGAAGCCTGTCTACATCCTGACCGTGTTCGGAGTCGGCTACCGCTTCGCGCGCGGGGAGGACGCGTGAGGAATCCCCTGCGCCGTCTCTCTTTCCAGACCAAGCTTCTCGCTTCGTTCCTCCTCGTGATCCTGCTCGCGACCGCCGCGGGGTACGTGTTCATCAACGCGTCCGTCCAGCGCGCGTTCTCCGACTTCACGGGGCGCAGCTTCACGACCCAGGACGCGATGCTGGTCGGCCTCATCGTCCAGTACTACGAGGAGACGGGGAGCCTCGACGGGCTCGTCAGCTGGCTTACCCGCGGGGCGCGCGACCGGCCCGTCCTCCTCGTCGACCCGAACCGCAAGGTCGTCTTCGCTCCTGAAGAGCGCCTGATCGGGCGCACGCTCAGTGAGAGCGATCTGCGCAACGGCCGCTCCATCGCGTTGCCCACCGGCGAGATCTGGACGGTCGTTCCCTACAGGGGAGAGAATCCGCTGGAAACCGCCTTCCTGCGGGCGACGCGAGCTGCCTTCTGGTTCTCGGGCCTCGCCGCCAGCGCCGCCGCCCTGCTCTTGGTCTTCTTCCTCGTCCGGCAGACGACGAGCCCTCTGCGCCAACTCGAGGCTGCGTCGGAGCGCGTCGCGCGCGGCGACTTCAGCGAACGTGTCGAGGTTCGCTCGTCTGACGAGATTGGCCGCCTCGCTGCGTCGTTCAACGAGATGGCGACGAGCCTCAAGGTCTCGGAAGAGACGAAGCAACGGATGATCGCCGATATCTCGCACGACCTCCGCACGCCGATCGCCGCGGTCCGCTCGGCTTTGGAGGGACTGCGCGACGGGCTGATCGAGCCGTCGCCCGAGACGTTCGCCTCTCTGCACGATCGCGTCTTGCTCTTGGCTCGGCTGGTCGCCGACCTGCACCAGCTGGCGCTCGCCGACGCCGGGCAGCTGTCGATCGAGCGCCGCGCGACCGACGTGGCGGAGTTGGTCGACGGAATCGTCGAGACGATAGGCATCCAGATGGAGGACGGCGGCGTCGCCCTGCAGGCCTCGGTCGAACGCGAGCTTCCCCCTCTCCTGCTCGACGCGCATCGCATCGAACAGGTCCTCCTCAACCTGCTCGAGAATGCGGCCCGGCACACGCCGGAGGGAGGGCGCGTCGACCTGCGTGTCGGGCGGCAGGGCACGGACGTCCTCGTCTCGGTGTGCGACACGGGCTCCGGCATCCCCGAGCAGGATCTTGGGCGCGTGTTCGAGCGTTTCTACCGCGCCGACACCGCCCGCCAGAGCGGAAGCGCCGGGCTCGGTCTCTCGATCGCCAGGGCGCTCGTGGAAGCGCACGGCGGCCGGATCTGGGCCGAGAACCGGCCCGAAGGCGGGGCGTGCTTCTCGTTCACCCTGCCCACGCTTCCGCCGGCGTGAGGCAGGATGAGGCCCAGCCGCAGAGCCGGCCGGGCCTTTCGGGTACAACAAGAGAAGGCAGACCGTTACGGCATGGCTGCCAACTTCAACTCCAGCACTTGGAGCAGCGCCTCGAGCCACGTCACGGCCGGTCCCGCGCCGAGCTTCGGCGCGACGCCGGTCGCCGGGTCACCGAGCGAGATGGTCACCGCTCCAAAGTCCTCCGCGGCGGCCGAGCCGCTCGTCGCCGCGGAGATGGGGTTCGCCATTGCGACCCGTTCGGGCTCCATCATCGGGCAGCCGGCTCGCACGGCCTCGGTCTCTCCAAGGCGCTGCGCCAAGCGGTCGCGAGCCCGCTCCACGAGCGTCGCCAGCTTGTCGGCCACGCCGCTCTCGGCCCCCGAGGCCGTCGTCGGATCGTCCTTGACGGTCACCATCTGCCCGTTCGACATCATCACCGCGCGCCCCGCGCCCCGCGCCGTGGCGACAGCCAAGGCGGCGACACCCTTCCCTGCCTGCAGACTTCCCATCCGCGTCCTCGCGGCCTCCGGCGCCGCCGAGAGCCGCAGGCGAGCCTCGAGCGCCGGGAATGCCTCGAGCAGGATCTCGCCCTGCTTCATCGTCAGGGTGCTCTTGAGCGTCTCCACAGCCGCGGCGGCTCCCTCGCGAAGTTGGGCGCGCGCTGCGTCCATCTCCGCGTTCCAGACGGCAAGGCGCGAATCCAATTCCGCGGCCGTGCCGCTGAACGCGATCATCTCGTCCTCGAATGCCGCCCGCTTGGCCTCGAGGGCGTCTCGCTCGTCGAGAACCCCGCGGATCGCGTCGCGCAGCGTTTCCATCTGAGTCTTCGATAACTCGAGACGGTTCACGGCAAGCAAGAGCGGAAGCCGCACGCCGTCGCGACTTGTCGCGGCGCCCGGAGTTCCCGATACCCCTTGCGTGCTCGCGGGAATCGCGGCGAGCGCGCCCACGACGGCAAGAGCGAGCCCGATGCGCCAAGCCTTCTTCTTCATGTCGGATCCCTCCGTGTTCGCATGACGATGCTACCGTAGTCGCGACGTGTGAACGGCCCGGCGCACGGTTATGTCAGGATTGTGAAGCCGCGGGACGGGGCGCCCGCCCCCCGTCGAGTATCATGGCCGAGAGGAGGGGTCGATGAGGCATCACGTCCGGATTGCGTTCGCCGTACCGCTCGCCTTGGCGTTCGCGCTCGGCGCGCGCGGCGCGGCGCTCCGCATTCTGTGCACGACGACGATCGTCGGCGACGTGGTCCGCGCGGTCGCCGGCCCCGAGGCTCTCGTCACCGTCCTCGTGCCGCCGGGCGTTGACCCTCATACGTTCCAGCCCGCGCCGGGCGACGCGCGGGCGATCGAAGAGGCCGATCTCGCGTTCCAGAGCGGCGCGGGCCTCGAGGCCAGTTTCGCCACGATCCTTTCCGCCGCTCGAGGGCCGGTGATCGACCTCTCCGCCGGACTCGCCTTGCGCGGCCGCGAGAGCGAAGCGAGAGACGACGCCCACGCTCTCGTCGATCCGCACGTCTGGTTCGATCCGTACCACGTCGCGGCGTGGGTTCGCGCGATCGAGAGCGCCCTGACGACGGCCGATCCCGCGCAGGCGGAGCAGTTCGCCGAGCGGGCCGCCGCGTACCGCGCCGAATTGGAGGCTCTCGACGCCTGGATCCGGGAGGCGACGGCCGAGTTGGCGCCCGAGAATCGCCAGCTCGTCACCGACCACGAGGTGTTCGCGTACTTCGCCGCGCGGTATGGGTTCGAACAGATCGGGACGGTCTTTCCTGGGACGAGCACGCTGAGCGAGCCGTCGGCGCGCGACCTTGCTCTTCTCGAAGACGCGATCCGCGCGTCGGGCGTCCGAGCGGTCTTCGTCGGCACCACCGTGGCGGCCGGCCTCGCCGAGCAGGTCGCGGCCGACACGGGGACGCGGATCGTTTTCCTCTACACGGGTTCGTTGAGCGAGCCGGGTGGGCCGGCCGCCACCTACCTCGATCTCATGCGGTACGACGTTCGCGCGATCGTCGACGCGCTGGCCGGGAGCGGTGACGCATGAGACGATCGCGGGCCGAGCGCCCAGTGGCTCACGATCCCCTCGCCCCGGCCCTCGAGGCGCGCGATCTGTCCGTCTCCTACGGCGGTCGGGTCGCGCTCCGCGACGTCACGTTCGCCCTAGAGGCCGGGCGGCGGCTCGCGGTCGTCGGACCGAACGGCGCCGGCAAGAGCACGCTGCTCCGGGTCGCGGCCGGCCTCCTCTCCGCGGCCTCGGGGACGCTGCTCGTCCACGGCCACGCGCCGCGGGAGCACGTCTGCGTCGCGTACGTTCCCCAGCGCTCCGACGTCGACTGGCGGTTCCCGCTCTGCGTCGCCGACGTCGTTCTGATGGGGCGGACCGGGCGCCTTGGCCCTCTCCGCCGCCCGGGGCGGGCCGACCGCCAGCTCGCCCGCGCGGCGATGGAACGGGTCGGGTTGGACTCGCTCGCCGCGCGTCAGATCGGCGAGCTCTCGGGCGGCGAGCAGCAGAAGATGTTCATTGCGCGCGCCCTCGCGCAGGAGGCGGAGATCGTCCTGCTCGACGAGCCGCTCGCCGGGCTCGACGTGCCGGCGACGACTGACGTCCTCGCCCTGTTGGGCACGCTCGAGCGCGCGACGCTCGTCGTCGCCCTTCACGACCTCGCCGTCGCGGCCGCCAGCTTCGATCTGGTCCTCCTCGTGCGCCAGCGGATGATCCGCTTCGGGCGCCCGGCCGACGCCTTCGAGCCCGACGCGCTCGAGGAAGCCTACGGAAGCTCCGTCCCGATGGCCCGGACCGCCGACGGCCGGCTCGTCGTGCCCGACGACGACTGCGTCAAGGAGGATCGATGACCGCCCTCGGGGGGCTCCTCGCCCCCCTGCGCCACGCGTTCATGGTCCGCGCCTTGATCGCGTCCGTCCTCGTCGGCGGCCTCTGCTCCGTCGTCGGCGCGTTCGTCGTCCTCCGCTCGATGGCGTTCCTCGGAGACGCCATCGCGCACTCGGTACTGCCCGGGATCGCGACCGGCATGCTGGTCGCCGGCCGCGGCGACCGCCGCAGTCTCTTCTGGTGGGCCCTCGGGACTTCCATCCTCGTCGCCCTCGGAATCGGGTGGGTGAGCCGCCGCGGGCGGATTCGCGAGCAGACGGCCATCGGCATCGTCTTCGCCGGCACGTTCGCCCTCGGGATCGCCCTCCTTTCGCGCGTCCGCGGCTTCGCGATCGACCTCGTGCACGTCTTGTTCGGCAACGTGCTCGGCGTCTCTTCGGGCGACCTCATCTTGATCGCCGCGTTCGGCGCGGGCGTCCTGCTTCTCGTGGCCTTGTTCTACAAGGAGCTGCTCGTCGTGTCGTTCGATCGGACGCACGCCGCCACCCTGCGCCTGCCCGTGAGCGTCTACGAGAGCCTGACCCTGATCCTGGTCGCGGTGACGGTCGTTGTCTCTCTCCAGGTGGTCGGCCTCGCCCTGACGCTGGCCTTGCTCGTCGCGCCGCCTACCACGGCGCTCCTGTTCGTGCGCCGCGTGCCTCGCGTGATGGGCGTCGGCGCGGCGATCGGCGCCGCCTCTGGCATTGCCGGGCTCTACTTGTCCTACTACCTCGACGTCGCGTCGGGCGCGGCCATCGTGCTCGTCGCGATTGCGTTCTTTCTCCTCGCCCTGCTCGCGACCTCGTACCGCAAGACAGCGCGCCGCCGCTCGCGCGCGTAGCGCTTGCGACGGTGTGACGCGTCCGGTACCGTGGATGGCATGTCGATCGAGATCCGCCGAGCGCGAGAGGAAGATCGGGAGAGGATTCTCGCCATCTCTTCTCAGATCTGGGACGGCTACGACTACGTCCCGAACGTGCTCGACGAGTGGATGACCTGCAGATCGGGCGAGCTGCTCGTCGCCGTGCTCGACGGGACGCTGGCCGCGTTCTCGTATCGAACGTGGGTCGCCCCGGGCCACGCGTGGCTGCAGGGGATCCGCACCGACAGCGCGCTGCGCGGGCGCGGCGCCGGGCGGATGCTGACCGAGGCGTCGCTCGAGAGGTCGTGGCGCGACGGAGCGCGCCGCGTCGGGCTCTCAACCTACATCGACAACCAGGCGTCCATGCACATCGTGGAGGCCTTCGGGTTCCACCGCGTCGCGTCGTTCGTCTACCTGGAGGGCGACCTGGCGGCTCGCGCCGAGCCCGCGCCCGTAGCCGAGACCCTGACGGAAGATGAAGCTATCCGGTTCGTCGCCCAGTCCGAGTTCCTGGCCGCGGCGAACGGCAGATACCCTTCGGGCTGGAAGTTCCTCGAGTTCGGGTGGGCGCCCGAGGCAGCCATCGCCTGGTCGCCCTACCGTATCGGGATCCGCCGCCGCGGTCGCGTAGAGAGCGCTTTGTGCGCGTCGCGCCGCTCGGCGGGAGCCGACTGCGCCACGCCGCGCCCCGACGAGCTCGACGTCGGCGTCCTCTCTTTCCTCGACGGAGACGAGGAGGACTTCCCGGCCCTCCTGCGAAAGGCCTCCACGGACTTGGGAACGACGTCGTGGGAAGCGATGGTCCCGAAATCCGGAGACCGAGGCGCGCGCGCGCTCGGCGCGCTGCGCGATCTGGGCCTCCGCTCGTGGTCGGAGTTCGAGGAGGACGTCTTCGCCTACGAGCTCGACCGCCCCGGCGCCGGCTCGCCGAGTGAGAGGCGCGA
This sequence comes from Candidatus Bipolaricaulota bacterium, assembly GCA_022711155.1. GTDB lineage: Bacteria > Bipolaricaulota > Bipolaricaulia > UBA7950 > UBA9294 > CAIOGO01. Next base: position 23,730 of record JAKLFO010000011.1, read on the forward strand.
GCCATGAAGCAGGAGTCGGGCGAGCTCTCTCCTACCGAGCGCGAGCGCTACGCGCGGCAACTCGTCTTGCCCGGCATCGGAGAAGAGGGACAGCTCCGGCTGAAGCGGGCGCGCGTCCTCGTCGTCGGGCTGGGCGGGCTCGGCAGCCCGGTCGCGCTCTATCTCGCGGCGGCCGGCGTGGGAACCCTCGGCCTGGTCGAGCCTGACCGGGTCGCGGTCTCCAACCT
>JAKLFO010000110.1 GCA_022711155.1 Candidatus Bipolaricaulota bacterium
GGATGCTTCGCACGGCGTCGCGAGCCAGGAGGACCTGGTCGCGGGTGGCCGCCGGCGCGGGCAGTTGGATCCCGCGGCCTTCCGTGTTGAGTGTCGTGATGCGCGTGAGCTCTTCGAGCGTCGGAGCTTCCACGTTCACCTTGAGCATGAAGCGGTCGACCTGGGCCTCCGGAAGAGGGTACGTGCCCTCCATCTCGATTGGGTTCTGCGTCGCCAGGACGAGGAACGGTTCCTCGAGAACGTGCGTGGTTCCCGATACGGTCACGGTCCGTTCCTCCATCGCCTCGAGGAGCGCGGACTGGGTCTTCGGCGTCGCTCGGTTGAGCTCGTCGGCGAGGACGATGTGCGCGAAAACGGGGCCGGGAGCGAACTCGAACTGACGGCGGCCGTCGCGCTCCGTGATGATGTTCGTACCGATGATGTCGGCCGGCATGAGGTCGGGCGTGAACTGAATGCGCGAGAACTGAAGGCCGAGCGTGCTGCCGAGCGCGCGGACGAGCAGCGTTTTGCCCAGACCGGGCACGCCCTCCAAGAGGACGTTTCCGCGGCACAAGAGCCCAACCAGGACAGCCCGCACCGTCGCGCGGTGCCCGACGATGACCGACCCCATCGCGTCCTGCACGCGGCCGAAAGCCTCGAGGGACGACGACACCTCTTTCTCAGTGATCATGGACCTCCTCGGGTGATCTCTTCGAAGTAAGCACGGATGGTCTCCAGCGTCTCCGGCGGGACGGAGCGCGTGGAAAGGATGGAATCCACGCGCGCGAAGTCGATGGCGGGCGCCCGACCGGCGCTCGGCTCTCCCGCCGCCCCTTCGACAGGCACCCCGCGCGTCAAGTACTCGAGAACAGGCCCCGCGTCTCCCACCGCGCCCGGGGGCGCCACAGCGACGAACGTGCTCTCATAGGGCGACGGCGACGTGTCCGGCTGCCCGGACTCCTCAGAGCCGCCGAGGGTGCCGGTCGACGAGTCCCCGTCGCCGCCCGGCGCAGTGACGGCGCCGGGGGGCGCGGAGTACGGCGACGTGGCGCTCATCGCGCTTTGTGCCTGCACTTCCTCCGGCTCGGCCGCGACGACATCGCCCACGGTGGTCGACACAGGGCGCGCGCTCGGCTGCTCGAGGAGCGCCAAGAGCTCGTTGCGGAGCCGTGAGGGGTGGGCGCTTCCGAGGACCCCCTCCACCATGTCTCCCAGATCGGCACTCCCCGCCGCCGCGCGTCGGACGGCCTCAAGCTCGGCCTCGGAGAGCGGCCCCGTGGCGGACGCGAGATCGCCGACGACCTGTCGGAGCTGGGCCGACGCGTCTCGCGCGGCAGACTCCATCGCGGCCGCCGCGTCGGATGGGGATGCGAGCACCGCCTCTGCGCCGGTCCGGCCGCGCAACTCGGTAAGGAGGTCTGCGAGAGCGACGCCCGCAGCCGCATCCTCACTTTCCGCCGGGGCACGATCCGCGCCCCGACTGTCCTCCGTCTCGGGAAGGGCGGGGGGAAGGGCCAAAGGGGCCTCGTCGTCGGGCGTCGCAGCCTCGGCGTCCGAGGCCGCGACGCTCCGCGCGACGCCCGGCGCGTCCGCGGTCGCTGCCCGGGGGACGGCCGCGAGAGGGGCGAGGATGGCCCCCGCAAGGAAGCACGCGCAGCCCGCGGCCAAGAGGAGGCGCGTCATGGACGTGGCGCGGAAGGCTCGCCTCCAGGGAGGTTCGCACTTCTCGATGGCCTGAGAGAGGCGCGAGGCGAAATAGCCGCCAGCCTCGCCGCGCGCGTGAAGCTCGTGGAGCGAGCACAGCTTTGCGTCCAGCCGCAGCTCGACGTCCAGCCGCAGGGCCAACTTGCCCATGTCCGGAGACCCGCGCCGTCCGAGCAGGAAGGCGAGCAGCGCCGCGCCGGGCGGCAAGACGAAGAACAGGGCGAGAAGGCCGGGCGAGGGGCGCGCGGCGGAGAGGAAACACGCGAGCGCGACGACGAAGGCCAGCCCGGACGCGATGAGGAAGGAAAGCGCGGCGGCGTGCAGGGCGAGCCGGCGGGCTTCCAGGGCGCGAAGCTGTGCAAAGAGGCCGCCAGCGTCACGCATACCGCTCCTTCTGCAGTCGGGTCCACGCGAACGCGTACGTGGCGGCTGCCAGCGCTGCGGGCAAGGCAAAAGCGACGAGCGCCTCACCCCACCCGACGCCGAGATTGAGACGCCACAGCGCGTAGGCGGGGCTCGCGAGGGCGATCCAGCGCGCTGCCGGGGGAGCCAGGAGCCCCAAGAGCGGCAGGCCGACGACTGCCAAGGCCGTGGCCTGCCTGATCAGATTGGAAGGCACGCCGCGACGCAGGCAGACAAGCTCGACCGAAAACGACAGCCCGGCAAAGAGCGTCCCTGTGAGCGTCACGTAGGCGGCGAAGAGCGGGATGAACGTGCGGCTCTCGGGTATCAGCACGCGCATGAACACAAGGTAGGGCAGGACGAGCACGAGGGCGAGCAAGAGCTGCAGAGGCAAGGAGACGAGCGTGTGCACGCGTAAGCGATACAGAGGCTCGACGGCGGCCCCTCGGTTGAGCGCGACGACGCACGTGAGGAGGAGGTGCGCGTAGAAGAAGGTGATTGGGGCGGGCCTCCAAGGGAACGTGATGAGCTCGCCCAGTCGCCCCGCCCACGGCATGGACAGCATCAGGACGACGCCGCAGCCCAAGACGAGGCAGGCGTAGGCCGCCAGACCGCCGCGCCGGAACACGATGCTGTGGAACCTCACGAGGACGCTCCTGTCACAACCACAGTGATCACTCGCTCTCTTCCGGTGAACGGCCCCGAAACGATGTCCCGTTGCGACTCGAAGCGGGCGACGATCCACGTCATGCCCTGCGTCGGCAGCCAGTCGCTGACGCAGCGATAGAGGCTCCGCTCCACCGGCTTCATGGACGACGCGCTCACGGGCTGGAGGGCATCGCGCCGCAGAACGGAGGTTCCCGGCCCCAGGCGGCCGACGCTGTAATAGCGTCCATCAAGGACGAGGAGGACGGCTGAACTCTCACTTTCCGCGTGATGGACCACGGTCACAGTGTCGGAGGTCGCGGCGACTTCGAGCGGCGACTGGGCCTCGCTCGCCGTCCTGAAGCGCAGGAGCCTGCCTGCAGGGAGGCCGAAGGACGTTGCGTCCAGGACGCCGTCCGTGGCGATGACCGCAGACGCCAGCGTTCGGTACTCGAGGTCCAGCGGGTAGCTGGCTCGGGGCTGGTCGACCGTGAGCGCCAGAGGGCGAAGCGCATAGATACCGTCCGAAGCGATATCAATACCGACATCCGTCTGAATAGAGAATACCGTAGCAACATGGTGTACAAACCCAATGTGTCCGGCCCAGTTTGTATAGAAAGCGAACGAAACCGAGACGGCCGTGATGCACAGCCCGAGAACCACAGCTCCCGTCACGAATCGGCGCTTCGCGATGCGATGGAACAGGAACAGGGTCGCCGTGCACAGGAGGCCGATCAGCGGCGCGGAGACGTAGACGGGCCTCAGGACGCGCGTCTCCGCGACCGACTCCTTGAGGAATTGGTCCATCGACGAGATCCTCGATGACGGCAAGATCGAGGCCGCGAGTCGATCAATGTCCGTCTCGTCCAGGTCGGCGGCGCGGCAGGTCACGACGTACACGTTGCCTGCGCCGTACGGGCGCCGCACCAAGAGGGGGACGGAGTCCCGCTCGAGCAGCGTCCGCGCCCCCGGCCGCAGGCTGCCCGTGAGGTACTGGGTTCCACTCGGCGCCTCGTACAGCGCCGGGAGCGCGAGGGGAAGAAGCGATCGGACGAGCGGCGAGTCCAGCTGGTAGAAATCGGATCCCGTGCAGATCACGACCGAGCCGCCCGACAGCGCCCACTCGGCGATCGCCGTCCATCGCGTCTGCTCGACGTTCGGAGACGCGATCCACAGGGCCTTGACGCCCGAGTAGGCCCACCAGTCCCGAGGCAGATCCTCCGGATCCACGAGCGACTCGGTGGCGCGAAATCGCAGGACGGCCCCCGCCACCACCGGGAACGGCTCCTCCCGGGCGAACAGCCGCACGTTCTTTGACTCTGCCGCGAGGACGCGGCCGTCGCTATCGAGCAGGCGGGCCTCCAGCGGAAGAACGGGGTCGTAGATCGGAAGTGTCGCCTCGTAGACGCCGTCGTGGATCGTCCCGGCAGCCAGCTCGTAGCTCAACGTCTGAGGCGAGCGCATGTCCTGGCCGGCGTCCTCGAGCACGACGAGTCGCCCTTGGACGGGGCCGAGCAGCCCGGCGACCTCGACGCGCACGGGGGCGAACTGCTTGCGGACGAACTGCTCGTCGAATCCGAGATCGATGCGGAGTTGCACGGTAGCCGAGACGGACTGGGAGCATGCCAGGCAGAGGGCGAGAGTCACTGCCCCCGTGAGGGCCCGCCAGCCGGCATCAGTTCGGTCTCTCTGCATCAGGCTACCTCGCGCGCCCGCGTCATGAGAGGAACGCAGGCTGCGAGAGAGGGGAGGTGGCCATTATGGCCGCCTCCCTCGCCGGGCGCAAGCCGCTGACGTCGCCGGAGGCTACTGAGGCAGGTTCTCGACCGCGACGAGGGCGTCCTCGTCGAGCACGTCGGCGTAGATCTGCGTCGTCTGGATCGAGCGGTGGCCGAGTTGCTTCTGGACGAGGCGCAGGTTGAAGTTGGAGGCTCGATAGAGCATGGAGGCGTACGTGTGTCGGCAGGAGTGGATGGAGAAACGCTTCGGAATCCCCACGGCATCCGCCGCGTTGCGGAATATCCTGTACACGGCAGTGCGCGTGAGCGGGCCGCCGCGGGACGAGACGAACAGCGGCGCCCCAGGCGCCGTCGACTCCCCGAGCTTCTCCTTGTGCGCGACGAATGTCGAGAGGTGCTGGCACAAGGCGGTGCCCAGTTTGACGCCGCGCTTCTTCCCGCCCTTTCCGTCGCGCACGATGAGCGCCGCATGGCCTCCGTCGAGGAGGACGTCGCGCATCTGCAGGGCGCAGATCTCGGATACTCGCAGGCCGGTGTCGAGCGCAACGTGAAGGATGGCCCAGTCGCGCACGGCTCTGTTCCTCGCTTGGGCCGCGGCGGTCTCCGCCATGAGACGGCAGTGCTCTTTCAGGTCTCGAACCTGTTCCGGCGTCAGGAAGTCCTCGTAGGTCACCTCGAGCGGCATCGTTCGCGCCTCCCCTGTCTTCGCCGGACAGTACCCGGGTCTCGACGTCGCCCGGGGGACGCGTGTCGCAACAAAAGGGTACTTTTGTTGCGAGCCGGCGCGCGGAGAGGCAAAAGGGCCTACACAAGGGCTCTCCGGGATCGGGGGACGCGCGCGAACGGTCGAGCCGCCTCTGCCG
>JAKLFO010000111.1 GCA_022711155.1 Candidatus Bipolaricaulota bacterium
GCCAGTGCGTGTCGGTCTGTCCGGCCGACGCGATCGATCACGACCAGTTACCGCTTGAGAAGTGCCCGCTCATCGACCACGAGCGCTCGATGACTCCCGAGCAACTGACCGTCGCCTTGCGCACTCGCCGCTCGGTCAGGACGTTCGCCGAGCGCCCGGTGGCGCGAGACGTGGTGCGCGAGCTCGTCGGCGCGAGTCGATGGGGCCCTTCGGCGGAGAACAGCCAGGACGTCGACTGGATCGCGATCGACGATCGGGCGCGGATCACCGAGCTGTCGAAGGCCGCCATCGACACGATGCGCCGCTTCCTGCGCCTCGCAGGAAGCCCGTTCCTGCGGCCCATCCTGCGGCTCACCCTCGGCCGAGAGGCCGTCGACAGCGCGGTTCGCAACCGCCGCGTGGGCGATGACTTCCTCGAGCGATGGTCGAAGGGCAACGATCCGCTCTTCTACAACGCGCCCGTCATCCTCATCGGCCACGCGAAGAGCGGACGGCCGTTCGCGCGCGATGACGCGGTCTACGCCGCCTACAACCTCATGCTCGCGGCCGACCGGCGCGGCCTCGCGTCGTGCCAGATCGGGATCTTCCAGGTCATCGTCGACCGCAGCCGCAAGGTGCAGCGCATGCTCGGGCTGCCCGAACGGCGAAGCGCCCAGATCATCCTCACGCTCGGCTACCCACTGCACGGGTATCGTCGGCTCGTGCCGCGCCGCGCCCCCGAGCTCGTGTGGAATCCTCGCTAGGACGGCGTCCTGCGCGGTAGTGCCCCTCTTCCCCGTCTTGGCGGAACGGACTTCGCGGCAACCGCAGCCTGCGCTTCATGAACAAGGCGTGGCGGCTTGCGCCGCGCTCTTGGATCCGCGATCTGCGCCCGCCCGGCGCTGCGTCTACGGCTTCGTCGCCGGCTTCGTCGTGGTCGGCGTGGTCGTGGTCTTCGTGGTCGACGTCGAGGCAGCCGCGCTCGACGCGCTCTGGAAGGCCTCGCGCCAGGCTAAGAAGTCGCGGATGCCCGCCACGATCCCGGCAGCCAGCTTGTCCTGATAGGTCGGGTCGAACAAGAGAGCGCGCTCTGTGGGGTTCGTGATGAACCCGACCTCGAGCGTAACAGCCGGCATCGTCGTGCGCTGCAAGTAAGAGTCCTGCTTCTGGATCCCGCGGTTGCGGGCGCCGGTCGCCGTGACGGTCGCGTCGACGAGCCGCCGCGCGAGCTGGTACGTGGCGTCGGACTCGGACTCCTTCCTCGTCAGGTCGACCCACGTGCCGACGCCGGAGACTTCCGCTGTGGCGTACGAGTCGACATGCACGCTCACGTAGACGGAGGCGCCGCCATCTTGCGCGATGCGGATCCGCTCTTCGAGCGGGACGAGAAGATCGGTGGAACGCGTCAGGAGGACGCTGATCTGCTTGTCGTTCGCGAGGAGCGCCTGGACCTTCTTGACGACCGCGAGGTTGACGACCTTCTCGTTGTAGTCGCCGGAAGTAGCGCCGGGATCGGTTCCGCCGTGTCCGGCGTCCAGAGCAACGATGACCTTCCCTTTGGCTGAGACGGCCGGCTTGTCTCCCGCGGCCGGGCGGAGGAAGCCGAAGTAGGCAACCGCGGCTGCGGCTGCGAGCACGATGACCGCGATCGTGATGTATCCACGCTTGTTCATGGCCAAAGCTTATCGCCGGAGCGCGCGTGCGCCAGACCCCGGTTCGCTGGTCAGCGGCCGTGCGTCACCCCGCGGCGCGGGTGGGATGTCTCAGTTATGATCTTGGCGTGTGCGGAGCTAGACAGACAAGGCGGACAACGTGAGCGGCGTTGGTCTTGGGCTCGTCCTTGCCACCCTCGCCGGGCTGTCCACGTTGGTCGGCGCTTCGGTGATGCTGTTCGTTCGCGCGCCCGGCCCGCGGGTCATGGCGTTCACGCTCGGCCTCTCGGGCGGCGTGATGCTCTACGTCTCGTTCGTCGAGCTGCTCGCGAGTTCGGTCGCCGCGATCGGCTTCCTGCCGGCCAATCTCACGTTCTTCCTCGGGATGGGGCTCATGTTCCTGATCGACGTCCTCATCCCGCACGAGTACCTGACCGAGCACGTCTGCGAGCCGCCGGCCGGCCTCGCGGCGGAGCCTGCCCCCCGCGGGCGCGGAGGGCGAGCGCGCCGGCTCGACGGACACGGCCCCTGGGGCATAGCCCCGAGGGGCCGCGGGCACGGGGGACGCGGGTGCCTTGATCAGCAGGCGCGTCTCCTCAAGATCGGCCTCTTCGTTGCGCTCGGCATCGGCATCCACAACTTTCCCGAGGGCATGGTGACGCTCGCCGGCGCGCTGCACGATCCCTCCGTGGGTCTCGCGATTGCGATTGCCGTCGCCATTCACAACATCCCGGAGGGCTTGGCCGTCGCGATGCCGATCCTGACGTCCACAGGGAGCCGACGCAAGGCCTTCACGTGGGCTGCGTTGTCCGGCCTGGCCGAGCCCATCGGCGCCGGGCTGACGGCCGCCGTGCTCCTGCCGATCTTGTCCGACACCGTTCTCGGTTACGCGCTCGCGGCGGTGGCTGGGATCATGGTCTTCGTCGCGCTCGACGAGCTCATCCCGATCTCGCGCGAGTACCACCGCGGGCACTGGGCCATCGTCGGGATCGTCGCCGGGATGATCGTGATGACGCTGAGCCTAGGCCTGCTCACGGTGACGGCATAAGGGTGGGCCGAAGCGCCAGACGAAACCTCCGGAAGAGCGCCTACGCGCGCGTCGCGTTGACCGGCGCGGGCTTCGCTTCGGGGTGCGGAGACGGCGGCGACGGGATTGTCAGCACGGGGCAGCGCGCCAGGCGCACGACCTTCGCGGCGACCGATCCGAAAAGGCGTTCGCGCCAGCCCGTGCGGCCGTGCGTCGCGATGACGATCAAGTCGACGTCTTCCTCCGCGGCGATCCGCGTGACCTCGTGCGCCGCGTCGCCGATTGTAACGATGGCGCGCGACCGTACCGACTCCGGCACGCGCCGCCTGCGGCGTTCCTCGAGCGCGTGCTGCGCGCTGCGCACGAGCTCGTCTTGGTAGCCGGCGAGGTCGAAGGCCGGAGCGCCCGACGGCGTGTCGAGCGCCGGAATCGGCGCAACCACGTGTACGAGGATGAGCTCTGCCTGCTGGGACTCGGCGATCTCCGCCGCCGCCTTGATTGCTCGGCACGCCGGCTCGCTGAAGTCGGTCGGACAGAGCACGCGCTTCACCGGCAAGAGCCTCACGCTGCACTCGGTACCCATCGCCCCACCGTAGACCGAGACTGGGCGCGCGTCAAGAGGCGGACGGTTTCCTTCAGTCTGTGCGCGGAGTACACTTCCGCCGCGGCCGCCGTCCCTACGCGGTGACCGCCGTTCTCTTATCTCACGCGTGGGGAAAGGGAGGGACAGCATGGCAACGCAAGGCGTAACGCCGCGCAGCGAGGACTACTCGCGCTGGTACACGGACGTCGTGCAGCAGGCCGATCTGGCCGACTACGCGCCCGTACGCGGCTGCATGATCATCAAGCCCTACGGCTACGAGCTGTGGGAAGGCATCAAGTCCGCCCTGGATCGCCGCTTCAAGGCGACCGGGCACAGGAACGCCTACTTCCCGCTGTTCATCCCGATGAGCTTCATCGAGAAGGAGGCCGAGCACGTCGAAGGCTTCAAGCCCGAGCTCGCCATCGTCACGCACGGCGGCGGGAGCGAGTTGGAGGAGCCCCTGGTTGTGCGGCCGACGTCCGAGACCCTGTTTGGCGAAGCCTACGCGCGTTGGATCCAGTCCTACCGCGACCTGCCCATGCTCATCAACCAGTGGGCCAACGTCGTGCGCTGGGAAATGCGGCCCCGCCTCTTCCTGCGCACGACCGAGTTCCTGTGGCAGGAAGGGCACACGGCTCACGCGACGCGCGAAGAGGCAGTCGAGGAGACGCTGAAGATCCTCGACATCTACGCCGAAGTGTCCGAGCAGATCTGCGCCGTGCCCGTGATCAAGGGCCGCAAGAGCCCGCAGGAAAAGTTCGCCGGCGCCGACGACACCTACACGATCGAGTCGATGATGGGGAACGCGTGGGCCCTTCAGGGCGCGACCTCGCACTTCCTCGGCCAGAACTTCGCGCGAGCGTTCAACATCCAATTCCTCGACGAGAAGAACGAGCTCCAGCTCGTGTGGACCACCTCGTGGGGCATGACCACGCGCACCGTCGGCGCCGTCGTCATGGCGCACGGCGACGACAAAGGCCTGCGCCTACCGCCCGCCATCGCGCCCATCCAGGTCGTGATCGTCCCCATCTTCAAGACGGATGACGAGAAGACGGCCGTGTTCGCGTTTGCCGGCGAGGTGAAGGCGCAGCTCGAAGCGGCCGACATCCGCGTCCATTTCGACCAGCGCGAAGGCCTCTCGCCCGGCTTCCGTTTCAACGATTGGGAAATGCGCGGCGTCCCCGTGCGGCTCGAGATCGGCCCCCGCGATGTAGCGGGCAAGTCCGTGATGGCGTGTCGGAGAGACGTGCCCGGGAAGGAAGCCAAGAAGTCGCTGGCCTTCGACGGCCTGACTCCTGCCATCCAGACGCTCCTCGCTGACGTCCAGAAGTCCATGTTGGAGACAGCGCGGACGTTCCGTGACGAGCATCTCCACGAGGCGGCCACCTACGACGACCTCAAGCGGATCGTCGAAGACGGCTGGGCCCTCATCTACCACTGCGGCACCCGCGAGTGCGAGGACAAGATCAAGGAAGAGACCAAGGCATCGTCCCGCTGCTATCCACTGGACCTCAATCCTGAGTGGCAGCCGAAAGGTAAGGTCTGTGCCGTCTGTGGGAAGCCGGCGTTCGGGAGGGCCTACTTCGCTCGAGCGTACTGAGGACGAGCGAAGGAGGCAGAGAACCACGCAGTGGTTCTCACTAGCTGCTCGCCGGGCGAGCAGCCGCGTACCTTCGCAAGGGCCTACTAGACTCTGGCCAAGTACCCAAGCGAACGCCCCGCGTTCGCCCAAGCTGCTTGCGTCAACGGCACAGCTCGGCGCCTGAAGCAAGCAGCCTTTCGCAGAGGGCGTACCAACAGCGAGCAGAAGACGCAGAGAACTGCGCAGCGGTTCTCACAAGCTGTCCGCCGAGCGGACAGCCCGTGTCTTCGCTAGGGCGTACTAGCGACTGCAATCTTCGGAGAGCACTGAGGGCCGGCGCAAAGAAGCGTCGGCTCTCTCCTCTTGCTTCGGATGTCGAGTCTCCCCGCTCGTGCGCGGCGGTTCGGCGAACCCTCTCCCCATGCGCGATTGCAAGACCTGAACATCCCTCTTGGATTGTCAAGCTACGCGGCATCACCTCGTGGCTCGTAGTCGCGGCCGTCG
>JAKLFO010000112.1 GCA_022711155.1 Candidatus Bipolaricaulota bacterium
AGCCACTCCGGACGCTCAGTCACGCCCTTCCTCCTCCACCCACGCGAGCGGCCGCTCGCGCCACTCGACGCCGAGCGCGAATCCGTACTCGCGGACGAACTGCTGTTCCACCTCGGCGACTGCCGGAGCGACGCCAAGTTCGTCGGCCATGGAGACCGCCTGCACCGGGAGGCCGCACGGGTCAATCATCGCGAAGTGCGCGCGATCCACGGCGACGTTCAGTGCCAGGCCGTGCATCGTCACCCATCGACGCACGTACACGCCGACGGACGCGATCTTGCCTCGCGCCGTCCACACCCCCGGCAGCCCGTCCCGCCGCCCCGCGTCCACTCCGAAGGCCGCGAGCGTGCGGAGGCCCGCCGCCTCGAGTCGCGCGACGTGTCCCTTGACATCCCGACCCCACGCTCGCAGGTCGAGAATCGGGTACACAACGAGCTGACCGGGGCCGTGGTACGTCACGCCACCCCCGCGTTCGACATCGCGCACGGCGATGCCCGCGCGCGCGACGGCCTCGGGCGAGACCCGGAAGCTCCCTCTGTCCGCGCTCCGTCCGCACGTGAACACGGGCTCGTGCTCCACGCTGAAGAGGACGTCGCGAATCCGCCCCGCGGCTCGGAGCGCGTGCGACCGCCGCTGGACGTCGAGCGCCGCGTCGTACGGCATCCGCCCCAGGCGCACGTAGCCGCCCCAGTCCCTAGACGACGATCGATCCAAGGATCTCCCCGACCAGGACGCTGGCCCCCTCGCGCACGAGGATCCGTTCCAGACGCCCCGTCTCGGGGGCCGGAACCACAAAAGTCGTCTTCTCCGTCTCCACCTCGACCAGGTCGTCGCCTTCGGTCACGGCGTCGCCCTCGTCTCGCAGCCAGTCGACCACTCGCACCGACTCGACGTCGCCGAGATCCGGCAGCTTGACGTCGACCTTCCTCTCGCCCATCGCACCGTCCTTTCGCCGCGAGTCTAGCGCATGCCCTTCGGCCCTTCACGTCGGCCTTCGCCTTCCCCTCGTTCGTCCCCGGACCGCGCGCCCTTGTCCAGCCCGGTGCCCGCCTCTATAGTGCCGTGGAGGAACAATGGGATTCTCTTGCGGTCTTGTGGGTCTGCCGAACGCTGGCAAGTCGACCTTGTTCAACGCGCTGGCGAACGCGAGTGCGCGCGTCGAGCCATACCCGTTCTGCACGATCCAAGCCAACGTAGGGAGCATCCCCGTCCCCGACGAGCGCCTCGACCGCCTCGCCGCCCTCTTCCCGACGAAGCGGAAAGTCCCGACACATCTCGAGTTCGTCGACATCGCCGGGTTGGTCGAGAAAGCGAGCGAGGGCGAGGGAATGGGCAACCAATTCCTGTCCGAGATCCGCGCCGTTGACGCCATCCTCCACGTCGTCCGCTGCTTTGAGGACCCCGACGTGGCGCACGTCACCGGCACGATCGACCCCGCGCGGGACATCGCGATCGTCGAGACGGAGCTCCTGCTGAAGGATCTGGAGACCCTGTCCCGCGTCGCCAAGCGTCTGCATCAAGAGCTGAAGGGGACCGACCGGCTGGCGCCGGCGCGCGCCGCGGCGTGGGACGCGCTCGTCGAACGCGTCGCGCAGGGCACTCCTGTGCGCTCGGCGCCGATCGACCATCTCATCGCGCCGTTGGTCCTCGAGGCGAGCCCGCTCACGGCGAAGCCGTGCTTGTTCGTGGCGAACGTCGGCGATCACGGCGAAGAGGGGCACTTGCAGGAGGCGGTGCGCGCCGCGCAGAGCCGCGGAGCCGATATCCTCGCGATTCGCGGGCGTCTCGAGGCGGAGATCGTCGATGCGGCCCTGGCCCCGGAGGAGCGGGCCGTCTTCCTCGCCGAGTACGGCCTCGCCGAGACGAGTCTCCGGTCGCTCGTTCAGGCGGGCTACCGCCTCCTCCACCTCGTGACGTTCTTCACGGTCGAGGGGCCGGAGGTCCGCGCCTGGACGGTTCCGCAGGGTACGACGGCCCCTCAGGCCGGCGGCCGCATCCACTCGGATTTCACCGACCGCTTCGTGCTCGCAGAGGTGATGGACCTGCCCCTTCTCCTGGCCGCGGGCTCGGAGAAGGCGCTGCGGGAGTCGGGCAAGGCGCGCCGGGCCGGGCGCGAGTACGTCGTTCAGGACGGCGATGTCGTCCACTTCATCTGCGCATGACGCCCACCATCTTGCGTGACGATGACCCCCGAACGCCCGCGGCGGTGCGCGATGCCTTGGAGACGGGGCAGACGCTGATCTTTCCCACGGACACGATCTACGGGATGGGAGGAAACCCGTGGGACGACGCCGCCCTGGCCAAGGTGCGCGATCTCAAGCGTCGTAGTGCCGATCAGCCCTTCACCCTTCACGTCCCAAGCGTCGAGGACGTCTTGCGCTACGCGGTCGTGCAGGATCGTCTTCGGCCCACTTTGGCGACACTCCTGCCCGGGCCGTACACGGTGATCTTGCCCGCGCTCGCCGGGGCGCCCGCCTGCTCGAGAAGCGACCGAGGCATCGGCCTCCGCGTCCCGCGCCACCCGTTCTTCTCCGTCGTCATGGCTTCGCTCGGCCGCCCGCTCTTCGGGACGAGCGTCAACGAGCACGGCGAGTCGCCGCTTCAGGAAGTGAACGACATGATCGACCGCTTCCCGTCGGTCGACCTCATCGTTGTCGGCCCCGTGGGCGGAGTCGCGTCGGACATCATCGACCTGACCGTCGACCCGCCCCGCGCGATCCGCGGTCGCCTCCCCTCGGCGCTCTGGGTCCGTCCCGACGCCGGCTAGGCGAGCCAGAGGACGGCGACTCCGACGACGGCAAACGCCGTGCCGAGAGCCGATCGCCATGTGATCTTCTCCCCGAACAGGGCCGCGCCGAGCGGCAAGAGGAAGACCGGAGTGAGAGCCATCAAGGACGACGCCACGCCCACCTGGGCGCTCGCGAGCGCGACGAGGGACAGGGTCACGCCCAGCGTGGGACCGACGACGGCCCCGGCGGCCGTCGCCAGCGCGCCCTGCCGATCGCGCAACGCGGCGAACGTCGATCGCCACTCCGCCTGCGGCAGAGCCAAAGCCCAGGCTCCGACCGTCGCGGCAAGGATCTGCATCACGTTCGTCGACAGAACGGGAAACCCGCCCCCCATCCCGCGCACCGACAGGAGGTAGCGCGACGACTGGGCGGCCACCGTGGCCAGCGCGAACAGGACGCCGCGGCGCAGGTTCGCTCCCCCACGTTCCTCTTGAGGCCGCCGCGCGGTGACGATGAGCGCGACCGCGAAGACCGTCATCGCGACCCCGCCGAGCTGCCACGCCGACAGACGCTGTCCCAGCGTGATCCACGCCAAGAACGCGCTCACGACGGGAATGAGCGACGTGACGACGGACGTCCGGTGGGCGCCCAAGTGATCGAGCGCGCGGAAGAGACATGCGTCAGCCACCGTGAAGCCCACGATGCCGGAGAGCCCAAGCCAAACCCACCGCCACGCCTCCGCTCCCACGGGAAGCGGGATCCCATAGACGATGGTGTGCGCGGCGGCCAAGAGCCCCAAGGCGAAGAGCAAGCGCAGCCGGTTCACGCGGTCTGCGCCGAGCCGTCGGACCGCGAACGTGAACGCGACGTAGCTGCCCGACCACAATGCGGCAGTTCCGAGCGCCGCCCACTCCCCTGCGTGCGACATGTGGTTACGGCCGCGCCACGGGCTCGAAGCGGGCGACGAAGTGCCGCAGAGGCCCCGATCCCTCGACGATCCGGTACCCCGGAAGCCTGTCGCGCCCCTCACAGACGCGGGCCGCCGCCTCGGCCACAGCGTCGAAGTGCTCGCGGAGATAGACGCGCCGCGGGATCGCGAGCCTCACGAGCTCGAGCTTCGGATAGACGGCGCGCCCCTGCGCGTCCTCGTGGGCGAACATCACGCTGCCGATCTCAACGGCGCGCACTCCGCCTTCGAGGTACAGCGCGTTCGTCACCGCCTGCGCGGGGAAGAGCGCCTGAGGGAACGTCGGCAGGATGCGCGACGCGTCGATGAACACGGCATGGCCGCCGACGGGCTCGAGGATCGGCACGCCCGCGTCGCGGAGCCTGGATCCCAAGTAGCGCGTCTCGCCGACCCGGTCGGCGAGGTAGCCGACGTCCAGCGCCTCGACCAGGCCGACGGCGATGCAGTCGAGATCGCGACCGGCCAACCCACCGTACGACGTGAACCCCTCCATGAGGATGAGCCGCTCCCGAGCGCGCTCGAACAGGGCCGTGTCGTTCATGGCCAGGATGCCGCCGATGTTCGCCAGCCCATCCTTCTTGGCGCTCATCGTCATCCCGTCGGCCAACGAGAACATCTCCCGCGCGATATCGACCGGGGCCGCCTGCGCGTAACCTGGCTCGCGCTCGCGGATGAAGAACGCGTTCTCGGCGTAGCGGCAGGCGTCGATGATCAGCTTCAACCCCCGCGCATGGGCGACCCGACTCACCTCGCGGAGGTTCGCCATGGACACGGGCTGTCCGCCGCCCCCGTTGTTCGTGATGGTGATCATCACGAACGGGACCCGCTCGACGCCCACTTCGTCGAGGACGCGCTCGAGCTTCGCGATGTCCATGTTGCCTTTGAACGGGTGGTCGACTCGCGGGTCGTAGGCGTCGTCGATCACGCAATCCACGGGCGTCCCGCCATTCGCGAGCACGTTCCCGCGGGTCGTGTCGAAGTGCATGTTGCTCGGCACGACGTGGCCTGCTCGCACGGCAGCGGAGAACAGGACGTTCTCTGCCGCGCGCCCTTGGTGCGTCGGCAACACGTAGCGGAACCCGAAGATGTCGTCCGCGACGGCGCGGAATCGCTCGTAGCTGCGGCTCCCCGCGTAGGACTCGTCTCCCTGCATCATCGCCGCCCACTGCGCTTGGCTGAGCGCGCCGGTCCCAGAGTCCGTCAAGAGGTCGATGTAGACGTCCGACGATCGAAGGTTGAACCCGTTGTACGCCGCCGCCTCGAGCCGCGCGCGCCGCTCCTCGGCCGTGAGCGCGCTGACAGGCTCGACCACCTTGATTCGATAGGGTTTGAACGCCGTTTCGTGTCCCACAGAGTCTCCTTCTCCGCTCCTCGTCCGAGTCGCCGGCGGCCGCTACCGGGGAAGAAACGGTGGACGAGGGATGTTGCGTCGGACCGCCGCAATGGGGTCAAACGAAACGCTTGTGGCTCGCAGATCGACTCGCGACGAGAGACGCATTCTCCACCCCCAGGCGTGCGAGAAGAGGGTAGAGCATCGGAGAAATCGCTTCAAGCCTCTCGGGTTGACGCTCCTCGCCTTGACGTCT
>JAKLFO010000113.1 GCA_022711155.1 Candidatus Bipolaricaulota bacterium
TTCGGACCGCTCAGCGACCGGAATCCCCCAAGATCGACCGAACGCCGAAACCGCCTCCCGGGGCGAATGGGGGCCGCCGCTACGCTGGAACGGCCATGGTCGACGCCGATCCCCCCTCCCCGCCGCCTCCCGACGCCGCCGCGAGCCAGCCGGCGACGTCGACCGCGACGCTCTCCGGAGCGGTTGTGTCGGACAACGTGCGGCACGGCATCTTCGCCGGCCCCGCGACGTCCGTGCTCGTCGAGCGAGCTTCGAAGGTCCAGGGGAATGGAGCCAACGGCCTTCTCCTCGAGACCGCCACGGGGACCATCGACGGGAGCGAGTTCCGCGCGAACGTGCAGAACGGCGCCGCAGCGACGATGGAGTCCGTGCTCACCATCCGCAACGGGGCGATCTTCGCGGCCAACCAGACGAACGGCGTCTACGCGAGCCAGAGCTTCCTCGACATGTCCGCGAGCACGGCGCAGGGGAACCAGGCGAACGGCGTGTTCCTATCGGAATCGGAAGGCAAGCTCGCGACCTGCACCCTCACCGACCAGACGGAGAGCGGCCTGCGCATGGACAAGAGCTCGGCCGTCGCGACCGGACTTGAGCTCGCGCGCAACCGGCTGCAAGGCGTCTACGA
This sequence comes from Candidatus Bipolaricaulota bacterium, assembly GCA_022711155.1. Classification (GTDB taxonomy): domain Bacteria; phylum Bipolaricaulota; class Bipolaricaulia; order UBA7950; family UBA9294; genus CAIOGO01. The sequence goes on from JAKLFO010000113.1 coordinate 626, forward strand.
GACGGGGTCGCGTCTCGACCTCTCCGACAGCACGGTCCACGACAACGCACAAAACGGCGTACTGCTCGAGAATGCGCTCATCGACATGCTTCGCTGCACGGTCTCGGCGAACGGCGTGTACGGGATCTTCGCCGACAAGAACTCGAGCGCGACCGTGACAGACTCGACGGTCTCTCAGCATCCGAACCACGGAGTGCGTCTCGCCACCAGCTCGGGCGACTTCCTCCGCTCGACGATCGCCGACAACGCAGTCCACGGCGTCTCGGCCGAGGTGTCCGCCGTGGTGATGGTGGACTCGCACGTGACCGGCAACCGCGCGCGCGGAATCGACCTCGTGAACTCGACGGCCGATCTCACGACGACGGAGGTCGCCCGCAATGCCGACGTCGGCCTCTCGGCCGTGGACTCGACGGCGTCCGTCGTGTCCTGCACGTTCTCCGGCCAAGGCGCGGAGGGCGTCGTCCTAGCGAACGCCGCAGCCGGGTTCGAGGCGACCGAAATCGCCACGAGCGCGAGAGACGGCCTCTTGGCGACCAACGCGGTCGCGGCCGTGCGCGGGGGCTCGATCCACGACAACGCGGGCAACGGAATTGCCTTGACGAAGTCGTCGATCGACGCATCCGATCTCTCCGTGTCGAAGAACGGCGCGAACGGCCTCCTTGCTTCGGGCTCCGGCGCCAAGTTCCTCGCATCGAGGATCGAGTCGAACCGCGCGCACGGGATGGCGCTCTCGTTCACGCAGGTGTCGTTCGAGGGCGGGGCGATCGCATCCAACGCGCTGTCAGGCGCCACGGCGGCGGAGCGCTCCCGGGTCACGCTCGTCGCGACATCGGTGAGCGGGCACAAGAGCGCCGGCATCGACCTTGCAGATTCCTCGGCCGACGTTCGCGGCACCACGATCTCCCGCAACGACAAAGGCGGCATCGCCGCGCTCAACTCGGTGTTGCGCATCGTCGATGCGTCGAGCGTATCGTCGAACTCCCAGAGCGGGGTCGCGATGACGAACAGCTTCGCCGAGATCAAGGGAAGCACGGTGGAGGACAACGCCGTCCACGGCCTTGTCGCGACGACGTCGACCATCCTCCTCGCCAGCTCCACGGTGAGCGGACACGCGCAGGACGGTCTGCACGTGGCGGACTCCAAGGCGGACATCGAGATCTCCCGCATCGAGGGGAACCGCGGCCGAGGCGTGTACGCCGCGGAGAACTCCGAAGTGAAGCTCACGGCCAGCACGATCTCCGACAACCAGGCCGAAGGCGTCTCGCTCGATGCCAGCGCGCTCGACGCCAGCGGATCCGAGATTCGCGACAACGGGACCGTTGGAGTGTTGGCCGCGAACGGCAAGGTGACGATGGACGAGTCCACCGTCGCCGATCACCCCGGAGACGGCATCGCCCTCGCGGGAGCGGGAGCGGAGATTCGCGACAGCGAGATCCGCGGCAACGGGGGCTTCGGCTTGTCCGGCACGGACGGAGCGACGGCGGCGATGGCGTCGTGCTCCATCTCCGGCAACCGCTCGGGAGGAGCGCACCTGGAGGATTCGGCAATCGACTTGATCGCCTCCGACGTCTCCGGCAACGGCGAGGTCGGCGTCGACGGCCTGCGGGCCATCGTGAACCTGTCCGACGCGAGCCGCATCACGAACCACAGCCGGAACGGCGTCCAGCTTGTTGGCGGGTCAGCCAAGCTCGTTGACTCGACGGTCGCCGACAACGGCGCAAACGGCGTCTCGCTCGACGGAGCGAAGATGACGGCGCAGGGCTGCACGCTCTCCGACAACGGCCAGAACGCAATTGCCGCACGGTCAAGTTCGGTGACGGCCGCGACCTCGCTCCTGCAGGACAACGGCGCGTCGGCCGTGTCGGCCGTGGAACGGTCGCGAGCTACGCTCGTCGGGAGCACGGTGAGCGGGCACCCGAACGACGCGATCGTGGCAAACTCAAGCTCGGTCGACGTTCAGGACTGCGAGGTCCAGGACAACGACAAGAGCGCGATCCGCGCCAACGCGGGGACCGTCACCGTCACAGGATCGACAATCACTCGCCAGGGAGCGGCCGCGTTCGCCTTCCAGGACTCGCGCGCCGAGGTGCGGAGCACGCTCATCACGGCCAACGACGGCTCGGCGCTCGATGCGGTCCTGTCGACCGTGTCGTTCCGCGACGCGACGATCACACAGCACCCGACCGACGCGATCGCGCTCGATCGCTCGTCGCTTGAGCTGTCGGAGAGCTCGATCAGCGAGAACCGAGGATCTGGAGTGCGCGCCCTCGATTCGCAGGTCACCGTCGCCGCAAGCTCGGTGGCCGAGAACACGGGGTACGCGCTCGACTTCACGAACAGCTCGGGCGTCGTGTCGCAGGGCTCGGTCCTCCGCGCCAACGGGGAGATCGCCGTCCACACGCTGAACGCGACCGTGACCGTCCTCGACTCGACGATCACCGAGCATCCGGCGACGGCCCTCTTCCTCGACAACTCGCCCGCCTCGATCACGAAGAGCACGATCAGCGAGAACGCTGGATGGGGCATCGAGGCCGTGAACCAGACGGCGCTCATGACGTCGAACGCGCACATTACCGGCAACGCGCTGGGCGGTCTGTCTCTCGTGCGGTCCGTCGCGGCCCTGCTCGACACGACGGTGATCGATCTGAACCTGTCGTTCGGCGTTCTGGCGACGTCTCGCTCGGCCCTCCTCATGGCGGACTCGACCATCGGTCGGAACTCCGCCACGGGCCTATCGCTCGACGCGTCGTCCGCTTCGTTGCGCGCGTCGGCCGTCTCCAGCAACGCGGGGTACGGAATCGGCCTGTGGAACGCGTCCGTCCTGTCGCTCGCGCAGTCGACGATCGACGGGAACCAGATCGACGGCGTGCACCTTGAGGAATCGATCGGCTCGATCCGCTGGAACACGATCACGCTGAACGTCGGGTTCGGCGTCTCCGCGGACGAGCTCTCGCTTGCGGCCGGATACGAGAACACCATCACCGGGAATGGCATCGACCTGTCGAGCGACGAACTGCTCGACCTGGTTGGGCCGCGGTAGCCCGGAGGGTTGGGGGGCGGCGGAGGGAGCTTTCTCCCTCCGCCCTTTTTCTTTGGGGCTCGAGGCCGCGCCGCCGCCCGTTACGGAAGCAGCCGGATGACGGCGAGCCCGGCTTCGCGGCACGCGACGTAGGCGAAGTTGCCGTCGAGCGCCACGCGCAGCGCCTCCCCGGGCGTCGCGATCTGCGCCAGTCGCGTGGGGTCGGCCGGATCCGAGACGTCGTACACGGACAAGCCGCCCGTTCCCTCGGTCACGTAGACCGCCGACGAGCGGACGGCGAGCCCGACGGCCTCGCCGGCCGTGCTGATGAAGCCGATCTCAGCGGGCGAACTGGGAGTCGACACATCCACGATGCGCACGCCGCGATACCCCGCGGCGACGAAAGCGACGCCGTTCGACACGACGACGTCGTTCGCTTCGCCCTGGAGGCTGAGTCGCGCCACGGAGGCCGCGGCCGAGGGGGCGGCAAGGTCGACGATTTCGAGTCCGGCGTCGCCCGCCGCGACGTACGCCAGGGTCCCGTCGACCCAGACCGACTGCGCGAATCCGCTCGTCTCGACGTTCTTGACGAGCGACGGCGCGCTCGGCTTCGAGACGTCGATCAGCTGCAGGCCGCCGCGTTGGTCGGCCACGATGGCGAGCTGCCCCCGGAGGGCGACCGCCTGCGCCGAGCCGGACGTGTCGATGTGTCCGACCTCCACCGGTCGCATCGGGTCCGAGACTTGGAGCATCGTCAGGCCGTCGCCGCGGTTCGCCACGTACGCCACGTTGCCGCTCACCGCCACGGACTGCGCGTAGCCGCGCGTGGAGTTCGAGCCGATCTCGACAGGGCGCGATGGATCGGAAACGTCCACCACGAGCAGGCCCTTGGTGCCAACCACGAGGTAGGCGAGCCCATTCGCCGCGCGGACGTCGAGCGAGTAGCCCTGCGGGTTGAACCGTCCGAGGAGCTCGAGCGCGAGCGTCGTCTTGAGGTGCAAGGCGTACGCGCCGGCGCCGCTCACGGCCGTGATCCGCACGTAGTACGTCCCCTCGTTGGGGGCGGTCCAGTCGATGGAGACCGTCGCCCCGACGGATCCTGCCGTCCGGTCCACGAGGAGCACGCCGTCGGCGCCGAGGAGCGTCGCTCTCAAGACGGCTCCGTCGGCCGGAGAGAGCGTGATGTGGTACTCGCCGTTCGGCCTCGCCTCGAATCGGAACCAGTCCTCATCCTCCGCCACTTCGACGTGGCCGGAGACCACCGGCCCCAGGGCGCCGAGGTCGTCGGCAGCCGCCGCGCTCGACCCGAAGTCGTCTCCGTATCCCGCCTGCGTGACGCGCACGTCGTACCCGAGCGTCTCGTCGCCCCCCGCGCCGCGCACCTCGACGAACCGAGCCCCGGCACTGGGCGCCGACCACTCGATCTCGACAGGGTCGCTCCCGGCGGAACTCGAGGCGATCTCCCGCGCGCCGTCCTCCGCGAGGAGGCGGACGTCGAGGACGCCGGTCCCGCTCGTCCGTGCGACGCGCAACGAGTATGCATAGCCGCGCTCGG
>JAKLFO010000114.1 GCA_022711155.1 Candidatus Bipolaricaulota bacterium
GCCGCCCCACATCGGCGGATACGTCCTGACGCATCCACGTCCCTCGTCGTCCACGCTCCTTTGGGCCGGCCAAGACCCGCTGTTCGCAACCTGGCGGGTCGGGCTGGGCAGCGTGTCCGCCCTGAACACGGATCTCGCAGGGAAGTGGACGGCGGATTGGCTCGCCTGGCCGGAGCTGCCCTCCCTCTTCGCCGCGATGCTCAAGACGACCGAGCCGCTCGTCGAGACAGCCGGCGGCGCGTACGCGTCGGTCGAGGTGGCTGGTGACGCCGCCTCGATCCTCCTCGACGTTCGGAACCCCGACGGGACGTTCGTGGAGTTCGCCCGCTTCGCGGGAGAGCTTCTTCCCGACGAGTCCGCAATCGAGATATCGCAAGTCGCTCCCGGCCTCTACCAGTCCACGTTCGCGAGGCCCGGCGAGGGAGGCCACGCCATCGTCGCCCGCGACCTCGCATCCGGGCGGCCCACGATCGTCCCCTTCTCCGTGCCCTACCTCGCGGAGTACGCAGAGACGGGAGCCGACGCGGCGGCCTTGGCGGACATCGCCGCCTTCACGGGCGGCGCCGCGCTCGACGCGACGACGCTTGCCGAGGCGCCGTCGTCAGGCTCCGCATCGCGGTCTCTGGCGCCCATCCTCCTCGCCTGCGCGCTCGCCGTCTTTCTTCTCGACCTCGCCGTGTCGCGCCGCCCGCGCGCAACGCCGGCGCCCACAGACGGCGACGGCGCCGCGTAGCGGCGGCTCGCCCCGCTCGGCTTGCACGGCATGACTCTCGGGCGCCCGGGCGGTAGAATGGGCCCGCGGTTCAGGATCGGCAAAGCCCATCCAGTCCCGGGACACGCCAGGAGAACCCTGCCGGCCGCGGGACTCGCCACACGAGCGGGGAGTGGCGCAGCCTGGTAGCGCGCCTGCTTTGGGAGCAGGAAGCCGCTGGTTCAAATCCAGTCTCCCCGACCAGCGGAGGAGAGGGGGACAGGTGAGCGACGGGACATCGCGCCTTTCGTTGTACCGGCGGTGGCGGCCACAGCGGTTCGCCGACGTTGTCGGCCAGGAGGACGTCGTCCGGACGCTTCGCAACGCGATCGTCGCCCATGACGTCGCACACGCGTACCTGTTCGCCGGCGAACGGGGCATCGGCAAGACGTCCGTCGCACGCATCCTGGCGCGCGCCGTGAACTGCCTCCGCCCGGCCGACGGCGAGCCGTGCAACGAGTGTCCGAACTGCCTCGCCGTCTCGGCGGGACGCTCGCTTGACATCGTAGAGATCGACGGGGCGTCGAACAGGGGAATCGACCACATCCGGAAGCTCCGCGAGGAAGTCAACTTCGCTCCGACGGATCTCCGCGTCAAGGTCTACATCATCGACGAAGTGCACATGCTCACGACGGAGGCGTTCAACGCGCTCCTGAAGACGCTCGAAGAGCCGCCAACACACGTCATCTTCGTGTTCGCGACGACGGAACCGCACAAGCTGCCCCGGACGATCGTCTCGCGGTGCCAGGCCTTCGAGTTCCGGCGCGTCTCCGTGCAGGCGATCGAAGCCCAACTGAAACGCATTGCCGAAGCTGAGGACCTGCGCCTGACCGACGCCGCGGCATCTCTCATCGCGCGACGGGCAAACGGCGGTCTGCGTGACGCCGTCGTCATGCTCGAGCAAGCGGCGACCTACGGGCGCGACTCCATCACCGACGACGCCGTGCTCGAGATGCTCGGCCTGGCGCCTCGCGAGACGCAGGTCGCGTTTCTCGATGCCATCGAGCGGGCCGACCGGGCCGCGTTGCTCTCAACCATCGACTCCCTCACCGAGCGAGGCAAGGACCTCGAGCTCTTTCTGGGCGACGTGATCGCGCTCGTCCGCGAGCGGATAGGTCGGGGCGAGGGAGCCGTCGACCGGGACGTTCGCCTGGCCCGAGGCCTCCTTGCCATCCGAACCGACCTCTATCGCGCGCTCGACCGGCAGGTGCGCCTCGAGATCGGCGTCCTCGCGCTGGCAGGCTCGCTGGCCGACGCGCCCGCCGCGGTGTCCGGCACCCGCGGCGCAGCTTCGCGTCCGAAGCCTGAGCGGCCGGCCGAGAAGGCTCCTCCGGCGCGGGCAGCGGCGCCGGCCCACGAGCCCATCGCGGAGCCGCGTTCCGAGCGCCCGCCGTTGCCGGATGACGCCCTAGCTCTCTGGCACAGCCTCTTAGGGGAGATCGAGAAGGATCGCATCGCGATCGCCGCGTACCTGACCGAAGCGACCCCCTCGGTGGAGGGCAAGCTTCTCGTCCTCCTGTTCAGCCCGGAGCACACGTTCCACAAGGAAAGCCTCGAGAAGAATGAGAACATGCAGTACGTCGCCGGCGCCGTGCGACGGCACTTCGGCGACGGTTGGCGGGTGGATGTACGCATCGACGCGAACGCGCAACGCAAGGCTCTTCCCAGCGAGGTCTTGCTCGAGAAAGCCCGGCTGGTCTGCCAAGTGTTCGACGGCCGCATCGTCAAGGAGGCGTCGTGAAGGGGATGGGCAATCTCGGCGGATTGATGAAACAGGCGAAGAAGCTCCAAGTGGATCTTGAGCGCGCGCAGGCCGAGATCGCCAACCTGCGGGTGTCGGCCACGTCAGGCGGCGGCATGGTGACCGCCACCGTATCGGGCAAAGGCGATCTCTTGTCGCTCGCCATCGAGCGCGAGGTCGTCGATCCGAGCGACGTGGAGATGCTCGCCGACCTCATCGTGGCGGCAGTTCAGGAGGCGCAACGCAAGGCGCAGGACGCCGCGCAGGAGAAGCTCGGCCCCTTGGCTCAGGGACTCGGAGGGCTCCCGGGCATGTAGTCGCCAAAACGGGATCTCTTGCGCTTCTGCGGGGGCTCCCGTATAGTCGGTGCAGCCCGAACGGGCGGGGGGTGCCGTGCTCAGCGCAACCAAACAACTCGTCGACCTCCAACAGGTAGACGTGAAGATCAGCGAGGTGGTCGCGCACACAGGCCGTCTCTCCGCCCACAAGCGCCATCTGGAAGCGCGCATCGCCCAGGAACGAGCCCATGTGACGGCCTTGCGCGACGCTCTCCAGAAAGCAGAGCTCGACAGCCGCGCGAGGAACCTGGAAGTGGACGAGCTCGACATGCGGATCCGCGCGTACCAGGAGCGGCTCGACAAGGGGATCATCAGCTTCAAGGAGATGGAAGACCTCCGTACGAAGATCGCCACGGAGAAGGTCCGCATGAGTCGTCTCGAGGACGAGGCTCTTGAGGCGATGAACGCGATCGAGACCGCTCGGGTCGAGCTCAGCGCCGCCCAAGTCGCCATCGTCCCTCTCGAAGGCCACCTCCGAGAGCAGGTCGAGGCGACGGCGCGGGAGATCGAGGCGACCGAGTCCGGAACGCTGGCCGACTTGAGGCGTCAGCGCGCCCTCCTCGCCGCGGCCGCCGAGCCGTACGCTCTCGCGCAGTACGAGGGGCTCCGCGCCGCCCTCCCGAACCCCGTCGTGACGATCGCACAGGGAACCTGCGGCGGCTGTCGCATCCGCGTGAGCGCCAACACGGTCGAGCGGGTGCGAGCGGGTCGGGAGCTCGTGACGTGCGAACACTGCTCGCGCATCCTGTTCGTGCAGTAGCCGCCGCCCTCCTGCTGGTCGTGCTCTCCGCGCCGCACGGGGCGGCCGTCACGGTTCCGTCGCCGATCGGCAAGCTCTCGGACTATGGCTCCGTGTTTGATCGACACGGGAAGGACGAGGTGAACGCGGCGATCGCTGACATCGCGACGCTCCTCAAGATCGACGTCTACATCCTCGTGAGCTGGGAGAATCCCCTTCCGACGGTCGACCAGCTTGCCGAGGCGGTCTTCTCCGCCTGGGGCCTCTCTTCGCGCCGTGCGATCCTCGCCGTCTTCCTCAGGACGGGGCAAGACTGGACGGTGAGCGCCGTCGCGAGCGCGAGCGCCCGCACGGAACTCGGGGCGATCGGCCCGCGACTCGAGCAAAGGATGGCCGACCTCGTGGCGCACGATCGGATCGAGGAAGCCGTGCGCGCGATGTTCGACGAGCTGCGCAGCCTCCCCGCCGCCCAGAAGGCGAGCGCGGCGCTGGCCGCCCAGAGGCGGTCTTCGGGGCAGCGCGGACTCCCGGCCGCGCTCCTCGTTGCCGTCCCGGTCGTCCTCGTCGTTATCCTCGCCGGCCTCATCCGTTGGCGCGTGTGCCCGCGTTGCGCCCGCATCCTGCGGGCCGAGCGCTCGCGATTCGGAAGCGGGAAGCGCGTATACTCCTGCCGTCGATGTGGCTATCGACGCGGCGGATAGGGAGAGGGTCAGAGAGACGCCGGCCCGCGGCGCAGGTCGCGGGCTGGAGGAAAGTCCGGACTCCGCAGGGCAGGCCACTGAGGAAATCTCAGCGGGGGCGACCCTCGGGACAGTGCAACAGAGAGCAGACCGCCGATGGCCCGGGCAACCGGGATCAGGCAAGGGTGAAACGGTGGTGTAAGAGACCACCAGCGGTCCGGGCGACCGGGCCGGCTCGGCAAACCCTGGTCGGAGCAAGGCCAAGTAGGAAGGCGCTCGAGAACGGCCCGTTCGAGCCTTCGGGTAGGCCGCGCAGATGAATGTCTCTCCGCGACAGAATCCGGCTTACCGACCCTCTCCCTATCCATCGCGGGTCCGCGTCGGAAGAGACCCGGGCGCGCACCGACCTCTTGCTGTGCCCGTGCGGCTTTCGTATACTTCCGAGCGCACGATGAGGAGGGGAATCCGATGTTCAGCGGTCTGATGTTCGATCCGGTCTGGGTCATCGTTCTCCCAGCGATGGCGCTTGCCGTCTACGCGCAATGGAAGGTCCACTCGACCTACACCCGGTACTCCGAAGTGCGCATCGGGAGACGCATGACGGCCCACGAAGCGGCGCAGCGCATCCTCAACGCTGAGTACGTGGACGGGGTCTCGATCGAGCGGATCGACCGGAAGCTCGGCGACCATTACGACCCGCGGAAGAAGATCCTCCGCCTCTCCGCCCCTGATGCGGAATCGGTCGCGGCCATCGGCGTCGCGGCGCACGAGGCCGGACACGCCATGCAGCACGCGAAGAACTACGCCCCCCTGGCGCTCCGCTCGACGCTCGTTCCGGTCGCGAACTTCGGGTCGCAGCTCGCCTTCCCGCTCTTTCTCATCGGGCTGTTCGCGCAGATCCCCGTCTTG
>JAKLFO010000115.1 GCA_022711155.1 Candidatus Bipolaricaulota bacterium
GTCACTGAGTCGCCCACGTCGACTCCGAGACTCTCGGCACTGCGGGCGCCGATCACGACCTCGTTCTCGGTCGTCGCCGTGAACGTCGTCCCTTCGCCGACTGGGAACTCCCCGAGGATGGACGGGAACGACTGCAGGAACGCGAGCGACGGCGTGGTGAGTCGCAGAAACCCGCTCGCGCGCGGCGTCTCGACGCTCACGATGCGCGTGCCGAGGTTGCCCGCTTCGCGAAGCCCGGGCACGTTCGCGAGAAGCGCCGCGGTGTCGACCGTCGACCCGGCACGCGTTGCCGTCGTCTCCGTCGAGGCGGCGGCTCCGATCTGACTAGGCGAGAAGGTCCGCCCGGAGGCGCTGTCGGTCGACGAGCCGATCTGGCCCGGCGCGAACGTGCGGGTCTGCGCCGTCGCCGTCGATCCCGCGGACGCCATGTCCGGCGGGCCGTCGCCCATCATGAACTGGGAACCCGTCGCTCCCTGCGTTGCTGCGCGCCCCACACTGCCGGGCGCGATGACGATGATGTCGTAGCCGATGTCCTCAAACTCCTGCAGGACGGCCTTCTCGACGCCCGTTCCGATCGAGAGGAGGGCGACTACGGCCGTGACGCCGATCAAGACGCCGAGAATCGTCAGCCACGAGCGCGTGCGACGGCTGCGAATGTTGTGCACGGCCAACTGGATCAGATGGAGCGTCATGGTCGACTCCTCCCTTCGGCGGTAGAGAAGGACTCGACCGCCCCGTCGCGCAGGATGACGAGCGCGTCGGCGCTCTCGGCGATCTCCGGATTGTGCGTTACGACAACGACCGTCTTCCCTTTCTCCACGAGTCCGCGCAGCATCGCCAGGATGCGCAGCCCCGTCTTCGTGTCGAGGTTGCCCGTCGGCTCGTCGGCGAGGATGAGTTCGGGGTCGTTGACCAAGGCACGCGCGATCGCGACGCGCTGCTGCTCCCCGCCGGACAGCTTCGCCGGCCGATGGCTCGCCCGGTCCGCGAGATCTACGGACGCCAGAGCATCGAGCGCCCGCCTCTTGGCCTGCGCCGTCGGCTGGTTGCCGAGGAACAGAGGAAGCTCGACATTGCGCGCCGCGGACAGATTGGGAATCAGGTTGAACTTCTGAAAGACGAACCCCACGGATCGGGCGCGGAACTCGGCTCGCTCGCGCGATGAGAGGCTCCCGAGATCGGTCCCGCGGCACGCCACGCGACCGCGCGTCGGCACGTCCAGGCAGCCCGCGAGGTGGAGAAACGTCGACTTGCCCGAGCCGGACGGGCCCATGATCACGGCGAGCCGCCGCTCGGGCAGCTCGACGGTCACGCCGCGCAGGGCATCGACGCGCGTCTCGCCCATCAGGTAGGTCTTGTGGACATCATGAAACGCGATCATCTTGCCCCCTACGGCCGGTAGACGAACTCCGCGAGCTTCACGCGCGAGAACGTCTCGAGCGGCTGGTTGTCGGTCGTTGACGTTGTGCTGTAGCGGAACTCCATCAGCGCTGGGAACGGCATGAGGGAGCGCGCCGTGAGGTCGGTCGCAAAGGCAAGCAGGATCACGACGTTCGTGTAGTCGGCGTGCTCGTAGGTTCCGTAGATGACCTCGATCCCGGCGATCGTCCCAAGTTCCCCGGCTTGGAAGCGTCCGCCGTCGGGCAGGATGTAGTTCTTGCCGGGCTCGATGGCGCTTGCCGTGATGTTGGACAGAGGGGACAGGTCGAGCGTCCCGCTCGTGTTCTCCGACACGCGGATCCCCAGACGCGGCAGCGGGATGCCGAAGAAGCCGATGTGAACCATGTCCAAGGGGACCGTCTCCGTGCTCGACGAGGCGATCGTGTACGTACCATCGCTCCTCGGCGAGATTTCGGTCGTTGTTGTCGAGACGGCGCTCGAACCCTGGCGCGTGATCTCATACGTGTACTTGAGGTATCCGCCCGTGAACGTCCCGCCCCCGTAGAGGCCGGCCATGACGTCGCGCGACCTCGTGACCTCCGCCCCGTCCTGCGTGCCGGCCTGCGCGAATCCCGCCAGCCCGAGGGCGACGAGCGCCGCGAGCGTGAGCCCGACCCAGACTCCTCTTGCATGCCTGTGCATGGTGCCCTCCGTGGTGCCTCGATGACGCAAGGATGCCCGCCGGCCATGGGACCGTACGGGCACTCCTGTGGCAGGTTTGTGTGGAGCGCTAGCTCGACGAGGGGCGGGCGGCGAGACGCACGGGGATGACTGTTTGCGCGCCGTCCCGCACGACGGCGAGCTCGACCCAGTCTCCGACTGCGGTCTCCATCTCGAGGTACACGGTGACATCGGCCATGGACTCGACGGGCAGGCCGTCGATCGCGACGATCACGTCGCCTCCGAGCGGGATCACGTACGGGCCGATGCGCGTCTGGCGGCTTCCTGCGCGGACTCCCGCCGACCTCGCTGGCGAGTCCGTGTGGAGCGCCACGACGAGCACGCCCTCTTCCACCGTGAGGTTCGCCCCGGCCTGGTTCAGGATCCGGGTCGTGTTCTTGTCCAAGTCGATCGTCTCGATCCCGAGCCACGCGTGTTGATAGCGGCCGTAGGCGATGAGCTGCGGCGCCACGCGCCGAATCGTGTTCGACGAGATGGCGAATCCGATCCCCGAGCTCGATCCGCTCGCCGAGAGGATCTGCGAGTTGATGCCGACCACGCGGCCCTGGAGGTCGAGCAGAGGGCCGCCCGAATTGCCGGGGTTGATCGCTGCGTCGGTCTGGATGACCTCTCCAATGAACTGGTTTGCCTCCGCGCTCTCGATGACGCGTCCGAGCGCGCTCACAACGCCGGTCGTCAGCGTCTGCTCGAGCCCGTACGGGCTCCCGATCGCGAGGACCGTCTGCCCGACGCGCAGGGCGTCCGAGTCCGCGAGCGGCAGCGGAGCCGGAAGGTCTACGCCGGCGTTGATGGCCAAGACGGCCAGGTCATTGCTCGCGTCGGCTCCCACGACGGACGCCGCGTACTCCCGACCGTCTGCCAGGGTCACGATGAGCTCGACGGCCCCCTCAATCACGTGGTAGTTCGTCAGGATGTGGCCGGCCGTGTCGTAGACGAACCCTGAGCCCGTGCCCTCTTCCTGAACATTGCCGGAGAACCAGTTGTACACGTACGCGAGCGTCGTGATGTTGACGACCGACGGGCTGCACTGCTCGTAGGCCGCGATGACTTCGTCCTCCGCGCCGACGGCCGCGCCCATCGCCGGGGCCGCCAAGAGCGCGACAGAGAAGATCGCGATCCAGATCAACCCAACCTTTTGCCGTTCCATCCAAACCCTCCCTTCATGACACGACACCGTGCCCGACGGGCGTGGAGGATGTCGGCTCGAGGTGTGGCAAAACCGTGAAGCGGCTAGCTCGTCTTGTCTTCGACGCCCGGAACTGGGATGACGCCTCTCGCGCACTCCGCGGCGAACGACTGCACGAACGCGGCGGCTGACGCGATCGGACCGACGTCCTCGGGCGCCTCCGCGACGAAGCGAACCCTCTCGCCGGGATCGATGGCCGTGACCTCCACGTACGTCTCCCCGACGCGCACCCCATCCTGGTCGTAGAACTTCACCTTGAGCGAGACGGAGTAGAGGAAGAGGTCGCTCGAGTTCGAGAGCTCGCCCACCGCGCGCGCCGGCCGACCGGCCGAGAAGACGACGTCCGCCAGGCCGACAACCTGCGCGACGGCGACGAATTCCTCGGTCGTCGCCTTGACGCCGCGGTCGTCGGTCACGGTGAGCTTGACCGTGTAGGTTCCCGGCTCGGCGTAGCGGTGCGTGACCCAGCCGTAGTAGTCGTCGAGCACGGTCCCATCGCCGAAATCCCAGCGGAAGAAGACGAGGTAGTGGCCGTTCGACGTCTGGGATGTCGACGAGAACTGCATATCCAGATCGTTGTTCGAACCGTCGGGGCACGCCGTGAAGGCGGCAATCGGCGGAAGGACCGGCCCCATGCACCCGGACAAGAGCAAGGCTCCCAGACCCACGACGAGGACGAGCGCGCGCTTCTTCATGCTTACCCCTCCCATGCGATCACTCTAGCGAAGGGAAGGCAGCCCCACAAGGCCCGGCGCGCGGGCGTTAGCGGCCGCTTCTCTGCCGGATCGCCTCGTACAAGAGCACGGCCGCGGCGACGGAGACGTTGAGCGAGTCATTCCTTCCAAGCATGGGAATGCGCACGCGGAGGTCGGCCGCCTCCTGCCAGACCGCCGAGATCCCCGCATCCTCGGCGCCGACGACGACGGCCAGGGGACCCGCGAGGTCGGCCTGGGTGTAGACGATGTTCGCGGCGGGCTCGGCGGTCACGATGCGGATCCCTCGCTCGCGGAGCCAGCGGACCGCTTCCGGCGACGAGAGCGAGACGACGGGCACGAAGAAGACCGTTCCGATGCTCGCTCGGATCAGGTTGGGGTTTCCGAGGTCGGCCGGCGCGCCGCAGGCGAGCACACCGTCGGCTCCGACGGCGTCCGCCGTCCGCAGGAGAGCGCCGAGGTTGCCCGGCTTCTCGACGTTCTCCGCGACCAAGAAGAGCGGGCACGCCGCGACCGCGAGCGCGGCGAGAGGCGTCTCGGGCGCGGGCCCCACGGCAAGAAGGCCGTCGGGATTCTCGCGGTACGAGATCTTGTCGAAGGCCCGCGGGCTGCAGCGGACGACGCGCACTCCCGAGCGTTCCGCCGCGTCGACGCGGGCGACCGCTCCCTCGACGGCACGCGATGGATCGAAGTAGACCTCGGTCGGGACCCAGCCGGCGTCCATCGCGCGTTCGACCTCGCGCAAGCCCTCGACCAACGCGAGTTTCGCCGCGCGCCGCGCGCCCGCATCGCGAGCCAGCCGCGCGACGGCCTTCAGGTGCGGGTTGTCCCTGCTCTGGATCTCTTCTGTCATCTTCGTCGGCAGAGTAGTCGAGGCGGGGACGGCGCGCAACGACCTGGCCGCGTCCGGCGCGCTTGGGTATGCTCACGACGCAGACCCAAGCGACCAAGGAGGAGACGTGCACGAGGCGGCGGCATCAGGCGAGATCCTTGCAGTCTGGGTTTCGCCCTTCGCTCAGTTCCTCTTCGACATCGTCTTCGCGGTCGCGATCCTCGCGGC
>JAKLFO010000116.1 GCA_022711155.1 Candidatus Bipolaricaulota bacterium
ACAAGCTGCGACTCGTCGAAGCGCTGCAAGCGCGCGGCCACGTCGTCGCGATGACGGGCGACGGCGTGAACGACGCGCCGGCCCTCCGTCAGGCGAACATCGGCGTGGCGATGGCGCGCGGCGGCACCGAGGTGGCTCGCGAGGCGGCGGACATGATCCTCACCGACGACAACTTCGCCTCGATCGAGGCCGCCGTCGAGGAGGGGCGAGGCGTGTTCGACAATCTCCAGAAGTTCATCGTTTGGACGCTCCCCACCAACGGCGGCGAAGCGCTCGTCCTGTTGGGAGCCGTCCTCTTGGGCTTGGCGTTGCCGATCCTGCCCGTACAGATCCTCTGGATCAACATGATGACCTCCGTCTGCCTTGGGATGACGCTCGCCTTTGAGCCGAAGGAGAAGGGCATCATGGACCGCAGCCCGACGGATCCGCGCAGACCCCTCCTTACGGCATCTCTCGGCCGCCGGATCGTCCTCGTATCTCTCCTCTTGGGCGGAGCTGTCTACGGAGTGTTCGAGCTTGAACTGGCCCGCGGCGCGTCGCTCGCCGCCGCGCGGACGGCCTCGGTCGCGGTCATCGTCTTCGGTGAGGCGTTCTACTTGCTCAACTGCCGCTCCTTCACGCGGTCGTTCGTGTCGGTCGGCTGGGCGTCGAACGTCTGGACGTGGGTGGGCATCGGGACCATGGCGGCGCTGCAGGTCGTCTTCACCCACGTGCCGGCGATGAATCGGCTCTTCCTCACGGAGCCGATCTCGGTCCTGGCCTGGGCCGAGGTCATCGGTCTGTCGCTCGCGGTAGCTCTCGTTGTCGGGGCCACGAAGGCTGTACGGAGACGATTGCGCCCAGATCCTGCGGCGCCAACCTAGCTTGGAGTCGTTCGGGAGGGAGTCGATGCCGAGCAGCACCGATCTGGCGAGGCCGTGCCGTGCGGGTTCCCTCCTGCTCCGACAGGCGTTCGGCGCCCTCGGGCGCCCGACCCGTCGCAGGCACCGCGCCGAGCGCGGGCTCCGTCGACGAGACGCCGAGGAGACGCCGTAGGAGACGATGGACGCCATGACCGCCAAGAGCGCGATCCTAGAGCAGTGCGCAGAGTTGGGGTGGCAAGCGGCCGTCGTTCCCATGGCACGACGCGCCGAAGCGATCGAGCGAATCGCCGGCCTGCACCGGAAGGGCGAGCTCGATGATGCGTTCTACCAGGAGTACCTCGCGCCCATGTTCGCCGAGCCGCTGCCCGAGACCTTGACGCCGCGTTCGCTCATCTTGGTCGCGGTGCCCGATCGCCCGGCCCGCATGCACTTCACGCTCGACGGCGAGACCTTCGAAGTGCTGACGGCTCCCGGATACCTCCGCGCCCCCGATCCGCGGCCGTCCGCCGTCATCGCCGAGATCCTCAAGCCGTTCGGGCGCTCGATCGCGCCGGCATCCGCGCCGCTCAAGACTCTAGGCACGATGTCGGGGTTCTCGCGATACGGAAGGAACAACATCAGTTACGTGCCCGGCCTCGGCAGCTTCACCGCGCTCGCCGGGTTCATCTCCGATCTCGAGTGCGACGATGCGGCGGCGCAGACGCAAGAAGCTCTCGCGCGCTGTGCATCGTGCGGCGCCTGCCGCGCGGCGTGCCCGACTGGGGCGATCGGAGACGACCGCTTCCTGCTTCACGCCGAGCGCTGCATCACGTTCTGGAACGAGAAAGAGCCCTCAGTCCCCTTCCCCGACTGGATCGATTCACGGTGGCACAGTGCCCTCTTCGGCTGTCTTCACTGCCAACGCGTGTGCCCCGAGAATCGCCCCCACCTTCGGCAGTACTTCGAGGGTCCCGCGTTCGACGAGGCGACGACGCGGCTGCTCCTGGCGGGCGCGACGAAAGAGGAGATCCCGCCCGAGGCCGTACCAAGCCTCGAGGCGTGGCGGTTGATGGACCTTCTCGCCTACCTGCCGCGCAACCTCGGCGCCGTCCTTCGGGCGGAGCGGCTTCGCAGGGAAGGCGGCAAGATGGAGAGAGGAGAGAGACGATGACCGGATGGGGATTGCGCATCGGCCTCGCCTCGGCGGCGAGGCTGGCGGTGCTGGGAGCGAGTCTGGGCGTGACGACGGGGCTCCGCGCCCTCCGGCTGTTCCCGAACAACGACCCGATCATGGCCGTGATGTTTCCGTGTGCGAAGCGCGGTCGCCTTCCCGCGGTCGCCTTTCCCGTCATGGCGATGGTCCTGTTCGACGTCTTGTCGCGGCGTCTCGGCGTCTGGACCGCGGTCACGGCGACGACGTACGGCCTGCTCGGGCTCGGCTTCTCGCTCGCGTACTCCGCGCTCTCGGCGCGCGGCCGAAGAGTCGGCGCCGCGACGTACCTCGCTTCGGGCGTCGTCGGCGTGCTCGTCTTCGACTTCATCACCGGCCCTGTCATGTCGAGCCTGCTCTTCCGGATGTCGTTCGCCGACGCGCTCGTGGGGCAGATCCCGTTCACGGCCAAGCACTTGCTGAGCGTCAGCGGATACGCGCTGGTCGTCAGTCCCGCGCTCGAGGCGACCCTGCGGCAGATCGAGCGAGGGGAGAAGGCGATCGAGCAGAAGCTCGAAGCGATGGGGCGTCCGGCCTAGCGGGGCGAGGCTCACGCGTCGAACACGAGACTGCAGCAGGTGACGGCGCCTTCCGCCTTGGCCAGTTCGTCGGCCTCGACGAGGCGGAGGGAGACCGCGCGATCGGCGAGCCGCTCGGCAAGCTGCTCGGCGGTCTTCGGGAACCCAGCGGGGTAGATGACGCGATCCCCGATGCGGAGCGCGTTGGCGCCGTAGAGCTCGCCGGCAGCGACCGGAATCGCCTCGAATCCGCGGAAGAAGTCTGCCGCCACCCAGTCTGGCTGGAAGACGAGGACTCCGTCGGCGACCTCCGTGACGGCCGACTTGAGGTGGAGGCAGCCCGTGACTGGGATGGGGACTACCGTGTACCCGAGAGGGGACACGGCTCGACGCAACTGCTCGATCCCGGCGTCGTTTGTCCGCGTCGATCGCCCGACGAAGGCCGTGCGGCCGGCCACGAGGACATCGCCACCATCCAGTGTGCCGGGCTCCCGGATGGGCACGACGCGGCGGTAGGCGGACAAGGCCCGGGCCACGGACTCCGTCTCGCCGCGGCGCGACGACGCTCCCGGCCTCGCGATGACTGCCAGTTCCGAAAAGACGATCGCCGCGTCCTCGACGAAGACGGCATCGGGGAACTCCGGAGCCGCGGGCACTCGCTCGACGCGGCAGCCCAGCTCGCGCAGGGCGGCTTCGTACTCCGCGTGCTGCGCCCGAGCGCGGCGGACGTCGATGGGTTGGCGCGCGATGTGCGTCAACTCGCATCGCGCGATGGCGTCGCTCACCTCGCGAGTCAGCGCGATCCGCGGCATACAATCACCTCCCTGTCTGCAGCGAAGCATGCCCGACCGACGGAAAGCGGGCAAGATCCGGCCTTCCTAGGGCTCGGAGATGAGCCCGGCGAGGAGCTCGGTCGCAAACCCGAGGAACGTGAACCCCGGCCAGCCATTGCTGTCAGGCGTACCGAGGACGTGATGCGTGAGCCCCCAGGCGACGACGTGCAGGCGGACGACGAAGATCATGTCGTCGAGCCGTTTCTCGTACGACGGATCGACTCGGCCGAAGTACTCGTCGAGGATCACGCGGCGAAGCTCGCGGGGCAGAGGGGCCGACTCGTCCGTCGCGACGGCCAGGGTCGCGAGGTCGAAGAAGGCGTCGCCCGTGCCGGCGAACTCCCAGTCGATCAGGCGAATTGGTTCGGCATCGAGGATGTTCCCAGCGAAGAGGTCGTTGTGGCAGAAGACGCGGCCTTGTGGGGCGAGAGGGTCTCTCGCCGTCTCGATGGCCGCGAGGCGGTCGAGGACGCGGTCGCTCTTCGCGGGAAGGAGTACGGCGCGCTCTGCCGCGCGGGAGAAGCTCGCTCGGATCCTGGCGAAGGGATCGAACGCGTGGTCGAGCGGCGGCAAAGCGTGAACGCGGCGAACGACCCGCACAATGGAGCGAAGGGTCTCGGGCTCCCAGTAGCGGGCCGGGTCGTCGGCGAACGGGCGTCCGCGGATCCGACGGGTCAAGAGGTGACCTTCCGGCTGGACGTAGTGGACGACGTCGGGGCCGATGCCGGCCTGCCGCGCGACGCGCAGCGCGCGCTCCTCGGCCTGGCGCGAGATCCCTAGTTGTTCGGCATGGGCGTTCGCAAGACGAAAGACGTACTCCTCTCCTCCGGCCGTAAGGAAGTAGACGCGGTTCGACAGCCCGCGCGCGGGTTCCAGGCGATCCGGATGCTCGAATCCTCTGATCTGTGACAAGACGTCCAGTGCGCTCTGCACGGAATCTCCTCCGAAGCGCGGGGCCGGCCGCGAGGCGCCCGCCTTCGCGTCTCACTCCACTTTGCCCCGCCTCTCACCCGAGGTTCTTGCGATACGTGGTGAAGGTCCTGGTGGCCCGATAGCCGAGGCTCTGGTAGAGCTCGAGCGCTCCCGTAGCGTTCTGCGTGTCCACACCGTGGGCCGCCTCGGTCATGCCCATCTCCGTCCAGAGGTGCAAGCTCCGCGTGATGAGGGCTCTGGCAAGCCCGCGCCCGCGCCACGGACGTCGTACGCAGATCGTCTCGGTGTAGCCGCGCTTGCGGCCATGTCCAGCGTTCTCGGCCTCATCGAACCGGTTCAGCACCATGCCGGCAACCTCTCCGCCGTCCCACGC
>JAKLFO010000117.1 GCA_022711155.1 Candidatus Bipolaricaulota bacterium
CCACGCCCAAGGAGGCTTCGCTGTTGCCGTGGGAAAAGCTGGATGAAGCCCTGAAACGCTCCAACTACCACCAGATCCGATTCTGGGAAGAGGCGCTCGGAGACGTCGGGCTGGCCCTGCGCGAGGCCCACCGCATCCTCCGGTCGCGCGGCGTGGTCGTGGTGGCCTTCTTCCCGCGGGCGAGCCCCATCGGCCGGCAGATGGCCGCGGATCCGCAGGATTCGTTCTTCCGTGCCGCACGCCTGCTCGAAGCGGACGAACTTCGAGTCCGGCTCGCGGAGGCGGGATTCCGCGTAGAGCGCATGGTCCAGACGCTGACGCGCCCAGGCTGCGAAGCCGTGGAGGACCCGACAGAGGGCTCGGACTGCGGATCGTTCGTCGTCGTGCGCGCTCGTCGAGCATCCACGGAATCTTGACAGGATGAGTCCGGCCTTCGTAGCATCTTCGACATGAACGACGAGAGGTACTTCCTGATCGTCAACCTGATCGCCGGCCAGGGACGCTGCAAGGCGGCCTTCCCGCGGGTCAAGGCTGCCCTTGAGCGCAGCCGCACGGAGTACGACCTTCACTACACCAACGAGCCCATGGAGGCCGTGGATGTCGCGAAGATGGGGATCGAGGCGGGCTTCACGCGGATCATCGCGATGGGCGGCGACGGAACGGTCAACGAAGTGGCCAACGGGCTGTACGGCTCAGGCGCCGCGCTGGGAGTCATCCCGGCCGGCACGGGCAACGACTTCGGGCGCATGCTCGGGATCCCTTCGGACCCGCTCGAGGCGCTGCGCATGCTGCGAAAGGCCACCGTGCGAACCGTGGACATGGGTCGCGTGGGCCAAGACCGCTACTTTGTGAACGGGCTCGGAATCGGCATCGATGCGCAGGTTGCGCGGGACGTGCTCGCGATGAAGCGCCTGCGCGGAGCCGCCGCCTACCTCTACGCCGCAGTGAAGGAGGTCTTCCGGTTCCAGGCCTTCGCGGCGAAGCTCGAGGGCGAAGGGGTCTCGGAGGAACTCGAGTGTCTTTCGCTGGGAATCGCCAACGGGAAGTACTGCGGGGGCGGGTTCATGCTGGCTCCGCGCGCGTCCGTCGACGATGGCCTGATCGACGTAGCCGCGATCGGGGACTTCCCCCGCGGCGAGCGCCTGTTGCGCCTCCCCCAGGCACGCGCCGGCAAGCACCTGAGCCTCCCGCAGGTGAAGTACGTGCAGATCCCGCAGATCGCCGTCTCGTCCGACGCCAAGCTCATCGCGCACATGGACGGGGAGCCGTACGAGCTGCCGCGCGGCGCGTTCGAGGTCCGCGTCGTTCCGGACGCCCTGCGCGTTCTGGTTCCCGCCTAGCGCCGGCCGAAACGGCGGTCCAGCTCTTCTCGCTCCACCGCGAAGATGATGGGCCGCCCGTGCGGGCACGAGTACGGGTTCTCCTGCAACATCAGCTGGTCCACCAACGCCTGGCACTCGGCGAGTGGCAGGCGATCCCCAGCCTTCACGGCAGCGCCGCAGGCGAGCTCGCGAAACAGGCCGTCGTAGAGCGTCTCCTGAACTGGACCGTCGCTCCGCAAGACGTCCACGAGCTTCTCGACGACATCCTGGAAGCCGCGGGGAGTCTGCTCATCGGCCAGGAGCTGCGGATACTCGCGAAGCAGGAAGGTACCGCCTCCAAACTCCTCGAGGACGACGCCCGCTGCGGCGAGCTGTTGTAGGCCCGCGCTGAGGGCGGCCGCGGCCTCGAACGGCAGTTCGATTCGGGCCGGGAGGAGGAAGAGCTGCCGTGCAACTCCGGACTCCGAGAATTCACGCCGTAGGCGCTCGTAGAGAATGCGTTCATGCGCGATGTGCTGATCGACGATCTCCAGCCCGGACACCGTTTCAACGAGCAGGTACGTGTCGTGGAGCTGGCCGATCACCCGCCGCTCGGACGGAAGGCTCACTTTCCCGACCGCGCTCGCCGGACGAAGGGACGGCGCGGACACCGGCAGGCCGAGAGTCGGCGTGCGGGCAGGCGCCGCGTCGCGGGCGGCGCTCGTGGGTTCTGGAATCGCGCCATGGGGATCTGCTACGGCGTCGATCGCGGGCGAGACAGGGATCCGGCCGACCATGTGGGGCGAGGCGAGGGCCTGGTGGATCGTTGCGGCGACGGCGTCCTGAACCTCCCGGGAGTTGGCGAAGCGGACCTCCTCTTTCCGCGGGTGCACGTTCACGTCGACCTGATCCGTGGGGAGATCGACGGAGAGGACCGCGATGGGGTAGCTTCCCGGCCGCAGGATGCCACTGTAGGCTCCAGCGAGAATGTAGCCCAGCCCGCGATCGTTCACGGCGCGGCGGTTGACGATAAACAGCTGGTCGCGGCGACTCCCCCGCTTCACGTCGCGGTGGCTCACGCAGCCCGTCACGCGAATCGCGCCGCGCCGCCCGTCGAGCGGGATCATCCCGCGCGCGACCTCGGGACCGTAGACCTGGCCGATCCGTTCGAGCAGCGTCCGCACAGGGGGCGCCGCGAACGTCTCCCGGCCATCGTGCGATACGGCGAACCCGACCTCAGGCGACAGGAGCGCGAACCTCTGCACCAGTCGACCGATGTGCAACATCTCCGTGCGCGGCGTGCCCATGAACTTCGCCCGCGCGGGAAGGTTGAAGAACAGATCCCTCACTTCCACGGTTGTTCCCGGGCCGTGCGCCGCGGGGATCGGTCCCTCGGAGCCTTCCGGCGAGAGAGCGAGCGACCACGCCTCTTCCTCGCCCGCCGAGCGCGTGGCGATCCGAACGTGGGAGACGGCGGCGATGCTCGCCAAAGCCTCTCCCCGGAACCCCAGCGTCTGGAGGGAGTCCAGGTCCGCGAGGCTGCGGATCTTGCTCGTGGCATGTCGCTCTCCGCAGACGCGCAGGTCGTCGGCCGTCATGCCGCACCCATCATCTCGGACGAGCAAGGAGACGAGACCGCCGCCCTCGAGCTCGATCTCCACTCGCCGACTCCCCGCGTCGATGGCGTTCTCCACGAGTTCCTTTACGACGGACGCAGGCCGCTCGATGACTTCGCCGGCGGCGATCTTCTGGCTTAACTCGGCGGCAAGACGCTGGATCGGCATGCACCAAGGCTACCTTATCGCCCTATCCCTCACAATTCGGGTTGGCCGCCGGTCGCCAGCAGGCTATCGTAGGCTCATGCACACGATCACGAGTCTGCGGAAGGCTCTCGCCCTAACGACAACGAATCAGGTCCGGAACCGCATCGAGTCGATCCGCGACGTCCTCGAACCCCACCTTCGGCGCGGACCCAACAACCAGATTCTCCTAGCAGACGAGGGACTCGCGCTCCTCCGGCGGCTGCAGGAGTTGTACGATTCCGGGTTGCGCCTAACAGAAGCGAGCGATGTAATACGCGCTAGCTCTCTCTCTACAGGATGTTGTCCCCCTACTGTATCGCCCGGTTTCGTGCAATACGAGGCCAAACCTGCTGGCGGGCTGAGAGATATCCGCCAGCCGCTCGACGACGAGCTGGCGGCCCTCCGAACGCGCGTCGCCGACCTCGAGGCGCGCCTCGCCCGATCCGCTGCAACTCAAGACGCCGCGCCCGCTCCTTGGTGGGCCGCGCTGCGGGAGGACGCTGATGTCTCTTAACCTTCCTGTCCGGGACAATGAGAAGCTCGGCCAGCTGCTCGCGCGCATCAATGCATCCGTGGCGCTTCAGACCTACTGGGAGGCGTCCAACACCACCGCCATCTCGAGACTGCACATCAACGACCACGGACCGGTGCACATCAAGATCATGACGAACATCGCGCTCAAGTTGCTCCGGCTGCTTGCAGCGGCCGACGTGACGCCCAACGTCGTCTCGGACTACGAGCTCGAGCCTGCCGACGCCGAGGTCGTCGTCGTGCTCGCGTCGTGCCTGCACGATGTCGGGCACGCCATCCATCGCAAGGATCACGAGGAGCTGTCCCTCATCCTCGCCGCACCGCTGATCGACGACTTCCTCGATGGGCTGTACGACGACCGCGCCGCCGTCCTCGTCAAGGCGGAGGCCCTCCATGCCATCTTGACTCACCAGCGCGACATCCCTCCACTGACCTTGGAGGCGGGCGTGGTGAAGGTCGCCGATGCCCTGGACATGGAAGCCGGGCGGGCCCGGATCCCCTTCTCGACCGGCACGCCGACCATCCACTCCGTCTCTGCCATGGCCATCCGCAAGGTCCGCCTCTCGGCGGGCGAGAAGAAGCCGATTCGCATCGCGATCGAGATGACGAACTCGGCCGGCATCTTCCAGCTCGACAACCTCTTGCGCGAGAAGCTCAAGAACTCGACGCTCGCTCCGTACGTCGAGGTCCTGGCAGAGATCGCCGGCGACGAAGAACCCATCGTCCAGCACTACGCGATCGATTAAAACGGCCTCCCAGTGCCCGGGTTCGCGGCCGCCAGGCTCAGA
>JAKLFO010000118.1 GCA_022711155.1 Candidatus Bipolaricaulota bacterium
CACGGGCGAACGAACAACCCTTCCGCCTCACCTCCGGCGACTCAGACTATGCCCTCGTCCCCTTGCGGGCGGGCTGGAACCTCCTCGTGGTGCGCGTCGGCAACCTCACCGGGCGCTGGACGATGGTTCAGGTGATGCCGGCCCTGGCCACGCTGCCCATCCTCGGTGACGTCAAGGTGACCACGACGGTCGCCTCGCTTGTGGACGTCGAGCAGGATGGCGCGTCGCTCACGCTCCGCGACGCCTACTGCTCGAGCAGTGTTGAGATGACTCCGCCGCTCGTCGCGATGCGGATTCCCGAAGCGTTCCTTGCGCTTCTGCGCCCCGCGCCCCGCGAGGCGTCGCTCGAGGCCCGCGACGGCGGCTGGCAGTTCGTCCAGCCCCCCGTCACCGAGATTCGCGGCGCCGTCCTCGCGCATCCCGAGACCGATTCTCTCCCGACCCACGCGGCGGACGCGCGCGTGATCGATCAGGACGGCGATGGGCATCCCGGCCTCACGGTGTCCGTGTCGGTCGCCGGGCTGGTGTCGGGAGACACCTACGTCGTCGAGCGGCTGCGTTTCTCGCTCTGCGGGCGCGTCACGGCCCCCGACACCATCATCGGCTCGATCGACTGGCAAAGCGAGCAGCGCATCGTCGCTGCCACCGACGCCCTGCTTCTCCTCTCCTACGCCTACCGCCCGGATCGGGACTCGACGCGCCACCTCTTCCTGATGCGCCGCACGGGCGCCGATGGAACGTGCGCCAGGGCGCGCGAGCTGCTGGCCGAGCTCCTTCAGGCAGCGGGTTCCTAGTCCTTGGCGGTGGTCGCGGGAAGCGCTAGGCTGTGAGCCTCGCACGCAGGAGACGGGAGGTTTCGGCATGAAGCTCGCGCTCGGGATCTTGTCCATCATCACCCTCGCGGCCGTCAGCTTCGTCAACGTCCACCTAGACGAGCCGGCGACGGTTCGCGACGTCGACCTGGAGCGGTACATGGGCCTCTGGTACGCCGTTGCCCACATTCCGACCACGTTTGAAGCCGGCTGCGCTCAAGGGACGACCGCCTACTACGCGCTCTTGCCGAACGGACAAGTCGAGGTCACCAACTCCTGCTACGACGACCAGGGCGAGGTCTCGCGGATCGTCGGGCGCGCTTGGCTTCCGGATGCTTCCCAATCCGGCCGGCTCAAGGTCAGTTTCGTCCGTCTGTTGGGTATCTGGCTCTTCTCGGCCGACTACTGGGTCCTCGACCTGGCGGCCGACTACACCTACGCGGTCGTCGGCAGCCCGAGCGGCAAGTTCGGCTGGATCCTCAGCCGTTCGCCGTCTCTGCCCGCGGACACGCTCGAGGCGATCTATCGGCGGCTCGAAGCGAACGGCTACTCGCGGGACCAGTTCGTCGCGATCGACCAGTCGATCCACGCGTCGCGCCGCTTGCCGGCTGGCGGCTAGCCGGTGCACCCGTGACGGGCGTTGCCGCGCGGGCGCGGCGGCGGTACCGTTGCCGCGGGAGGGGTGACGATGGATTGCCTTGCCAACAAGACCGGACTCGTCTTCGGCGTCGCCAACGAACGCAGCATAGGCTGGCACATCGCCCGGAACGCCGCGGCACACGGGGCGACGTGCGCTTTCGCCTACCTGCCCGGAGAGAAGATGGAGCGGCGCGTTCGGAAAGCGCTGGATGACGGTGGACTTCCCGACGCGTGGATCTTCCCGTGTGACGTGGCTCGGGACGAAGACCTCGATCGCCTGTTCATCGCCGTCGGAGAGCGGTTCGGACGGCTCGACTTCCTCGTCCACTCGGTGGCCTATGCCGACCGTGAGTACCTGCAAGAAGGCCGGTTCGCCGACACGCCTCGCGACGTCTTCTCTCAGGCGCTCGACATCTCGGTCTACTCCCTCATCGCGACGGCGCGTCGCGCGCGCCCCCTGATGACGCACGGCGGGTCGATCCTCACGCTCTCCTATTACGGCGCGGAGAAGGCCGCTCCCGGCTACAACGTGATGGGAGTAGCCAAGGCGGCGCTCGAGTCGACGGCGAGGTACCTCGCGACCGAGCTCGGCCCGTTCGGCATTCGCGTCAACAGCCTATCCGCCGGCCCTTGCCGCACCCTGTCGGCGATGGCCGTGGGAGGAATCGACCAGATCCTCGACCGCGTCGAGGCGACGGCTCCCCTGCGACGGAACATCGAAACGGACGAAGTGGGCAAGGCGGCCGTGTACCTCTTGTCGGATCTCTCGTCCGGCGTGACGGGAGAGACGCATCACGTGGACGCGGGCTACAGCTCGATCGTCACGTAGGGCTATCGGGCCGCGCCGTGGGCGGCGGGCGCCGTGCGGTGGCGGCTCACGTAGAGCGACGCCGACTTGCGCTGCGGCGACGGCTGGCGGAATGCCCGCGGGAGCGCGGTCGCAGCCCGGACGGCGAACTGCGTCTCCGGGGTGAACGAGCCGTAGTCAAAGCCCTCGAGCCGTCGACGCTCGATGGTGGCTCCCACGGCGCGTTCAATGTCGCGAACCATCAGCCCGTCCGCGGGGCAAGCGAGCGTGAAGGCTTCGCCGACGTGATCGGCGCGCCCGGTCCGCCCGATGCGGTGGACGTACGCCTCCACGGTGTTGGGCACGTCGACGTTGATCACGTGCGTGATTCCCGACACGTCGATGCCGCGGGCTGCCACATCGGTCGCGACGAGGATGTCGTAGCGCTTGCCGCGGAATCCGTCGATGGCCGCCTGCCTCTGGGCTTGCGACATGTTCCCCTGCAGCGCGGCCGCCCGGTGCCCGGCCTTGACCAAGATGAGCGCGAGATTCCGCGCCCGGTGCTTGGTACGCGTGAAGACGAGCACCCGCCCGGTGGCCGTGCGCTTGAGCAGAGCCAACAGGAGGTTCGTCTTCTGGGTTTCGGAGACCGGGTAGAGCGCGTGGGACACCGTCTTGGCTGGCGCGATCGGGTCGACCTGCACGGTCTCCGGATCGCGGAGGATGTTCTGCGCCAGCTGACGGATCTCCGCCGGCATCGTCGCACAGAAGAAGAGGGTCTGGCGCTTCGCCGGGACGTGGCGAAGGATCTGGCGGATGTCGGGGAGGAAGCCCATGTCGCACATGCGGTCCGCTTCATCGAGCACGAGGACCTCGACGCGGGACAGATCGATCGCGTTCTCTCGCAGGTGGTCGAGAAGGCGGCCCGGACAAGCGATGACGATGTCGGCTCCCCGCCGCAGCGCGTCGAGCTGCGGCTTCTTGCTCACTCCGCCGTAGATCGCGACGCTGCGGAGCCCCGTGTGGCGGCCGAAGCCCAGTGTCGCCTGGTGGATCTGCTCGGCGAGCTCGCGGGTGGGCGCGAGGATGAGAGCGCGGACGCCTCCGCGCGGCCCGCGGACCAGCCGGTCGAGGATCGGCAGCATGAAGGCCGCCGTCTTCCCAGTTCCCGTCTGAGCCAAGCCGAGGACGTCTCGCCGTGCGAGGACGACCGGGATTGCCTGCTCTTGGATGGGAGTGGGGGATTCGTAGCCCACGGAATCAACTCCGGACACAACGTGCGGGTGAAGCGAGAAACGGCTGAAACTCACTGAAAGTCCTCCTTGGACAGTTGAGCCAAGTCGCACTCTCAGCTCGTGATGCTCGGCAATCTTTGGCGGTTGACGTATGCGATCCAATTGCTGGCGTTGTTCGTTGAGTCATTATACGAAGCGTGAGGCGGAAATCCAGGCGGTGAGCGCAGCCCCAGGCGCGCCCGGGCGAGAAGGCGAAGGGACCTCGGTTGCTGCGGCGTCCCGCCCCGACACGGGCGCGGCAGCGGGTCGCGGCAGGCCCGATCTGATGGACGTCGCGGAGGAGCTGCGATAGGATGAGAACCCTGCGGGACACGGCTTGCACGACGCGCTTCCGCAAAGGGGGAAACGATGCAACTTTGGGCGTGGATCCTCATCATTGCCGCGGTCGTCATCTTCTTCAGCGGCATTCGGATCGTCCGGCCGACCCACAGGGCGCTCATCGAGCGACTGGGAAAGTACCACCACTTCGGGCGGGCCGGTTTCCACTGGGTCATGCCGCTGATCGATCGATTGATCCAGATCAACGTCACCGAGCAGATGGTGGACGCGCAGCCGCAGGAGATCATTACCAACGACAACCTGAACGCTCGCGTCGACGCTCAGGTGTACTTCAAGGTGAAGGACGACGAGCAGAGCGTCAAGAACTCGCAGTACAACGTCAACAACTACAAGGTGCAGATCGTGAACCTGGCGCGCACGACGCTGCGCAACATCATTGGGACGATGACGCTCAAGTCGGCCAACAGCGAGCGCGACAAGATCAACAACGAGTTACTGACGACCCTGTCGTCCG
>JAKLFO010000119.1 GCA_022711155.1 Candidatus Bipolaricaulota bacterium
GCGTAGTCCGATACGTGGGTCACGACCGCGAACAGCGACTCCTCGCCCGTCGAGTCGTACAGCATGGCGAGCGCCCCGACATCCGTGAGCAAACCGTGACCGACCTGCGTCGCCGTGCAACTGCCGATCGTGATCGGAGTCGGCGCGGACACGGCGTCGCTCAGGGTGTGTCCGTACGTCGAGTAGGCGAGGTCGCAGATCCAATCCGTCGCATCCGCCTCGCTCAACCCAAAGCAACCGGTCTCGCGGGCGCCGGGAAGCGCTGTGAGGAGGCTCCAGAAGTCGTCCATCGTCCCGCGGAACTGCGCCCGATCCTCCGCGTGGAGGCTGTCGAGCGGCGCGTCCGTGTAGCCGTCCCACACGGCCGCGCGGTCCAGCGTGCCCCAGTAGGCATGATGGTGCGCACCGATCTCGTGGCCGCGGGCGAGGAAGCTCTCGAGCGCGGTCACCCGCGCAGCGTCTTCGAGGACGAATTCGGCCCACTGCGCGGTCAGGAGGAGAGTCAGCGGCACGCGATGCTGGTCGGCGAGTGCCACGAGGTCCACGAGCGACTGGAATGCCTCCTCGTCCACCCCCGTAGGCTCGGCGTGCACGATAAAACAGGAGACGGGGAGAGCGCTCGCCGCGAACGACGAGAAGAAGGCGAGAAGCCCCCACGAGACGAAGACTCTTCCTCTCACAGCCCCCACCTCCGCCCTCGATTCTAGCGCGAAGCGCGCCTTGCCTGCGCGGCCGCTTCGTTGCTCGATCCCCATCGTGAGGGGAAACTCTCGCCGTGCAGCGCTTCACGGAGCTATCAGAGGACGAGCGAACCGAGAGACTCCTGCGTGTGGCGGGGAAGGGCCTTCTCGCCTACGGACTCGTCGGCGACTTGCGCCTCGTCGCGGGCGACGCCGACGCCGTCTTTCGGCTGCGCGCCGGAGGACACTCGTACGCCGTGCGGGTCTCCGCTGCAGGGCGCGACCACGCTTCTCTCTTGCGCGAGCTTGTGTGGCTCGCCGCGCTCGGCCGCGACACGCGCCTCGCGATTCCCGAGCCGGTCTTGACGCTCACCGGCGACCTCTTCCGCAGCGTGTCGATGGAAGGCGTGCCCGGGACGCGAGCTTGCGCGGTACAGCGCTGGGTCGAGGGTGAGCGGCGCGAGGCCGAGCCTCGCGAAGACGAAGCCGCGGCGGCCGGCAGACTCGTCGGCGCGCTCCACGCCCACGCCGAGACGTTCCGGTGGCCGGACGAGCTCCAGATGGCACTCGTGCCGCCGGCCGACCGCCTGCTTCACGCGGCGGACGCCCTCACGACGGCCCTCGACGCGGCCGACGATCGGGCCCGCCTCTGCGACGTCGTCGCGGCGGTCGCGGACCGGACGAGCGCCGCGGGGAACGGGCCCGAGGAGATCGGCCCCGTGCACGGCGACCTACGACTGCGCCGGCTGCGGCACGCGGCGGGCGAGGCGGGCGTCCTTGGATTCGGGAACTGCCGCACGGGCTCGTTTGCGGACGATCTCTCCGTCCTGTGGAGCGACCTCGGCGGGCGCGAGGCGACGCCCGCTCTTCGCACGGCCCTCCTCGACGGCTACGCGTCGGTTCGCCGCGCGCCGCGCGCGACGCCCGACGAGTTCGAAGCGTTCGCGTCCCTGCGCTGTTTGGAGGGCGCGGCCCGGCTTGTGGTCGACGCGCGGACGCGGCGCGGCGTCCCCGCGGAAGTGGTCGAACAGGTCGGTCGAGAGATCCGGCGCGCCGCAGACGCGCTGCCTCTCTAGGCCCGGGAAGGCGATTGCGGCACGTGACGCGCGATCTCGCGCCGCAACGCGTCGCCCGGGAAGGCGAACGGGTTGAGCGCTCGCCCGTTGAGGTAGACCCAACCCCAGTCCCACGGCGAGACCGCGAACTCGAACGCGTCGTCGCGCGTATCGATGCGGCGCTCCGAGAGCGAGACCCGGTCGGGCTCGGCCTGCAGAGCGACCGCGGCGCGAAGCCGCTCGGCGAAACTCACGCTGTACGGGCAACGCGCGCTCCAGCCGGCATCGACGGCCAGCCGCCCTTCCCCAGACAGGTCTCGGGGACGAAGGCGCGCGGGCGCGAGGCGGGGAGCCGGGACGCCCGCCTGGAACGGGAGCCAAGCCAGGGCGATCGGCTCCTCGCGGACCATCTCGCGGAATCCGAGAGCGGCAAGGAGCGCGAGCGGGTAGTGCGTCGGGTGGTTCCAGCCGAGTGTGGCCATCCCCGCGAATTCGGAACGCGCCGCATCCAGCACGGCCTCGAGCATGCGCCGCTCCTCGGTGAGGTGCGCCGGGTCTTCGGGCTCCGTGCCGGCCCAATGAAAACAGAGGAGCACGCAGGCCCCCGGTGCGACGATGGGGAACGGCGCCGTCTCGGCCGGCGCGAACTCGACGAACCCGCGCGGCCGCCCGCCCGCGTAGGCGACGATGCCGCGCATGCCTTCGGAGAGGCGCGCGCGATGCCACGCGCGCACCTGCGAGAGATCGCCCTGGAACGCCTTGCCGGCGAGTTCGAGCCCGCCCGGCAGACATACGACGTCGTCGAGCGTCTCCGGCGATAGGGGCAGGATCTCGATCGGCTCGGTCACGGCCCCCGCCCTCACATGGCCGAAGGCAGCCGCCCGGGCGCGCCCATGTCGGACTCGACGCCGCACCAGTCTGCAATCAGCTCCAGAACGCGCAGATCGACGTTCTTCTCGAGGTGTGCGTCGCCGGCGGCCGCCGGCGCGGTGTGCGGCCGCAAGACGTGGTTCAGATCGGGGACGATGGATAAGGTCGCCGACCCCTCTTGAGCCGCGTTGATCGCCGCTGTGATGGCGAAGGCGTCGTCCGTGGACACCCAGACGTCCTTGTCGCCCTGCACGACGAGCGTCGTCTTTGTCACTGCGCCGAAGGTCGCGAGCGGATCGGCATCCAAGAGGTCGCGCAGCAGGGGCAGAGGCAGGGCGGCAGCCCGCCGCGCGTACTCGAGCTCGGTCATCCACGGCAAGGACCTTCGAACCTCGGCGAACGTCAGGTCGTCCCACGTGCCCGTAGAGGTGCGCACGAGGTTCTGGAACGCCTCCTCGCGCTCCGTGAACAGCGCGACGTCGGCAGCCGGGAGCGCCTCCCGTGCGAGCGCGCTCTCCAGCTGTTCGCGCCACGCCGCGCCGAGCGAGTCCGGTGAAGTGGACAGGGTGACCACTCCACTGACGGCGCCGCTTGCGGCGAGCATGCCTGCAAGGATGCCGCCTCGCCCGATGCCGACGGCGTAGATCTTCGCTGCGTCGACGAACGGGACGCCGCGCAGGAGGGCGAGCGCCACGCGGGCGTCGGAGATCAAGCTTGCGAGGCTGGTTGCCGCGTAGTCGCCTTCGCTTGCGCCGATGCCTCGGCGATCGAAGCGGTAGACCGAGACGCCGCGCACGGCCAGCCCGCGGGCCAGCTCGCGGCCGATCCGCGTCTGGTAGCCGACGATGTCCCCGTCGGCATCGAACGCTCCGAGGTCGGGCACGAGGAAGAGGAGCGGGATCTTGCCCGCAATCGTCGTCGGCGCGGTGATCGTGCCGTAGAGCTTCTGTCCGTCGTTGGAGAAGGCGATCTCCTGCTCGCGGATCTCGTCGGGCAGCGCGATGTCCAGGATCGCGCGACTCTCGACCTGGAAGCCGTCGGGGAAGAGGTCGCTGCGGTAGACGAAGCGGGTCGTCGCCGGGAACTCGACGGCGATCACGGTTCCGTCGAGGACGTAGTAGCGCGCGACGTCCTCGCCCAGGTCGACGTCGTGCCGGTACCCGAGCTTGCGAACGTCGGCGCTCAAGATCGAGACAGCGACGGGCTTCGTGAGAGAGAGGCTCGCGATGTTGCCGTAGAGCGTCCGAACCGCCTTGCCCGTGACCGCCTCTCGGACCGCGACGTCCGTCTCTTCTTCCGGCGCCCCCAGAGCGCGGTGCAGCACGATGAACGGCGAGGCGAACTCCAGGTCGATTGCGGCCAGCTTCTCGCTCGTCGCCAGCTTCTCCGCGACGACGCGCCCCGTGGCCGTCGTCAGCTTCACCTCGTCGGTCCCGATCTCCGCGCGCTCGTTGCGCGCCTTGGCGCCGAGCGTGCCCTCGACGCGCACGGCCGACGGCCGCAGAGACTCATCGAGTCGCAGAACCTGAGAGAGGCCGGCGCCCCAGCGCCCGTCCGTCCGGTCCGTCTTGGTCACGAGGGCGTAGCCGTCCTCCGTTCGGAAGAGCTCGTACGTTTCGACGCCCACGGGGAGGCCCGACTCGAGGATCGTGAACCGGCCCGACTCGACAACCCTCCCGACAACGTCTTCGTCGAGC
>JAKLFO010000012.1 GCA_022711155.1 Candidatus Bipolaricaulota bacterium
CACGAGTGTCGACGCGATGACGGCCGATTGGGCTCGTCTGCCGCACGACGTGCTCGATGAGGCGGCGCAGCGCATTGCGCGGGAGATCCCTGAAGTGGGCCGCGTCGTGTACGACATCACGAGCAAGCCGCCCGCCACCATCGAGTGGGAGTAGCTCCCCTCGGGATCGTGCGCGATGGCAGGGCCTGCCTCCTGACGGTTGCGCTAGCGCGGCCGAAGGCCTCGATCCGGAAGCTCGAGAGCTCCGCTGCCAAGCGAAGCGGCGGCGAGGCGGAGGAACGACAGCCGCCTCTTCTCCAGCCTCCTGCGCTGTGCGACGACCGCCTGAAACGGGAACGGCGAGAACGTTTCGAGCGCTCTCACGTAGCGGCGCGAGAAGAGGTGCGACGCTTCGGCGACCGCGTTGAGGATAAGTTGCAGGCTGGCGGTTCGCAGGAGGTGCCCGAGCTGAACAGCGCTGGGGGCATCGCCAGGGCGGAACCCTGAGAGGACGTGGGCTCGAAACTGCAAGAGGCGACTCGCGAGGGAGTCGAGCGGCCACCGCCCGGCCGACTGGGAGAACACGGTCAGCATCCCGGAGCGGAGATCGCCCTGCACGTCCTGCAGGTCGTCGGCGAGCTGGAGGAGCGCACCGAGCCCGAAGAACAAGCGTGCGTCTGCCGGCTCGAGGTCGCGAGCCACGAGGTATCCGTCGGCAAGCACGGACGCTCCCCCTTTCTCGAGGCTGATCCCGAGGACGTCCACGGAGTACGGCGGCTCATCGCGTCGGAGAAGCCGAACGCTGCGCGTCTGCGCGCCGTGGATGACTTCCAGGCTCTCGTAGACCCGCGGCGCGTCACCTCGCGGGTGCTCCCTCTCGATCTCGGCGAACAACGACCAGACAGCTCTTTCCTGCGCGCTTTCCGGCGCCACGGGCTCGCCGCAGATGCGGCGGCCGAATCGCTCGCTCAGATGGGCCTTCTCGTCCTCCGTGACCCTCGGATCGTCGAGGATGTTGTCGGTGTACGGGTAGAGCATGCTGTACCCGAAAGCGGACGGGGTGAGGCGCAGCGGTTGGCCGAGCAGGGTTTGGAGCCCATTGATCGTCCAGACGTTGCGGCTTGCCTGTGCAACGTCCTCGAGCGCGATGTTCGGGTCGAAGGCTCGGGCGCGCCGCGCGAACTCCTGCGCGCAGGACGCGAAGCCGTCCCGGGTGAGCAGGTCCACGTGCTCATCGCTCACGCCAAAGGCGGATCGGGCGAACGTCCTGCCCGACGCCGTCAGCCGTAGCTCGGCGGCCGCGCGTTCGTCGGCCGTGGTCGGAGGGTGTCGCAGCTCCGCCAGGGCCTGGTCGATCGTGCGCGCGAGCTCGCGCCCGTTCGATTGCTGCTCCGATGGGAGGTAGGTGCGCCCCAGATCGGGCAGACGTGAGCCGCCGTTCCACCACGCCTCCTCGGACTCGTGCAAGAGCTGGTGCACCAGTGCGCGCACCTTCGATTCCGTCGCCATGCGCCGCCCTCTGCGCCCGCGGTCTGCCGAGCGGGCGATGGCGAAGTCTACCACAGCGGCGGCTGGGCACGCCCGGAGGATTGGGCGGGGCCTACCGGGTGGATGGGGCTCCTCCGATGCGCCAGGGCGGAGTTGCCTCCGCGGGCGAACTCCCAGTTCAGGTCAACCAGGCGGACTTCTTCGCGGCGTTGCGGCGCGGTCGGCGGAACCGTAGGATGGCGCGCTATGGCTGGCAAGTATGCTCTACACGTCGACTCCGCGCGGCTCTGCATCACGGACGAGAAGACCGGGCAGCGTCTTGAGTACGCGAACCGCGTGGTGGTGAATGGACGGCGCGGGCTCATTCTGGCCCTGGGCGAGGAGGAAGAAGCTGTGCGCGGCCGTCTGGGCAACCAGCTCGCCGGAGAGCCGCTCGACACGCTCACTTTGTTCGGCGCCGACGCGGCGCACCTCGCGTACGAGGTGCGCGTGATCGGTCACCTCACCCGGCTGCTCAACCGCCAGACGGGGGCGCCCGGCGGGCTCGTGGCAACCAAGCCGGGTCGGGGAGCCGCCTACACGGTGCAGCTGCCGGGCTACGAGCTCTTCCCCCCAGCGAGGAGGCGGTCGCTCGAACACGCGCTTCAAGTGCACTTCCGCGTGCGCCGGCTCACGGTCAACGGAGAAGAACGAGCGATCCCGGCGCAGAAGCGCGAGTTGGAGCTCAGGGTTCGACGGCTGTTGGTCCGCGTTCTCCCGGCGGCGGCGGCGGTTGCCGCCTACTTCCTCGCTCCCGCCGGCCTGCGCGCCGAGCGGCTCGCCTTCGCCGCGTGCATCCTCGCCGTTCTCTTGGGCGCCTACTACGGAGGACGCGTCCTGTGGATGCTGGCCGCCCGCCGGATCGTGCCTGTCGAATACTGCCGCTTCCTGCTTCGGGATCTGCGCGGCCGCGCGTCTGCTGTGGACGAGTGGTTGGCGCGGGCGATTTGGGGCACGGATTCGGCGCAGTAGGGTTGCGCGTCGGCTCTCAGGCCTTCTCGTAGGCGACCGGAACAGGCGCTCCGCATGCGGCGCACGTGGTCCCGTACCACCACGCAGGCTCGCCACACGCGGGACACGTCCACCGCGCCGCCTGGGTCTCGCACCAGCGGGCGCTGCCGTCGGCGCGGATCTGCTTGAGGTTGCCCGCAATTTCGACGAGGTGGGGCCGCCGCATCTCGAGGCTCTTGAGTGCGTCGCATGGCATCTCGGGGCACTCGGCGCACGACGAGTAGCCTCTGCCTCTCGGGCAGTCTCGATACCAGCACGCACGGCAGGCGACGGTCACTCGGTCCGACCGGCAGCCGTCGCAGGCGAGGCCGTCTCCCGGGCGCCCGAGGGCGGCAGCCGCCGAGGCGAGATCCTCGCGTCGCGTGGCTTGGTAGATGAGGCAGGCCCCGCAGTAGAGGCCGCAATAGGCGTCCAGGCGCGCCGGGTTCAAGGCGCTCCTCTCATCGTCGCGAAGAGAGGCTCGAGATCGACGTTTCCTCCCGAGACGAGAACGCCGATCCGCCCGGCGGGGAGGTCGAGTTTCCCGAACAGGAGCGGGGCGACGGCCACCGCCGACGAGGGCTCGATCACGAGCTTCGTTCGCTCCCAGATGAACCGCATGGCAGTCAGGATTTCGTCTTCGTCGACGAGGACGAAGCGATCCGGCCGGTCACGCGACAGGATCTCGAACGGGATCTCGCCCAGCGGCGTCCGCAGGCCGTCGGCGACCGTGTGCGGAACGAAGTCCGTGATCCTGTGGCCGGTCTCCAGGGATCGCGCGGCATCGTCGGCGCCGGCCGGTTCGCAGGCGACGACCTGCGCCTTCGGCGCGAGATGCCGCACGGCCAGCAGGGTTCCCGCGAGGAGGCCGCCCCCACCCACGGGAACGAGGATGGCGTCGAGTCTGTCGACGGCTTCGATCAACTCGCACGCGGCTGTGGCCTGGCCGGCGATGACGAGCGGGTCGTCGTGGGGCGAGACGTACGACGCGCGCGTCTCGGCGATGAGACGCGCGACGGCGTCGCGCCGTCCGTCGTGGGTCGGCGGGCAGAAGACGACGGCTGCGCCGTACCCGCGCGTCGCCTCCACCTTGGCGGGGTTAGCGCCCTCCGGCATCACGAGCGTCGCCACGGTCTGATGCAGACACGCGGCGAGCGCCAGAGCCTGCGCATGGTTGCCGCTCGAGTCGGCGATCACTCCCCGCTTCCGTACGGCTGGATCGAGAGCGGCCATGGCGTTCGTCGCGCCCCGAAACTTGAACGAGCCGGTCCGCTGGAAGTTCTCGCACTTGAGAAAGACGCGCGCTCCGCAGGCTGCGTCGAGCAGGCGCGACGTGTGCACTGGAGTGCAGTGCGCGAAGGGCGCGATCCGGCGGCGCGCGGCCTCGATGTCGTGCCAGCCGATGGACGCGCTCACTGGGGCTCCTGGAAGAAGGCCTCGCGATACACGCGCAGCTCGGCGATGGACTCGCGGATGTCGTCGAGGGCGCGGTGACGCGATGTCTTGGTCACCTTCTCGACGACGCGCGGGCGCCAGCGGCGAGCAAGCTCCTTGATGGAGCTGACGTCGACGTTGCGGTAGTGGAGGTACGACTCGAGCTTGGGCATGTGGCGGATGAGGAAGCGCCGGTCAAAGCAGACGGAGTTGCCGGCCAGCGGCGCCTTGCCGGAGAGGCAGAACTTCCTCACGTACGCCAGCGTCTCAGCTTCCGCCTGGCCGAGCGAGGTCGACGACGAGCGAGAGGCTTCCAGGAGGCCGCTTGCGCCGTGTTGTTTGACGCACCACGGATCGAGCTGGCCGATCGCGTGGCCTTGCTGGTGCACGACCAGGTCAATCCCGTCGCCCAGTTCGGCGAGGTCCTTGTCCGTCACCAGGCACGCGATCTCGAGGATGGCGCGGGCATCGGGGTCGAGTCCAGTCGTCTCCAGATCGATCCAGACTAGGTTGTCGGGACTCTTCGCCATGCTGGCCCTCCGTTTCTCGAGCTTAGCGCAGCGCGACCGCCGGGACCACAGGGAGCCAGACGAAGAGACGGGCAGCCGTCAGGCTGCCCGTCTGAGGATCCAAGCGAGGTCGCGTCACTTCGCCGCGGAGCCGGACGGCGGAAGCGCCCGGAGGCCGACGAGCGCGAGGATGACGCCGAGGGCGGCGAGCCCCATCACCGGCACGAAGACGGTGAGGTAGCTGCCCGTGGCGTCGCGGATCATGCCCGACAAGACGCTCCCAAGGATGGCGCCGATTCCGTACGCCGTGAACACGAAGCCGTAGTTCCTGGCGTAGTGTTTCGTTCC
This sequence comes from Candidatus Bipolaricaulota bacterium, assembly GCA_022711155.1. Classification (GTDB taxonomy): domain Bacteria; phylum Bipolaricaulota; class Bipolaricaulia; order UBA7950; family UBA9294; genus CAIOGO01. The sequence continues at coordinate 4,788 of JAKLFO010000012.1, forward strand.
GAAGAAGGTCGCCGTGGCCGTCGGGGCGATGGCCAGCCATCCGCCGAGGTTGAGGTACAGGATGACGAACGCGACAAAGTAGACGGCCGCGCTCCCCTTCCCGAAGAAGTAGACGAGCGCCGCGGCAAAAAGGATCAGCACGAAGGACAGGGCCGCCGCGTAGCGCGGCGTCAGGCGATCGGTGAGCCAGCCGAACAGCGGGCGTCCCACGGCGTTCGGGATCGCGAAAATCGAGACGGCGAGCGTGGCCAGCGTGCTCGGCACCCCGGCCACCTCGAGCCCGAAGGGCTTGGCGATTCCGATCGACATCAGGCCGGCAAGACAGCCGATCGTGTAGCATCCCCACAGCGCGTAGAATGTGCCCCGCCGGATCATCTGGCCGCGATCGAGGTCGCCAGCGCAGGCAGGGGCCTTCTTGGCCTTGGCTGTTCCCGGTTCGCACCCTTTCGGCGCCCAGCCCGCCGGCGGGAACTTGAGCGGCAGTGCGAGGGCGAGCAGGAGGACGAGGAAGGCGCCGCCGAGCACCGTGAACGTGCGGATGACGCCCATCGAGGCGATCAGCGAATCGGCGATCGGCGCGAGGATGAGCGCGGATAGCCCGAACCCCATGACCGTGAGCCCCACAGCGAGGCCTTTGCGATCCGGAAACCACTTCCCAGCGACGGCGATCGGACAGCCGTAGGCCACGCCGACGCCGCCGCCGCCGATCACGCCGTAGAACGCGGTCAGGACCCAGATGTTGGGCGAGAAGCCGGAGAGAACCCATCCCGCGCCCACCAAGAAGCCGCCGAGGAGGGTTGTCTTGCGGGGTCCCCACTTCTCGACCAGCGGCCCGGCGAGCGCCATGCCGAGCGCGAACATGCCGAGGAAGATCATGAACGGGAACCCAGCTTGCGTGGCCGTGATTCCCCAGAGCTTCTGCAGCGGCGGCCGGAACACGCTGAAGGCGTAGACCGCTCCCAGACAGACGTTGATCAGGAACCCGACTCCCACGTACATCCAGCGTGACGTCTCGAGTCGGCTCGCGTTCGTCGTTTCGCTCATCGTCTCCTCCCCCGAAGAGAGAGGGGCGGCCGGGCCGCCCCTCCTCGATCTATCGTGTGCCTTCGCGAGGCACGACTCCTAGCCCTTGTAGCCCACGGCCTTCTTCAGCTCATCGACCGTCTCTGGATTGAGGAGCGTCGTCAGGTCGCCGACCGGCTCGTCGCGGACGAGCGACTTCAAGATGCGGCGCATGATCTTGCCGCTGCGCGTCTTGGGAACGTCGTGCGCGAAGATGATCTCCTCGGGACGGCCCGTGGGGCCGATGACGCGGTTCACCGTCGCCAGGAGGTCCTTGCGGATCTCCTCGGACGGCTCGATCCCTCTGCGCAACAGGACGAACGCCACCGGTACCTCGCCCTTCAGGTCGTGCGGCTTGGAAACGACGGCAACTTCGCTGACCTTGTCGTTCTGCGCCAACGCACTCTCGACCTCGGCCGTCGCCAGGCGGTGGCCGGCGACGTTCATGACGTCGTCGACGCGGCCCGTGATGCGGAAGTTGCCCATCTCGTCCTTGCGCGCGCCGTCGCTCGTGAAGTAGCGCTCGGGGCCGTAGTCCGAGAAGTATTGGTTCTTGAAGCGGTCCATGTCGCCGTAGATGCCGCGCGTCAGCGCCGGCGGGAACGGGGAGTAGATCGCCAGGTATCCGCCTTCGCCGACCTTGGTCGGCTGGCCGCTCGAATCGAGGATGTCGCCCAGGACTCCGGGGAAGCCGCGCCCTGCGACCGTCGGGATGAACGGTCCGATGCCGGGCAGGTTGTTCACCATGTTCGCGCCGGTCTCGGTCTGCCACCACGTGTCGATGATCGGGCAGCGCTCGCCGCCGATCTTCTCGAAGTACCACATCCAGGCGTCCACGTTGATCGGCTCGCCGACCGTACCGAGAACGCGCAGGCTCGACAGGTCGTACTTCGCGGGCCACTCGTCGCCCTGCTTGATGAGCATGCGGATCAGGGTCGGCGCCGTGTACAGCTGGGTGATCTTGTGCTTCTCGACGATCGCCCACATCCGCCCGTAGTCCGGCATGTCGGGCGAGCCCTCGTACATGAACGACGTCACGCCGTTCATGAGGGGGCCGTAGTTGATGTAGGTGTGTCCGGTGACCCACCCGACGTCGGCCGTGCACCAGAAGATGTCACCCGGGTGCATGTCGAAGTTCCACTTGGCGGTCGCGTACGACTGCACAGCGTACCCGCCAGTCGTGTGCATGATGCCCTTCGGCTTGCCCGTCGTGCCCGACGTGTAGAGCAGGAACGAGAGGTGCTCGGAGTCGAGCTCCTCGGCCGGGCAGGCGGCGGAGGCTTTGGCGACGAGGTCGTGATACCACACGTCTCGTCCTGCCTTCATCGGAGCGGAGCCGTCGAGGCGTTTCACGACGACGATCTTCTCGACCTTCGTGCCCTCGGCGCCCTGCTCGGCCGCCTTCTTGAGGTCGATCGGCTTGCCGCGGCGGTAGTACCCGTCGGCGGTGATGAGCACCTTGGCGCCGGCGTCATCGAGCCGGTCGCGCAGCGACTCGGGACTGAAGGCGGAGAACACGACGCTGTGCGCGGCGCCGATGCGGGCACACGCCTGCATGGCGACGACAGCCTCCGGGATCATCGGCAGGTAGATGCCGATGCGATCTCCTTTCTTCACGCCGAGCGCCTTCAAGCCGTTCGCGAACTTGCACACGCGCTCGTGGAGTTCCTTGTACGTGATGTGGACGGCCTTCTCCGTGAGCGGCTCCGGCTCCCAGATGATCGCGACCCTGTCGCCATGGCCGGCAGCGATGTGACGGTCGAGGGAATTGTACGAGAGGTTCGTCTTGCCTCCGACGAACCACTTGTACGCGTACGGCGCGGGATCGTGTGCCTTGTCCCACTTCTTGAACCAGTGAAGCTCCTCGGCCAGCTTCGACCAGAAAGCGACGGGGTCGGCGGCGGCGGTCTTGTAGATCGCCTCGTCGGACACCCACGCCATCTTCTTCATCTCGGCTGTGGGCCAGAAGACGTTCTCACGCGTTGGGTCCTTCTTGACCCACTGTTTCGCCTGCGACACGTTGGAACCTCCTGTAGCGCGTTGTGGAAACAAGGCCTGATGCTAGCGCAACGCCCGATCGCCTGCAACGCTAGAAGAGGAGGGAAGGCGTGATGCGGACGAGGATTGGGGCTCCGAGGAGGACGCGATACACGGGCATGCCTCGGACGACGCGGCGGACGAACGCCTCCGTCTCGGTGAAGGCTGGTTGGCCGGACGCCAACCAGCCGGCCACGCGCGAGGGACCGGCGTTGTACGCAGCCAGCGCGAGGTCGACGGAGCCAAACCGGTCGATGAGGTATCTGAGATACCAGGTTCCGAGGTGCAGGTTCGCCTCAGGTTCGAAGAGGTTGGACGGGGGCAGCCCGAGTTGACTCTCGATCCAGGCCGCGGTGTCGGGCATGACCTGCATGAGGCCGATCGCGCCGCGCGCCGAGACGGCGTGGGCGTGGAAGCGACTCTCGGCGCGGATGAGCGATGCCACGAGCGCGGGGTCGAGGCCCGCATCGCTCGCGAAGGCGCGCACGCGCGCCTCCTCCTCGAGCGGGTAGAGGACGCGCAGGGCGACCGCCCCGGCGTAGAGGGCGAGAAGGCCGCCGGACACGAAGAGCAGGACCCATCGAACGCTTCGCCGGGCGCGAGCCGTCATGTACCCATCTTACGTGAACCCGGCGGGCGCGCCCGCCCTCCCGTGCCTGCCCGGGCGGCAGCATTCGAGTTTCCGGGAGCCGGGGCGTATCCTGTGGAGGCCTCACCGACGAGCGCCCGGGGATTCCGCCGGCCGGCCGGGCGGCCGGCGCCGAGCGGAATCCCTGTCGACCGTCTCGTCCCCAGACTCGTGCAGAAGAACGTGTGCACGGCCCCGTGGGGCGGTGCGAGGCAGGAGGCGAGCAGGCGGTTATGTCGCTGTTCAAGGAGCGGCAGTACGTGAGAATCCGCGTCGACCGCGAGGCGGACGACAGCCTTTGGATGAAGTGCAAGGCGTGCGGCGAGCTCGTGTTCAAGCGGCGCGTCCGCGAGAACAACAACATCTGCCCGAACTGCGGCGAGTACTTCTTCCTCACGGCGGGCGAGAGGATCGAGTCGCTTGTCGACCCCGGCTCCTTCGAGGACTTGACCGCGCCGATCGTGACGGACGACCCGCTTGGGTTCGTGGACAGCCAGCCCTACAGCGACCGCCTCCGCGAGGCGCAGGAGAAGACGTCATTGCTCGACGCAGTCGTCATCGGGCGCGCAGCGATCGACGGAGTCCCCGTGATCCTCGGCGCGATGGACTTCCGCTTTATCGGCGGAAGCATGGGGTCCGTCATGGGCGAGCAGCTCTGCCGGGCGATGGAGACGGCGATCGCCGAGCACCGCGCGTTCGTGCTCGTGTCGTCTTCCGGCGGGGCGCGCATTCAGGAGGGGATGTTCTCGCTTCTCCAGATGGCGAAGACGGTCACCGTGCGCCGTCATCTCGCCGAGGCCGGGCTTCCGTTCCTCTCGGTCATGGCGTACCCGACCTCGGGTGGGGTTCAGGCGTCGATCGCCTCTCTCGGGGACATCCTCATCGCGGAGAAGGGCGCTCTGATCGGATTCGCCGGGAGGCGCGTCATCCAGCAGACGATCTCCGAGGAGCTTCCGCAGCACTTCCAGACGGAGAGCTTCGCGCTCGAACGCGGGCAGATCGATCGCGTGGCGCGCCGCGAGGACCTCCGCGACGAGTTGGCTCTGGCGCTGGGATACTTCGTGGAGGCGCGATGAGCGACGAACGAACGCTCGACCTCCTGGAAGCGAAGATCGAGGAACTTCGCCAGCTCAACAGCGCCGACGGGATCGACCTGTCGAAGGAGATCGCGCGGCTGGAGGAGAAGCTCGACCACCTGCGGCAGAAGCTGTATGCGAACCTCAGCGATTGGGAGCGCGTCAAGCTCGCGCGGCATCCGAAGCGCCCCTACGCGCTCGACTACCTTCAGTCGGCGTTCGAGGGGTTCTACGAGCTGCGGGGCGATCGCGTTGTCGGCGACGACCGCGCGTTGCTCGCCGGACTGGCGCGCCTGGGCGGCCGCACGGTCGTTGTGTTGGCCCAGCAGAAGGGGCGGACGACGGAGGAGAACAAAGAGCGCTACTTCGGCATGCCGCGCCCCCAGGGGTTCCGCAAAGCTCGCCGCGCGATCCAGCTCGCGGACCGGTTCGGCTTCCCCCTGGTGTCGCTGATCGACACCCCGGGAGCGTACCCGGGGCTCGAGGCGGAAGAGCACAACGTCGGCGCGACGATCGCCGAGAGTCTGCTCGCGATGGCCGAGGCGCGCGTGCCGACGCTGGCCGTCGTGATCGGCGAGGGCGGGTCGGGCGGTGCGCTCGCGATTGGGCTGGCCGACTGCGTGCTGATGCTGGAGAACGCGATCTTCTCCGTCATCACGCCCGAGGGGGCGGCTTCCATCCTCTGGAAGGACAAGGACAAGGCGAAAGAGGCGGCGTCGGCTCTCCAGATGACGGCCGACCGCCTTCTCGCTCTGGGGCTCATTGACGGCATCATTCCCGAGCCGCTCGGCGGCGCGCATAGGGACGCCGCGAAGACCTCGGCCGCGCTCCAGAGCGAGCTCGTACGACGGCTGGCCGAGCTGGAAGTGATTCCCGCGGAAGACCGTCGGCGTCGGAGAGACGCGCGCTATCGAGCGATCGGCCGCTTCCGCCCCGCTCCAATGCGCGATCCCGAAGCGCCCGCGGCGCCAGAGGGCGCAGTCCGAGACTAGGCCGCCGCGTCGGGAAGCTCGGCCAGACGGCGGAACGCCATGTGGGTCAGCACGATCGACGCAGTGTAGAACCCCGCCGTGATCGCGAACAGCGGCGTGAACCCCGCCGAAACCTGGACGTACCCGCTGGCCCACGCCGAGATCGCCCAGCCGCTGTTCCACGCGAGCATCAGAAGACTCGCGGCGATCGGGCGGACCCCGGCCGGCACGATGCCCATCGCGTAGGCCGCGAACACGGGCGAGCTCATGTTCATGAGCGCGGTCCGAACGAGGAAGCTCCCCGCCGATGCGCCGAAAACGGGAACGAGTCCCATGGCGAGGAGCAGCGGTATCGACAGGGCTTGGGTGAGGACGACGGCGCGCACCTTGCCCAAGCGGCCGGCGACCCACGGCGACGCGATGCCGGCGAACCCCGTCAAGAGCGAAGAAGCAGCGAAGAGGAGGCCGAGCGTGGCGTCGGAAACGTGGAAGCGCAGGCGGAAGAAGACGTTCAGGAAGGGCATCGTCATCCCGGCCCCCAGCGCGCCGACGAGCTGGATTGCCAGGAGCTTGACCAAGATCGGCTGAAAGGGGCGCCAGTGCCCACGGGGCGGACGCGCCGTCCGCGCCACGGGCGCCATGCCGCGCAGCCGCACGATGGGGATGAACGCGAACAGCGACACGCACGTTGCGACCAGGAGAACGCCACGGTACCCGGCACTCGTACCGGAGCCGCCGCCGAGGAGGCGCGTCAGCTGGCCGCCAAGGAGGCTGGCGATCACCGAGGCGAACGTGTTCAGGGCGAACTGCACGCCGAAGAGGTGCGTGCGGGTCTCCACGGAGCTCGAGGCGACCATGAGCGGGGACGCCACGACCGACAAGAGCACGTTGCCCAGGCCGGAGACGACGCAGGCGACGACGAGGATGGGACGCGTCGGGAAGAGGACCCAAGCGAGTTGCGCGACGGCGTAGACGGCGAGCCCGATGAGGAGTGCCCGGCGGAACCCGAGGCGCGGCACGAGGATTCCGGCGGGCACCGCCGCCGCCGCGGTGACGAACGCCGGCAGGCTCGCGAGGAGGGCCACGAAGGTCTGGTCGTAGCCGAGCGAGAGCACGTAGAGGTTGAACAGGAGGTAGAGGAGGCCGGTACTGAAGCCCACGAGCGCGGACGTCGCCAGATAGAGGCGCGCGTTCGTCGAGAACCCGCGAAGTGCGGCCGCGTAGTCGCGCAACATGGCTAGGCGCCGAGCGCTCGGACTCGCGCCACCACGGCGTCGACGGAGAGGCCGAGTTGCTCGAACACGACCGGTCCGGGCGCGCTCTGCGCGAAACGGTCGACGCCCATCGCGAGTCCGCGGACTCCGACGTAGCGTTCCCAGCCGGCCGTTCGCCCGGCTTCGAGGGAAACGCGGGCGGTCACATCGGGCGGCAAGACGCTCCCGCGGTACGCCTCGGACTGCTCCTCGAACAACTCCCAGCTCGGCATCGACACGACGCGGACGCGTGTCCCGCTGTCGGCCAGCCGGACGGCGGCGCGGAGAGCCAGCGACACTTCGGAGCCGGAGGCGAGGAGGATGACTTCAGGCGACGGCGCGGAGTCCCACAGCACATAGGCGCCGCGGCGCACGCCGGAGGCCGGCGCGAGGTCCCTGCGGTCCAGCGTCGGCACCGCCTGCCTCGAAAGGACAATCGCAGTGGGCCCGTCCGTCCGTTCCACGGCGATGCGCCATGCCTCGACCGTCTCGTTGGCGTCGGCCGGCCTCAACACGATGAGGTTCGGGATGAGGCGGAGGCTCATCAACTGCTCGATCGGCTGGTGCGTCGGGCCGTCCTCGCCGACTCCGATGGAGTCGTGCGTGAAAGCGAAGATCGACCGGTACTTGGCGAGCGCGGCGACGCGCAGCGCCGGGCGCAGGTAGTCGGAAAAGACGAGGAACGTCGAGCCGTAGGGAAGAACGCCCCCGTGCGCCGCCATGCCGTTGACCACGGCGCCCATCGCGTGCTCGCGCACGCCGAAGTGAAGGTTGCGCCCGGAGTAGTCCCAGACCCCGCCCACGGCGCCCTGGACATCGGCCGGACGCGCGCGCGGCGGCTCCAGATCGCCGGCTCCCTTGAGCCATGTGAGCGTGGACGGGTTGAGGTCGGCCGAGCCGCCGACGAGTTCGGGCAGCGCGGAGCCGAGCGCCTGGAGCGCGACTTCCGACGCCTTGCGGGTCGCCATGCCCTTGGGATCGGCGTCGAAGGTCGGCAGGTTGGCGGACCAGCCGGCGGGAAGTTGGCCGGCTGCACGGCGCGCGAACTCGCTCGCGAGGTCCGCATGGTCGCGGCGGTATGCGTCGAGTTTCGCCCGCCACGCGGCGCGTGCCGCCGCGCCCTCTTGGGCGACGGCCGCGAACCGCGCTTGGACGCCTTCGGGCACGTAGAACGCAGGGGACGTCGGCCAGCCGAGGGCCTCCTTCGTGGCAAGAACCTCGTCCGCGCCGAGAGGCGCCCCGTGGGCGCCATTCGTGTTCTGCCGGTGCGGCGCGCCGAAGCCGAGGACGGTCTTGACGATGACGAGGTGCGGACGGTCTTCGATCGCGATGGCGGAGCGGAGGGCCGACTCGAGCGCGTCGAGGTCGTTGCCGTCGCGGACCGTGTCGACCGCCCACCCGGCGGCGACGAAGCGCGCCGCGACATCCTCGGACGTCGACAGGGACGTCGTCCCTGCGAGGCAGATGTCGTTGGAGTCGTAGAGCATCGTGAGCTTGCCCAGACGAAGGTGGCCGGCAAGCGCGCACGCTTCGTAGGCGACGCCCTCCATGAGGTCGCCGTCGCCGGCGAGGACGAAGGTTCGGTGATCGACGATCTCGTGGCCGGGGCGGTTGAAGGTGGCCGCGAGGTGCCGCTCGGCGATGGCCATCCCGACGGCGTTCGCAACGCCCTGCCCGAGCGGGCCGGTCGTGGCCTCGACGCCCGGAGTGAGGTGGCTCTCCGGGTGGCCGGGCGTCCGACTGCCCCAACGGCGGAACGACTCCAGTTCCGACAGCACGAGCCCGTACCCGTAGAGGTGGAGGAGGGCATAGAGAAGCGCGGAGCCGTGACCGGCGGAGAGCACAAAACGGTCGCGGTTGGGCCACCGGGGCTCCTGAGGGTCGTGCCGCATGATCCGCGACCACAAGACGTGAGCCGCCGGCGCGGCGCCGAGCGGCAGGCCGGGGTGCCCGGAGTCCGCCTTCTCGATCGCGTCGACGGCCAAGAAGCGCAGGGCGTTCACGCACTGGAGCTCGATCGATGCCCGCTCGGTCATGTCTTCCCTCCGTAGGTCGTGGCTGGCGGCTGGGGACACTTTCGCCATCGGAATTGCGCTTGTCAAGCGTCGGACCACGTTGACGAGCGCCAGCCCGGCGGTAGACTCTTTCATCTTGAGACTGGAGACCCTGGGAGGTAGCCCCATGCCGTTTCTCGGAGGAAGTGCGCTCAAAGAAGCCTATCGTCGCGCGCAGCGCGGCGGGTACGCCTTCATGGCGAGCAACATTGCCGAGCCGAACACGCTTCTCGGCCTACTGGACGCCTACAGCGAGGCCAAGTCCGACCTGCTCGTCCAGGTAAGCCCTGGAGCGGCGAAGTACGCCGGCGGCGGCGACAAGCTCACGGGACTTCGCGCGTTGTCCGGCCTCATTCACGTTCTCGCCGCGTCGCGCCCGATCGGCGTCTACCTCAACCTGGACCACTTCACGACGCAAGAGCTCGCGCTCATCGAAGTGGCCATTCAGGAGCGCCTCGTGTCCTCGATCATGATCGACGCCTCGGCAGAGACGTTCGAAGCGAACGTTCGCGCCAGCGCGGAAGTGGTGAGGATGGCCCGCGGGAGCGGCATCCTCGTCGAGGCCGAGCTGGGGAAGATACGCGGCGTGGAAGACGAGATCTCCTCGGACGATGCGTTTTACACGGACCCCGACCAGGCGGTCGAGTTCGTGCAGGCATCCGGCGCCGACCTGCTTGCGATCTCGATCGGCACGGAGCACGGCGTGTCGAAGGGGCGCAAGATCGAGTTGCGCGTCGACCTCGCACGGGCAATTCAGGAAAAGCTCCATGGAGCTGGGCTCGATACGCCGCTCGTACTGCATGGGTCGTCCGGCCTGCTGCCGCGGCAAGTGAAGGACGCGATTCGTTACGGCATCTGCAAGCTCAACAAGGACACCCACTATCAGTACGTCTACAGCCGCGCCGCGTGCGAGTTCTACGTGAAGAACGCGCATGCGATCGTGCCGCCAGCGGGAGTCGAAGACGACATCGTCGACCTGTTTTCGAAGAGCGACTGGAGTCCCGACAAGAAGCTCTTCGACCCGCGCGTCGCCGGCAAGCTCGTTCAGGAGAGGATCAAGTGGATCGCGGGCGAGCTTTTGGCGCAGGGCGGCAGTGCCGGCCATGCGAATCCGTCAGGCGAAGGGGCCGGGAGTCAGAAGGGCTAGCCGAGCCCTCTAGGACGCACACGACTCCGGCAACTTGACCTCCCGCAGGTAGCGGGCGGCGTCTTCCGGCGGCATCGGGTTGATGTAGAAGCCTGTACCCCACTCGAACCCTGCCACCTGCGTGAGCCGCGGGAGGATGGCGATCCGCCAGTGGTAATCGTAGGGCAGGGTCGACCAGTAGTCGGGCTGGCCGGGGCGCGGCACGGGGTTGGGCGTCGTCTTGAGCACGAAGTTGTAGGGCACGTCTCCGAGAAGGGCCTTCAGACGGCCGAGCGTGCGGACGAGCGTTCTCGCGAGCCCGTACCGCTGCTCGGGCGAGAGCGTCGTGAAGTCGTGCGAGTGCGTACGGGGGTAGACGACGAGCTCGAACGGGAAGCGAGATGCATACGGCGTGGAGACCACGTACCCGTCGACCAATTCGACGATTCGCTCCCCGCTGCGAATCTCTCCCAGCATCACGTCGCAGAAGAGACAGCGCTCCTTGCTCCGGTAGTACGCGCGAGCCGTCTGGAGCGAGCTTCGAACCTCCTGAGGCACGATGGGGGTCGCGATGATCTGCGAATGCGGGTGTGCGAGCGACGCTCCGGCCTCCTTGCCGTGGTTCTTGAACAGAAGGATGTAGCGGAACCAGGGGTTCTTCATGAGGTCCTGGATGCGGGCGATGTACGCGTCCAGGACGAGTTTGGCCTGCTCCTCTGCCATGTCCGCCAGACCGCAGTTGTGGTCGGGGGTCTCGAGGATGACCTCGTGGGCGCCGACGCCGTGCATGCGGTCGAACACCCCGTCGACGGACTCGCGACCGAGCTCGTGGTAGTCCTGAAGCGCGGGAAACTTGTTCGGCACAACGCGCACGCGCCATCCGTCGGGCCCCTGGATGCGGTAGATCTCCGGCGGGGTCAGGTGCTCGTTCCCGGGGCAGAAGGGGCACGCGCCCGGTTTCTCCTCTGTGGAGGCGGGCGCCGGCTTCCGCTCGAAGTCCGACGGGCGCTTGGCGCGCTCCGGCGCGACAATGACCCATCGATTGCTCGTCGGCCCGCGTCGCAGTTCTGGCATAGTGTCCCTCTGTCTCCGCAACAGCAAGGTGGCCATTGTACCCACCGGCGCGAGGTCGCGCCGCACGCGGGGCTGTCCGGTTGACGAGATTCGTCCGCCTGTCGATACTTTCTTCTCGAGGTGAAGAAAATGCGCGTGTTGTTCATCGCCGCTGAAGTCGCCCCGTTCGCCAAGACAGGCGGGCTCGCAGATGTAGCTCTTGCCCTTCCGAGGGCGCTCGCCTCGCTCGGCGCGGACGTCGTGGTGGTCATGCCCAGACACCGATCAGCCGTCGCGAAGGCCGAGATGCACGAGGCGGCGCGCTTCCTCGTGCCGGTGGGGGGGCAGCCGAGAGAGTGCGTCGCGTACAAGGGAGCACTGCCGCAGAGCAAGGTGCCCGTCTACTTCCTGGGGAACGACGCGTATTTCGATCGCCCGGCCGTCTACGGAGAAGGCGGCGAGTACGCCGACGCGCTGGAGAGGTTCACCTTCCTGTCTCGCGGAGCCCTCGAGCTGTGCGAAGCGCTCCGCTGGTCGCCGGACATCGTGCACGCGAACGACTGGCACACCGCGCTCGTGCCGCAGCTCATGAAGCATCTCGGTCTTCCGCACTCGAAGGGTGCGCGGTCGGTGCTGACGATCCATAACCTCGCGTACCAGGGCGCCTTCCCTCGTGCGCAGGCCGGAGCGATAGGGCTGTCGGACGCCGCGCTCGAGCCGTATCTTCGCGGCGACCAGGTCAATCTCCTCCGCGGAGGCATCCTCACGGCGGACCTGGTGAACACCGTTTCGCCCACCTACGCCAGGGAGATCCTCGAGCGGGGAGACGGGCTGGAAGGCGAACTGCGGAGCCGCGCCGATGCGCTCCACGGCGTCCTGAACGGGATCGACACGGCGGTGTGGAACCCCGCGGCGGACACGATGCTCTGGGCGACGTACACGCGGAGGAGCTTGGCCGGCAAGGCGCTGAACAAGGCGCAGCTGCAAGAGGAGCTTGGCCTGGCGCAGGACCCGACCGCGCCGCTCGTCGGAGTGATCTCGCGGCTCGCCGAGCAGAAGGGCTTCGACCTGATCTTGCCGGCGTTCGAGCGCCTGCTCGGACTCGGCATCCAGTTCGTCGTGCTCGGGTCGGGCGCGCCGGAATACGAGGGCTTCTTCCGCGACGCGGCGGCGAGGCACTCCGGACGCGTCGCAGCCCTGATCACCTTCTCGGAGGAGCGGGCCCACCGCATCGAGGCGGCGTCGGACATGTTCCTCATGCCGTCGCGATTTGAGCCCTGCGGCCTCAATCAGCAGTACTCGCTCGCGTACGGTACGGTTCCCGTCGTGCGGGCCACGGGGGGACTGCGCGACACGATCACCGACGTCGACCAGGACAGGAAGAGAGGCAACGGGTTCTCGTTCGAAGCCTACACGGCCGAGGCGATGGTCGACGCGGTCGCGCGAGCTGTTCGGACGTACCGCGACGACGCGCGCGCGTGGCGCGACATCGTCCAGCGAGGCATGGACCAGGACCTCTCCTGGGAGAACTCCGCGAGGTTGTACCGCGACCTCTACCGAAAGGTGGGCCGCTAGGCGCGGGCGCCCGTGTACGCGACGAGAGCGCCGAGGGGCGGCAGCGAAGCGGATGCCCCAAGCGCCTTGCCGGACAGAGCATCCACGTACGGTCCCCCGTCTCGCAGAGAGACGGAGGTTCCTTCCTTGGAGTCTGCGTTGAGCGCCACGAGCGCGCGTTCCCGCCCCAGCTCGCGGCGGAAGACGACCGCGCGTCCCTCCGCGGCGACGAACGTGAGGCTTCCCGTGCGCAGGACCGGAAGGCGGCGGCGGAGCGCCAAGAGCGCGCGCGTTCGCTCAAGCACGGCGCGATCCCACGTCGCCTCGTCCCACGGGAAGCAGCGCCGGTTGTCGGGATCCTCGCCCCCGCTCATGCCGATCTCGTCGCCGTAGTAGATGGCGGGGGCGCCCGGAAACGTGGCGACGAGCGCGGTCGCGAGGAGGAGCTTCTGGGCGTTCCCGGCGCAGAGGGTGACGAAGCGCGCCTTGTCGTGGCTGCCGACCAGAGTCATCGAGCCGTAGTTCCCAGCCTCCGTGTAGCTCCGCCAAATCGAGCGGACGCTCGCCGCGAACCTCGCGGCGTCCCAGCCCTCCTCCGCGATGAACGACACCATCCGCTCGTACAGCTTGTAGTGCATGACGCCGTCGAGCGCATCGTGCCGGAACCACGGGGTGCCAAGGCCCATGACCTCGCCGAGGATGTAGGTGTCGGGGCTCTCGGCCTTGGCGGCGCGGTCGATCTCGCGAACGAAGTCGGGCGGCAGGTACTCCGTCGTGTCGAGCCGCCAGCCGTCGATGCCGCACTCGCGGATCCAGTGGCGTACGACGGAGAGGAGGTACGCGCGCGCCTCCGGGTTCGCGTGATTCCACTCGGGCATCGACGGGACGCCCGCCCAGCAGTCGTAGTTCGGCTCCGGGCGCTCGACGACCGCGGTCCCGTGCACTCGGAACCAGTCCCAGTATTGAGACGCGCGACCGCGACGCACGACGTCGGCGAAGTGCGGGTGGCGATGGCTGGCATGGTTGAAGACCCCGTCGAGCACGATGCGCATCCCGCGGGAGCGGGCGGCATCGACGAGCCGGGCCAGCGCGGCGTTGCCCCCCAGCTCGGGAGCGACGGAGAAGTAGTCTTCCGTGTCGTAGCGGTGGTACGACGAGGCCGTGAAGATCGGTGTCAGGTACAGCGCGTTGGCGCCGAGCTCCTCGATGTACGGGAGCGAGGAGCGAATCCCGTCGAGGTCGCCGCCGCACATCTGGCGCGTCGCCCCTGCGCCCTCGTCCGGCCACGCGCCGGCGCCCCGGCCAAAGCGATCAGGGAAGATCTGATAGAAGACGGCGTCGGGAACCCATCCTGGAAGAACGCGCACCATACGATCCCTTCCTAGAGCCTGGAGAGCGACAAGACGAGCGTCGCGTACGGTCCGATGACGATCGGGGGAGCCACGAAGGATCCGTCGGCGGAGACGGAGGCGAAGACGGGAAGACGAGTCCCTGCCACATCTCGCACGAGGTACCGCCCGACGAGAGACGCCGGGACGCGGAGGGACGCGGGCGCCGTCACCGGCGCGAGGTTGTGGAGGACGAGCAGGGTCTCCTTTTCGGTCGACCGCGTGTACGCCAGGAAGGGAGAGTTCGCCTCCACGAGCGCCGTTGCGCCGCGCCGCAGCGCCTCGTGGTCGAGCCGGAGGCGGATGAGCGCTCGGTAGCGCGCGAGGAGAGAGTCCGCGGCGACGCTCTGCGCTTCCACCGTGCGAAGGGCGGCATCGGGTTGCAGAGCCTCCCAGGGGACGCCTGAGGTGAAACCGGCCCCGGGGGCGGTTGACCACTGCATGGGGGCGCGGATGCGCTCGTCGGGCTTCGTCCCGGTCATCCCCACCTCCTCGCCGTAGTAGAGAAAGGGCGTTCCGGGCAGCGTGAGCAGGATGGCCGCAGCCAGTTTCGCCCGAGCCGAGGAGCCGAGGAGTCGACTCATCGCGCGGTCCTGGTCGTGGTTGGAGAGAAACGTCGCGAATGCCCCGTCGGGGTACGTCGCGAGGACCCGGGACAGAGCCGATGTGATGCGCTGCGGGGCGGCATCGCGCACGCCCGACACGACGGCCTCGGCGAGCGAGAACTCGAATCCCTGGTCGATCTCCCGGTCGAGGTACGCGGCGACGATCTCGGGCTCGGCCCATACCTCGCCGACGAGGTACGCGTCGGGCGCCCAGCTCTTGACCGCAGAGCGCAGGCCCTTCAGCCAGTCGTGCGTCGCTCGCGTGTCCTGTTGCGCCGTGCCGTCCTCGATGAGGTGGCGGACCGCGTCGAGCCGGAACCCGTCCGCGCCGAGGTCCAAGAGCCACGACCGCGCGACCTCGAGCATGCGCGCCGTCACGTCGGGGTTGCGGTAGTCAAGATCGGGCATCCCGGACCAGAAGAGGCCGTAGTAGAAAGCTCCACCGCGCGCGTGCCAGACCTGGGTGCCCCATGGGCCTGCGTATCCCGGATCGGTGTCCGACCAGATGTACCACGAGCGGTACGGGCTTCCCCTGGAGAGAGAAGCTCCGAACCACGGGTTCTGCGATGAGGTGTGGTTGAGGACGAGGTCGACGATCACGCGCATGCCGCGGGCGTGCGCCTCGGCCACGAGGCGCTGGAAGTCGGCGTTCGTTCCGTAGTCGCGGTCCACCTTGTCGTAGTCGACCACGTCGTACCCGTGGTAGCTCGGCGACTCCATGATCGGCATCAGCCAGAGCGCCGTCACGCCGAGGTCGTCCGACGTCGCGGGGTCCCCGTCGTTCAGATAGTCGAGGCGCTCGATAAGTCCGGAGAGGTCGCCCTTCCCATCGCCATCGGAGTCCTGAAAGCTGCGCACGAAGACCTCGTAGAAGACGGCGTCGCGCCACCACGCGGGCTCCGCCGCAAGAACCGCGGAGCCGATCGCGGCGACGGCGATGCAGAGGGCGGCTGCGGTGCGAACCCAAGGGAGAGAGGACCGCATCATTCCTTGACGCCTCCGCGGGTCAGCCCCGACACGAGCGACTTCTGGGCGATGATGAACACGAGGAGAAAGGGAAGAGCGGAGATCACCGCGCCGGCCGCGAACAGAGCCCAGCGGCTCCCATACTGGTCCGAGATGAGGACGCGCAGCCCGACGGGAATCGTCTGCTGCTCCGCTGTCTGAAGGACGACGCTGGCGATGAGGAAGTCCGAGTAGATCGAGATGAAGGTGAGGACGAAGATCGTCGCGAGGATGGGCCGGACGAGCGGCAAGAGGATCTTCGTGAACGCCTGGAACGGCGTAGCGCCGTCGACTTTGGCCGACTCCTCGAGCGAGCGCGGGATCGTGTCGAAGTACCCCTTCATCAGCCACGTGTTGAACCCCATCGCGCCGCCGAGGTAGATCAGGATGAGTCCGGTATGGGTGTTCATGCCGGCGAACGGGAAGAAGTCTCCCATCGTCAAGAGGAGCACGTAGAGCGAGACGATCGCGAGCATCTGCGGGAACATCTGGACGAGGAGCAGTCCCAGGAGGCCGACGCGCCGCCCCTTGAATCGGAAGCGCGAGAACGAGTAGGCGGACAGCGCCGTCAGGGCGACGACGAAGGTCGAGGTGATGAGCGAGACCTTGACGCTGTTCCACAGCCACGTCGTGTACATGTACCGCCCGCTCGTCAGGAGCTCCTTGTAGTGATCGAGCGTCGGCTTGGGCGGGATCAGCTGCTGGAATTGCATGCTCTCCGTCACGTTGAACGATGCGGATACGACCCAGAGGAACGGGAAGATCGCGAACGCGACGGCGAGGAGCAGCAGGCCATGGCGAAGGACGCTTCCGACCCACGTGTGACGGCTATACATTCTTGCTCAGCTCCTCCAGCGTGCCCGTCATGCGGAAGTTGATCGCGCTGATGGTCGCGATGACGATGAAGATGATGACGGAAACGGCCGAAGCGAGACCCAGCTGGTTTCCGCGGTCTCCTTCGAACGACAGACGATAGGTGTAGCTCAAGAGAATGTCGGTCGCGCCGGCCGGCGTCTGCGCCCCAGGCACGGGCGGCGTGCCGCCTGTCAAGAGGTAGATCAAGTTGAAGTTGTTGAAGTTGAACGCGAAGCTCCCGACGAGGAGCGGCGCAAGCGGCATCAAGAGCATTGGCAGCGTGATCTTGCGGAACTGCTGCCACCGGCTCGCTCCGTCGACGCGCGAAGCCTCGTAGAGCTCATGCGGGATCGACTGCAGGGCGCCGAGTGCGACGATCATCATGTACGGATACCCGAGCCATAGATTGACGAGGATGCAGGCGGCCTTGGCGACCCAGGCGTCCGCAAGCCAAGGCACCCGGGCTCCCGCGCCGAAGAGGGAGACCAGCGCCTGGTTGATGACTCCGAAGTTCTGGTTCAGCATCCCGCGCCAGACGAGAATCGTCATGAACGAGGGAATTGCGTAGGGAAGGATCACGAGGACTCGGTAGACCGTCCGCGCGCGCAAGTGAGGGTCGTTCAGCAGCACCGCCAGCCCGAGGCCGAGGGCGAAGGTGAGGAGAACGGAGAGAAGGGCAAACGCGACGGTCCACAGGAAGACGCGGGCGAACGGGCCGGAGATCGCCGTGCTCGTGAACAGGCGCACGTAGTTGGCCAGCCCGATCCAAACGCGATAGCCGGGGTAGATCTCCTCGCCGTTCGGCGACGTGAAGATGCCTTCGATGGCGGTGTAGGCCTTGCCCGTCTCGAGATCGGTCATCGTCTCGGTTGCCTCGTCGTACGCGTACTTGGGCGCTTGCGCCTCGAACTCGGTGAGGCTGTCGAGGCCCAACGTCAAGCCGGCGTAGGGGACCGCCAACTTCTGTAGCGTCGGAAGAAGCGCGATGATCTCCCGCGTCTCGAGCCGGCGGGAGTCCCCGTACCGGTCGAATCGTCCGTCTCCATCGTCATCAACGAAGCGCTCATCCGGGAGCGCGATCGGTGTCGCCTTGCCGTCGGTGATGAGCAGTGTCTCGCGTCCGGCGAGCAGGAAGACCAGATCTCCGGACGATCCCTGGAACGCTAGGTACGCGTAGCGCTCGGCGCCCGGCGGGGTGTAGGTGCGGCCCAGGATCTGCTCGATCGCCTGCTCCTTCGACAGCATGTGGCCTGTGCCCAAGTCCGTGAGCGATCCGACGAACGTGTACCCGATGGGGTAAAGAACCATCACGAAGAGGAAGAGGAGTCCAGGGACCAGCCAGCGGATCGGGTATCGACGGGGGGAGAGGAAGATGTACGTGATGAGGCCGGCGGCGAGGATAGGGAGGGCCGCAAGCACGTACGACCCTGAGACGAGGAGACTCGATGACGCGTAGATCGCGAGTGCGGCGAGGATCCCCAGCCCGAGGATCTTCACGCTGTGCCGCAGCAGGAAGGAGTCGCGCATGGTAGGAAGGAGGGGCCGGCCGAGGCCGGCCCCTCGATGGTGACTACTGGCAGCCCAGCGTCGCGCGGATCTGGTTTGCCGCGTTCTTCATCGCGGTCTCCGGATCCAGCTGCTGGTTGACGATCAACTGCAACGCGTCCGACCAGGCCGACCACACCGAGCCCATCTGCGAGATCTTGGGCATCGGGGTGCCCTTCGCCGCGCTGGCGGCAAAGCCCTGGATGTCGGCGTCCGCCGACAGCTCCGCGAGCGCCGGCAGGTAAGCGGGCGGGCGCTTGCCGAGGTCGAACAGGTTGAGCATGACCTCCTTCGTCACGAGGAAGTCCTTGACGAACAGGTTCGCCAAGACCTTGTTCTCGGAGAAGGCGCTGATCATGAAGCCCTGCACGCCCACGAACACGCCGGGAGCCTCGCCGCCGATCGTCGGGATCGCGGCGACGCCGTAGTTGATACCGGCCTTCTGCGCGTCGGCGAGCGTCCACGGTCCGCCGATCATGGCGCCGAGCTTGCCCTGGTTGAACAAGCCGGTGACGAGGCTGTAGTCCGCTCCGGCGACTTCGATGCCGTCCTTGACCATCTGGTCGAGGAGCTTGGCGCCCGCAATCGAGCCGGCATTGTCGAGCCCGATGTCGCACGGATTGAGCACGCCGTTCTGATCCAGGCCGAAGATGTACCCGCCGCCCGCCGAGTGCAGGGCGAACGTGTGGTAAGGATCCGGCTCCTGAAT
>JAKLFO010000120.1 GCA_022711155.1 Candidatus Bipolaricaulota bacterium
GACCATCGGGGGCGGCGCGTTCGTCGGCAGCAACTCCTCGCTGGTCGCTCCCGTGACGATCGGGCGCGGCGCCGTGATCGGAGCGGGATCGACCATCACAGAGGACGTCCCGCCGGACGGGCTCGCCATCGCGCGCGCCCGGCAGGTCATCAAGGAGAAGAGGCACGAAACGTCCGGGGAGGACACATGATCGAGCGGGAACTGAAGCTCGTTGCGGGGAACGCGAACCGAGTCCTGGCGCAAGAGGTCTCGTCGTCGCTCGGGATCGAGCTGTGCGACACGGCGGTCGACCGCTTCAGCGACGGCGAGATTCGAGTCCGCATTCGGGAAACGGTGCGCGGCGCTGACGTGTTCGTGATCCAGCCGACGTGCCCGCCCGTGAACGAGCACCTCATGGAACTCCTCTTGATCATCGACGCTGCACGCCGGGCGTCGGCGCGCACGGTGATCGCCGTGGTTCCGTATTACGGCTACGCCCGTCAAGACCGCAAGCACACGGGCCGCGTCCCGATCTCCGCGCGCCTCGTCGCGAACCTCATCGAGACGGCGGGAGCGGACCGCATGTTGACGATGGACCTCCACGCCGGACAGATTCAGGGCTTCTTCAACATTCCGGTGGACAACCTGCGATCCGACTGGATCTTTGCGGACCACATCCGGACGCACGTCGAGGGCCTCGAGAACGCGGTCATCGTTTCCCCCGACGCCGGAGGCGCCGTGCGCGCGCGCATGGTGGCCGAACAGCTCGACCTGCCGCTCGCCATCCTCGAGAAACGGCGATCCCACGATGGATCCGTCGTCGACGTCATGAACGTGATCGGAGACGTCGAGGGGAAGCGCGCGATCCTCGTCGACGACATCGTCTCGTCTGGAGGCACGCTCGTGAAGGCCGCCGAGCTTCTCCTCCAGAGCGAGGCGCGGGACGTGAGCGCGTACATCACGCACGGCCTCTTCTCGGGGGACGCACTCGGCACACTGTCCGAATCTCCCTTGAAACGGGTCGTCGTTACCAATACCATCTTCCGCCAGGAAGCGGAGAAGAGTGGAATCGTCGAATACATCTCCGTCGGCGAGCACCTCGCGAAGACCATCCACCGAATCTTCGAGTACAAGTCGGTGAGTCATCTCTTCCCGCACTACTAGGGATGTAGGAGTCATCATGCATACGCTAGAAGCGAAGACGAGACCGTCGGGGAAGGCCAGCCTCCTCCGACGGCAAGGGGTTGTCCCAGGCGTGATCTACGGGCCGGCGATCGAGAGCACGCCCATCGCCATCGCGCGTCGCGACCTGCTCATGCTCTTCTCCAAGATCACGCGCAGCTCGCGCATCACCCTCAAGTTGGCGGGTGAGGGGAAGCCGCGCGAGATGGACGTGTTCCTGAAGGTCATTGACTACGACCCGATCACCGACGAGCCCATCCATGTGGACTTCTACTATCCCGAGGCCGATCACACGCTCAAGCTGAGCGTGCCGACGAAGATCGTCGGCGAGGCGGCCGGCGCGAAGTCGGGCGGCATTCTCAACGTGCAGTTCCGCACCATCCCCGTTCGCGGAATGCCGAAGGACATCCCCCACCTGATCACGATCGACGTCTCGTCCCTCGAGATTGGCGACTCCGTTCACGTAGAAGAGATCGACTTCGGAAAGGTGGAGCCCCTGCTGCCCCCCGACCGCGTTCTCGTGACGGTCATCGCGCCGCGCAGTCTGGTGGCGGAAGCCGCGGAAGCTGCGGAGGCCGTGGAGGGCGCTGAGGAGGCCGCGGGCGAGGAAGCCCCGGCTGCTGAGGGTGAAGCGGCCGAAGCCTAGGGTGGACGCGTGAAGGCCGTGTTCGGGCTCGGAAATCCGGGCCTGTCCTACGCGCTGACTCGGCACAACGTGGGCTTCGAGGTCGTCGACCTCTACCGCAAGGTCCATCGAATACGATCGCGAGGGCGGATGCAGCACTCCGCCCTCGTTTTTTCCTGGGACGACCTGTTGCTCGTGAAGCCGCTCACGTACATGAACGACAGCGGCCGGGCCGTCAGGGGCGTTCTCGCGCAGCACGGGATCGGGATCCGCGACGCGCTCGTCGTCTACGACGACCTTGATCTTCCGCTCGGGCGCGTGCGCCTGCTCTCGTCCGGCGGGCCGGGCAGCCACAAGGGGATCACCTCCGTGCTGCGCTCGCTCGGCACGGAGGACGTTCCGCGTCTGCGGATCGGCATCGAGGTCGAAGGGCGCGAGGCCCCCGGGATGGACTACGTCCTCGAGCGATTCTCTCCCGGCGAGTGGCAGGCCGTCGTGCCAGCGCTCGAACGGGCCGTCGAGGCGATCGACCTGTTCCGCTCGGCCGGCATCGACGCAGCGATGACCCGCGTGAACCGAAAGCTCGATCCGTTGTAGCCCCCAACTCGACGGGTATACTCTCCCGAAGCAGGATGCCGAAGGGCAGGAGGCCGGATGTACGACCGTTTCTCGCGCGAGTCGATGGAGATCATCGCGGTGTCGCAGGAAGAAGCCGAGGCGTGGCGCCACAGCTACGTCGGCACCGAGCATCTCTTGCTCGCGTTCCTCAAGATGACCGGGAGCGACGTGAACCGATTCCTGTCCTCTCACGGCGTCACGTACGAGAAGGTGGCCGGCCTGCTCGAGCAGGAGAAGGGGCGCGGGGAGGTGCGGCTCTCCGCCGATGACCTGGAGCCGACGCCCAGGCTCAAGCGCGTCATGAAGATCAGCTTCGAGGAGGCGCGGCGGTCCAGCGTCAACGCCATCCGTCCCGAGCATCTCCTCATGGGCATGCTGCGGGAGGGCGAGGGCACCGGCGCGAGCCTTCTGCAGCAGCTCGGCATCGATCTGCCCAAGACGCGGGCCTACTTCCTGCCGCCGTCGGGCATGGGCATGGCGATCCGAGCCACGCGGCGGCAGCCGCAGCGCAAGGGCGAGCTGGCCGAGTTCGGTCGCAACCTTGTCGAGGAGGCGATGGCCGGCAACCTCGACCCCGTGATCGGGCGCGAGGCGGAGATGGAGCGCATCATCCAAACCCTGACGCGCCGCAAGAAGAACAACCCCGCCCTGATCGGGGAGTCGGGCGTCGGCAAGACGGCGATCGTCGAGGGCTTGGCGCAGCGGATCGCCTCGGGCGACGTCCCCGCCATCCTCCGTTCCAAGGAGATCCTCGAACTCGACATGGCGTCGGTCGTCGCGGGCACGAAGTACCGCGGCGAGTTCGAGCAGCGGCTGAAGGCGCTCATCAACCAGGTCAGCGAGAACGACAACATCATCCTGTTCATCGACGAACTGCAGACCGTCGTGGGCGCGGGAGGCGCGGAGGGAGCGATCGACGCGTCGTCGATCCTCAAGCCGCCGCTCGCTTCCGGCGCGATCCAGTGCATCGGCACCGCGACGCCGGACGAGTACCGCAAGTCGGTGGAGAAGGATCCGGCGCTGAAGCGACGGTTCAAGACGATCGTCGTGGAGGAGCCGTCGATCGAGACCGCGGTCGAGATCTTGCGCGGGCTTCGCCCTCGCTACGAGAAACACCACGGAGTGAAGATCACCGACGACGCCCTCCTCGAAGCGGCCAGGCTCTCCGACCGCTACGTCACGGACCAGTTCCTGCCGGACAAGGCGATCGACCTGGTCGACGAGGCCGCGGCGCGGATCAAGCTCCAGAGCTCACAGGTCCCGGAGGACGTGCGCGAGCTGCTCGAGCAGATCGGGGCGCTCGACAAGGAAGAGCAGGAGGCCGTCGCCGCCCAGGAGTACGAGACGGCGGCGCGGCTGCGCGACAAAAAGGCCGAACTCGAGAAGCAGGCGCGGGCGAAGAGCGAGTCCGCCGTGGAAGGCACGGAGCTCCAGGTCACGGGGCGCGACATCGCGAAGATGGTCGCGACGTGGACGGGGATCCCGATCGGGCACGTCCAGGAAGAGGAGTCCGTCCGGCTCGTGAACATGGAAGAGAAGATCCACGAGCGGCTGATCGCCCAGGAAGAAGCCGTGCGGGCCGTGTCGCGGTCGATCCGGCGCGCCCACGCCGGGGTGAAGAACCCGAAGCGTCCCGTGGGCGTGTTCATGTTCCTCGGGCCGACGGGCGTCGGAAAGACGACGACCATCGCGAAGCTCGCCGCGATCAGCGCTTTGTGGGAACGGCGAAAGGTGCTTCTCCTGACGGCCGATACCTACAGGATAGCGGCCGTCGAACAGCTTCGGACGTATGCGAAGATTCTCGGCGTC
>JAKLFO010000121.1 GCA_022711155.1 Candidatus Bipolaricaulota bacterium
TCGATGACGCGGGCAGGAAGTGGGTTGCCACCGGCTGGAACGGGGTTGCGGTGGTCGACGACGGTGGAACGCCGTTCGACGGGTCGGACGACGCTGTCACGACCTACGCGGTCGCCGACGGCCTGATCGACGATCGTGCCCAAGCGATCTCGGTCCTCGCGGGCGTCGTCTGGATCGGCACCGATGGAGGCCTGAGCAAGCTCGTGCCGTAGAATCCGGCGCTGTGCCGAGTCGCGGCGCGCCGCCCGGTCCCGTCTCCCGACGCACAAGGAGGACAATGCGACGACTCGTGGCCGTTCTGTGTGTCGTGGCTGCGGCGTGTCTGTCGATCGCCGCGTGCGGCGAACCTCTCGCGACTCTCGGATTCGGAGGCGCCAATGCGGTGGCGTTCAGCCCTACGGGTGTCTCCCTTGCTATCGGGGGAAGTGCGGCCACAGTCCAGATCTACGAATCCGTGTCCTGGGCGCGCATCGCGAGCCACGAAGGGCATCGGGCGCCCGTGGAGGCGGTGGCGTACTCGCCGAGTGGGGCGCTGCTGGCGTCGGCGGCAGCGGACGGAGCCCTCTGCGTGTGGGACGTCGTCACCGGCGCCAGCGCGGCGAGCTTCGCGGTCGAGTCCGGCGCACAGGCGGTTGCCTTCGATCCGTCGTCGGGTCTGCTCGCTTCAGGGCATCGCGACGGGCGAGTCCGGCTATGGGACATCGACAAGAGACGAGCCATCCGCGAGCTGCGCGGCGGCTCCGAGGCACCCGGCGTAGCCTTCAGCCCCTCTGGAGCACGCGTCGCAGCGAATCTCGGCGGCGAGGTGGCGGTCTGGGAAGTAGCGACTGGGGAAGAAGTGCTGCGCGTCACTATGCCCGGGAGTCCCATCCTCTGCGTCGCGTTCGTTGCGGACGCCTCTCTCGTGGTGGCACGTGGAGACGGCCGTGTCGTCATCCTCGATGTCGCGTTTTCGACCCTGCGTGAGCTCGTGCCCCCGGCATCGGCAGGTCACGCGACCTGCGCGGCGCTGGCCCCCGCGCTGGGCGTCGCGGCTCTCGGGTATGACGACGGAGCGGTGGCGGTATTCGACGTCGCGTCGGGCCGAGAGCTCCTCCTGCTCCCCGGCGGCGGGCAGACTCCGCGCTGCATCGACTTCCATCCGGCCGGCTCGCGGATCGCTGTGGGCGGGAGCGGCAACGCGGTAAGGGTCTGGGACCTCTTGTCAGGGCAACTCGAGGCTGTTCTGGGCGGGCACGCCGCGCCGGTGCGAGCCGTGGCCTACAGCCCGACCTCGGCTCTCATCGCGTCGGCAGGAGAGGATCGCACGGTCAGGCTCTGGGACGTTGCGTCCGGAGACGAGGTGTCGGTCCTCTCAGGACACGAAAACGCTGTCTGGTCGGTCGCGTTCAGCCCGGACGGCCGACACGTCGCCTCGGGGTCGTGGGACCAGACGGTTCGCGTCTGGGACGTCGCGCGGGCCGAGGAGGCTCTCGTCCTGCGGGGGCACTTCCGTGCGGTCCGTTGCGTCCGCTTCTCCCCTGACGGGAATCTGCTCGCCTCCTGTGGTGATGACGGCACCGTGCGGCTGTGGGGTGCCGCGTCGGGGCATGCACTTGCGGTCTTGCGCGGCCATCCGGCGGCGGTAGAGTCGATCGCCTTTGGGCCGGACGGATCGTGGCTCGCTTCGTGTTCGATGGGCGAAGTGCGCATCTGGGATCTTGCCACCGGAGAGACCCGACAGATCCTGCGCGTGCCGGACATGTACGTCGCATCCGTCGATGTTTCGCCCGACGGGACCACGCTTGCCGCGGGGATCTTCCAGAGCGTCCTCCTCTGGAATGTCGAGAGCGGTGAGCAAATCGCCACGCTGCGAGGCCATCGCCACGCGGTGTGGGGTGTGGCGTTCGCCCCGAGCGGCGCGCTTCTTGCCTCGGCGTCTCAGGATGGCACGGCGTGTGTCTGGGACCCAGCGACGGGCGAGCGCCTCGCCGTTCTTGCCGGGCACACCGGGTACGTCTGGGGCGTGGCGTTCGCTCGAGATGGCGATTGCGTCGCGACGGCCTCGTACGACGGGTCACTCAAGGTCTGGGACGCGGGTGCCATCGAGGCAAGCGCGGAGCAGGCAGCAGACGGCTCGTAGACGGCGCGCGGCGAGTCTCCGGCTTGCGGGCTCCGCGGCAGTGCGAATCCCGCCGAGCGAACTAGATTCTTGCCTCAGTGTTGTGCGGGCGCGTGCCGGCACCTTGGCGCGACGCGCCCGTCCGAGGAGAATCGACCCACGCGCGGAGAGCGTCAAGGGAGGCATCATGGAGGGAAGCGCCGAGAACCTGGTCTGCGAGCACTGCCACCACACGGAGGCCGACCAGATCCTCGAGTTGCTTGGGACGGATCTCTCGAAGGGCCTCGATCGATTCGAGGTCGAGCATCGACGGCAGCGGTTTGGGCCGAACGTGCTGACAGAGCGGCGCGGCCGCAGCCGGCTCGTCCAATTCCTGTTGCAGTTCCATCAGCCGCTTGTCTACCTGCTCCTGGCGGCGGCGCTCGCGGCGGGCCTCCTGCATGAGATCGTTGACGCGGCGGTCATCGTGGGCGTGGTCTTCGTCAACGCCGTCATCGGCTACATCCAGGAGGCCAAGGCGCTGCGGGCGATTCACGCCTTGTCGCGGGGTCTGCCGAGCTCGTGCACGGTGCTCCGCGCGGGCAAGCGCGAGAGCGTGCCTGCGGCGGATCTCGTGCCGGGCGATCTCGTGCTCCTTCAGTCAGGGGATAAGGTCCCAGCGGACCTTCGACTGCTGCAGACCCGCGACCTTCGCGTGGACGAGTCGGCGCTGACGGGCGAGGCGGTGCCCGCGTCGAAGGGAACCGGAACGCTGCCCCGCGAGACGACGCTCGGTGACCGCACCAACATGGCCTTCTCGTCGACGCTCGTCACCTACGGCACGGGGCTCGGCGTCGTCGTCGCGACGGGCGACGCAACCGAGATCGGGCGCATCTCGGATCTCATCGCGTCGGCCGACGTGCTGGAAACGCCCCTCACGCGCCGGATTGCGCGCTTCTCGCGTCTGCTCATGGTCGTGGTCCTCGGACTGGCCGCGCTGACGTTCGTCGCCGGCCTCCTGCGCGGACAGTCGGTAACCGACATGCTGATGGCGTCCATCGCCCTCGCGGTCGGCGCGATCCCGGAGGGTCTGCCAGCCGCGGTGACGATCATCCTCGCCATCGGCGTCGCGCGCATGGCGAGGCGGCGAGCGATCATCCGCCGCCTGCCGGCGGTTGAGACGCTGGGCAGCACGACGGTGATCTGCACTGACAAGACGGGGACCGTGACGCAGAACCAGATGACGGTTCGGCGCCTCGCTGCGGACGGGGCGACGTACCACGCGACGGGCTCGGGGTACGCGCCCGAAGGGCTGCTGCTGAGCGACGACAGCCCGGTCGACCTCGCGCGGGCGCCCGGCTTGCGCGAGGTGCTCGTCTGCGGCGCGTTGTGCAGCGACGCCGACCTCGCGGAGGAAGGCGATCGGTGGATCGTGCGCGGCGATCCGACCGAGGGCGCTCTCCTGTCGGTCGCGGCAAAGGCAGGATTGCGGCGCGACGACCTTCAGGCCGCGCTTCCACGCATCGACGCGATCCCGTTTGAGTCACAGCTCCAGTTCATGGCCACGCTGCACGACGATCGCGCGGCCGGCGCGCGGCGCGTCTACGTCAAGGGCGCGCTCGAAAGCCTCCTGGCGCGGTGCGAAGTTCAGGCCGCCCTTGGAGGTGCGGCGCCGCTCGAGGCCGACGCCCTCCGCGCCACGGCGGAGTCCATGGCCTCGGAGGGCTTGCGCGTCCTTGCCTTCGCGCGCAAGGACCTGCCGGGCTCGAAGCATGTCCTCGAGCACGCCGACGTGGAGTCGGGTCTCACCTTTCTGGGTCTCCAGGGGATGATGGATCCGCCGCGCGACGAGGCCGCGCCAGCGGTAGCGGCATGTCAGAAGGCCGGGATCCAGGTCAAGATGATCACAGGCGACCACGCGGCCACTGCAGCGGCAATTGCAGCGCAGGTCGGCATCCTGCGCGATGCGAGCAGCGAGACGTGCGTCTTGACGGGGACCGATCTCCAGGCCATGTCCGATCAGGAGCTGATTGAGTGCGTCGACGCCGTCGACGTGTTTGCGCGCGTCAGTCCGGAACACAAGCTGCGACTCGTCGAA
>JAKLFO010000122.1 GCA_022711155.1 Candidatus Bipolaricaulota bacterium
CTTCTCCGGCGAGCGGCGGCTGCGCGACGACACCTTCGTCTACCTCGAATCGATGGGCGGAGGGATCGGCGCGCGGCACAATGCGGACGGCATGGATGGCGTGCAGTCGCACATGACGAACACCCTGAACACGCCCATCGAAGCGCTCGAGACGAGCTATCCGCTTCGCGTCGAGCGATATGAGTTCGTGGCGGGGACGGGCGGAGACGGCGAGTGGCGTGGCGGCCTCGGCTTGCGGAGGCAGATCCGGCCCCTCGGGCACGCGGCGCGCGTCTCTCTTCTCACCGACCGTCGGGAGAGAGCTCCGTACGGCGTGCACGGCGGCGGTGGGGGAGCGGTGGGGCGCAACAGACGGGTGCGCCGGGAGGGCTGCCTCGAGGAACTCCCGGCGAAGGTCTCGCTCTGGATCGCGGACGGAGAAGCGGTACGGATCGAGACGCCGGGAGGCGGCGGATGCGGCGAACCCGCGCGCCGGCTGCGAGAACTTGTGGAGAAGGATGAGCGGGAGGGGCGGCGGTAGGGCCTTCCGGGCCGGCTACTCCGCGTCCACGACGGGCGGCGTCACGAGCGTGGCCGACCACGTGAACGTGTAGGCCGCGCCGGACACGACGTGCGTGCCGACGCCGGACATCGTGGTCGCCGTCGCGGCGCCGTCGAACGCGATACGCACCGGCGTGTCTGGCGTGGTGAACGGGTTCATGCCCTCCGCCTCGAGGACGATGGTGTCGGCGTGGACCTCGCCTAGCGTGACCGGGATCTGGAACTGGTTCCCATAGCCGCTGGGGAGCGTGACCGAGCCGGTGACGGCCCCATCCTCAGCGAACAGGTCCAGGCGGAAGGACGACGTGAAGGAGGTCATGGGCCCGCTCGTGTACGCCAGGGTGCCGCTCCAGCCGCCGCTCACATCCACGGGCGCGGTCGGCGCACAGCTGACGGCCGCGATGAGGACGAGGCAGCAGACGGACGTGATGCGGGCAAAGAGCACGGCGCGCACCTTCTGGGTCATGACCACCACCTCCGGACCCAGTGTGCGGCGCCGAGAGCGGCTGGCGGCGGAAGCGTGGGACCGCCAGGTCGGACAAGCGCCCCCGCGGGGCTACGGACACCCGTCGGCCGCCGATCGGCTGGGAGCGGAGCCAGCTAGCTCGCCGCTATAATCCGCGCGCGAGGGGATCATGCCTGAACTGCCCGAACTCGAAACGATGCGAGAAGTGCTGACGTCGTCCGTCCTCGGGTGCGCGATCGTGTCGGCGCGCGCCTACCGGCCGGGCGTGCTGAAGACGGTCGACCCGCCGCTCGACGCGCTGGTCGGCGAGTCCTTCCGGAGCGTCGATCGACGCGGGAAACATCTCCTTCTGTCTTGTCGCGCGGACCTCTGGCTCGTCGTGCACCTCATGGTGGCCGGCCGGCTCGTCTTGACTCGCACGGCGACCAAGGTGACGAAGGCGACGGGCTTGGTCGTCTCACTGGCAGACGGGCGAGACCTCCGGCTCGTGGAGAACGGGTCGAAGAAGATGGCCCAGGTTCACGTCGTGCGCGGCCCCGGCGACGTCGAGGGGATCGCGCGAGCCGGCGTCGAGCCGTTGTCCGACGATTTCACGTGCGAAGCGGCGGCGCGGCTCCTGGGCGCTGATCGTCGGCAACTCAAGAAGCTTCTCACGGACCCGTCGCGGCTCGCCGGCATCGGCGCGGCGTACGCCGACGAGATCCTCTTCGCCGCCGGGCTGTCGCCGATTCGCTATGGGAACACGTTGGAGGCCGCGGAGATCGAGCGACTGCACGCGGCCATTCGCGACGTGCTGGCGGAGGCCGTCGCGCGCACGCGCCGTGCGGCAGGCGGCGCGCTGGTGGGGGAGCGGCGGGCCGAAGGGATGCGGGTCTACAAGCGGACGGGAGAGCCGTGCGCCGTCTGCGGCGCCCCGATCGCCGAGATTCGCTTCGCCGAGACGCGGACCTACTACTGCCCGCAGTGCCAATCGAAAGGGCGCACGATCGCCGACCGGCGCGTCTGGCTCCGCAGGTAGTCGGACGCGTCAGCAGATGCGCGGCACCGGATCCCCGACGGGCATCTCGAGGAAGCGGCGGCCGCCGATCTCGGTCCGGAGCACGACGTGCCCCGGGTACTCGCTCGTGACGCGTCCCAGGTCGGCCGCGTCCGCGCCCAACGGGTGGCCGCGCAGGAGGCGGAGGGCCTCGTCGGCGAACGACGGGGCGACGGCGAGCACCGCCTTCCCCTCGTTCGCAACCTCGAGCGGCGAGATCCCGAGAAGGTCCGAGAGGCCGCGGACCTCGTCGCGCAACGGGATGGCCGCCTCGTCGATCTCGATGCAAGCCCGCGACTTGCGTGCCATCTCGTTCAGCGCCGCGGCGAGGCCGCCGCGCGTCGGGTCCTTCATTGCGTGCACCCAATCGCCCGAGCGGACGAGCGGCTCGAGGAGCGACCAGATCGGCGCCACGTCGCTCCTCAGCTCGGTGGAGAGGTGGAACTCGTTGCGCGCGGCGAGAAGGGCCATTCCGTGATCGCCGATCGTCCCGGTCACCAAGATCCGGTCTCCCACGTGGAGCGCGGCGTCGGAGACGGCGCGGCGCGCGACTCCGATGCCCGACGTCGTGAGGAGAATGCCGTCGAGGTCGCCGGCGGGCATGACCTTCGTGTCGCCGCATGCGACCGTCGCTCCGACCTCGCGGAGCACCGCCGCGAACGAGTCGATCACGCGCTCGAGGTCGCAAAGCGGGAACCCTTCGACAAGGATGGCGGCGAGGCTGAGCACGATCGGGCGCGCGCCCATGACAGCGAGGTCGTTGACTGTCCCGGACGCTGCGAGACGGCCGATGTCGCCGCCGGGGAAGAAGATCGGCTTCACGGCGTGGCCGTCCGTCGTGAAGACGATTTCGCCGTCACGCGGCAGATCGAGGGTTGCACCGTCGTCGCACGCCCGGAGGTCGATGCGGCCGCTCGGGCGTGCGGGAAGGCGCGGCAGGATGAGATCGGCCAACAGCTGATCCATCACCTCGCCCCCGGCCCCGTGCAGAGACGTGATTCGGTCGCTCATAGGACTCGCTCGCCGTCGTAACGGAACCAGATCGAGCATGCGCCCTCGGATCCCACCATGCACGGGCCGACGGGCGACAGGGGCGTGCAGCGCTTGCCGAAGAGCGGGCAGTCGCTCGGGACGGCTCGCGCGGTCAGGACGTCGGCGCAGCGGCAGGCGCCGTCCTCGGCGACATCTTCGACCTCGCCGACTCGGAACCGCGCCCGCGCGTCGAGGGAGGCGTACGGCGCGCGGAGACGATAGCCCGACCGGGGAATCGTGCCGATGCCGCGCCAGTCCGCGTCGCAGGGCTCGAAGACCTCCCCGAGCAGTCGCTGCGCCGTCTCGTTGCCGCGCGTTGCCACGGCGCGCGGGTACCCGTTCTCCACCGAAGGTCTGCCGTCGCGGATCTGACGGAGGAGCAGGGCCAAGGCGTACAGGATGTCGAGCGGTTCGAAGCCGCCGATGACCACGGGCATGCGCGAGGCGCCCATCGCCGCCTCGTAGCCGCGGGCGCCGATGATGGTCGAGACGTGTCCGGGTGCGAGGAAGCCGTCAATCGCGGTTCCGGGGAGAGCGAGCAACGCGGACATCGCCGGCGGAATCAGCTTGTGAGAAGCGAGGATCGAGAAGTTGGCCGGAGGGGATTCCAGGGCGATCGCGGCCGTCATCGGAGCCGTCGTCTCGAACCCCACGGCGAAGAAGACGACCTCGCGCGCCGACTTCGCCGCGGTGTGAACGGCCTCATCGATCGAGAGGACGGTGCGAACGTCCGAACCCGCGGCGCGGGCGGAGTCGAGCGAGCGCCCGTACCCAGCGACCCGGACCATGTCGCCGAACGTGCACAAGATGGCGCCTTGCTCGGCCATGCGGATGGCCGTCTCAATGTCGGCCGCGGGAGTCACGCACACGGGACAGCCGGGCCCCTCGAGGACGCGCACCGTCTCGGGGAGGAGGCGCCTCAGTCCGTTGCGGGTGATGGCGATCTCGTGGGTGCCGTTGGCCCAGATGATCTGGGTGGAGAAGAAATCCCTCAGATTGGCCGCGGCGCGGAAGCCTTTGCCCGCGTCCCAGAGCAATCCCAGGTCGGC
>JAKLFO010000123.1 GCA_022711155.1 Candidatus Bipolaricaulota bacterium
CTGCCGAACAGGAGTCAGCCGCGGGCGGCAAGTGAGGCGAAGGCGCGCTGCGTCGCACGAAGGAGTGAGACGCGGATGCGACGGCCGTGCATACGCTCACGGCATGTGCACCGCCCCGTGCCTTCGCCCTGCGGCCGTCGCGCTCGCCGTCTTTCTCGCGGGCGCCGCCCGCGGACTCGCCGCCGACACGTTCTGTGCGGTCGTCGACGCGACGGGGCGCGCCACCTTCCAAGCGGACGGCCGAAGAGCCACGGTCCGCTTCGAAGCAGAAGCGACGCTCACGGGAACTCTGACAGTAGACGGCGTGCGCCTGACGTTCGTGGCGGCCGCGCGCGCGGTGGGCGCGCAGACGGTACGCACCTCGGAGCACGCAGCCTGGTGGATAGGCATGGCGCGCGCGGTGGGCGGTGCGACGGCGAGCCTCGATACGCCCCCGACCGAAGCGTGGATCGTCCTCTCCGGGTGCGGGACCAAAGACGCTGGGGAGAAGGTGTGTCTTTCCGGCGGCTTGTCGCTTGCCGCACAGGATGGGGAGTCCGTCACCATCGCCCCAACCGACGCAGTCCTCGGCCTCTTCGCGCCAACCGCCTGCACGGGGCGCTTCTACCTCCTGCTCGCCGCGCCAGACGGACCCGGCACATGCCCCCGCGTCCAGGTCGTGGAGGGGGACGCGACAGGAACGGTCCAGGACTCGTACGCCGAACGCAGGGCGCCGGATTCCTGGGAGATGGAGAGAACGTGGTCGGTCACGCTTTCCGGAGCCGCGCGGCCATGGTCGTCCGCCGCCGGCACTCCTAGCGAGTGGCCGAGCGGCCTCCTCGATGTCATGGATTCGCTCGACGCGGAGGACAGGTAGGCTATGGGTCGCCGCGGCTCGGTATAATGCCGCCGCATGAAGACGGCCCAAGCTGTGTACGACCATCTGCGAGCCCGCCCCAACCCGGCCGGCTTCCCCAAGCACGCCGTGCTGCCCGACTACGGCGGCTACTCCATTGACCGCGTCCCAAGCCTCGTGTCGGCCGCGCTGGGCATCCCGCAGCCGGACAGCCCGCTCCTCGACCTCGTCTCGCCGCCAAGAGCCGACCGCGTGCTGCTCGTCATCCTCGACGGGGCCGGCTATCACCGCTGGAACGAGCTCGCGCGCCAGGACGCCGACGTGCGAGCCCTGTCCTCGGCCGGCCTCCTCTTGCCGATGACGACGGTGTGTCCGTCGACGACCGTCGCGGCTCTCACAACCTACAGCACGGGGCTCGCGCCGTCACAGCACGGCATGCTCGGCTACCGCCTCTACCTGCGCGAGATCTCGGCGATCGCCAACATGATCCAGCTGACGGTCGTCGGCGGCCGCGGCGAAGCTCCACTCCCCCCGTCGCTCAACCTCGACTCCCTCCTCGTACCTCGGACGATGTACGAAGAGCTCGAGGCGGACGATGTCGACACATATGCGCTTCTGCCGCGCGGAATCGCCGACAGCGGGCTGTCGCGGGTTCTGTACCGTGGTGCGACGCACATCCACCCAGCGGTCGGCCTGTCCGACATGCTCGCCCTTTCTCGCGAGATCCTGAACCGCGCGACGCGCAAGACTGTCGTGACCCTCTACTGGCCGGGGCTCGACTCGATCGCGCACCCGCGCGGCCCCCTGTCGAGCTCGTACGCCGCGGAGGCAGCTTCCGTGGCCGCCGCGTTACGGCGCGAACTCGTCGGCCAGGTGGAGCACGCGCTCCTCATCGTCTCGTCCGATCACGGGTTCGTGCCGATGCGTCCCGGCGACTACGTCCCCACCTCGACCGTCCCCGCGCTGCGCGACGCTCTGTTCCTCTTCCCATCGGGAGAGCCGCGCGCCTCGTACCTCTTCCTGCGTCCGGAGAAGCGCGACGAGGTCCGCCGGGCAACGCCGGTGCTGCTCGACGGCGACCTCCTCCTCCTCGACTCGAGCGAGGCGCTCTCCTTGGGTCTATTCGGTCGCGGAGGCGAGCACCCCGAAGCCCTCGCCCGCCTCGGCGATGTCCTCGCCATGTCCACGGGCGATCGCGGCTTCCTCCACCCGTACCCCGACGCCCCCCTCCTCGCCGGCATGCACGGCGGGCTGACAGCCGACGAGATGATCGTCCCCCTCCTCGTCGCCACACTCTAGAAAGGAGTCCCCATGGTCGTCATCGGCAACAAGAGCCAGGTCACTCCCCGCAAGTTCGAGAACGCGCCCGTCGTCCAGGGAGTCGAGAAACGCGTTCTGATCGGCGCCGCAGATAGGGCGCCGCTCTTCGTCATGCGGCACTTCACGGTAGCGCCGGGCGGTTACACGCCCGAGCACGCGCACGCATGGGAGCACGAAGTCTACGTCCTCGCCGGCCGCGGACGAGCCCACGGCCAAGGCGGCGCGCAAGACGTGGGACCGGGCGACTTCATCTTCGTTCCCCCCATGGACGTGCACCAGTTCCGCAACACGGGCGACGTACCCCTCGAGTTCATCTGCGTCGTCCCGTTGGCGGGAGACGTCGAGTAGATGGCGCGATCCGTCCTCGTCTGCATGAGCGGCGGAGTCGACAGCACGGTCGCCGCGCTGCGCTTGCGACAGGATGGGTACGATGTCGCGGGACTCACCTTCTGGTTCTGGTCCGAGCCCGGCCGGCCCGCGGAGCATGGGGCCAACCAGTGCTGCTCGCTCGACGCAGCCGCCCTCGCCGCGCGCGAGCTGGGCATTCCGCATCGGACCGTCGACGCCACCGCATCCTTCCGCGACCTCGTGGTGTCGGACTTCGTCGCCCGCCTGCGGCAAGGAGAGACCCCCAACCCCTGCGGACGCTGCAACCGCCTCGTGCGCTTCTCCCTCGCCCTCGCGCACGCGCGAAGAGAGGGCTTCGACTCCATCGCGACCGGCCACCACGCGCGCGTCGGCCGCGACGACGAAGGCTTCCACCTCCTTCGCGGCGCCGACCCGCGCAAGGACCAGACCTACTTCCTCTACGGCCTCGGGCAGGACGTCCTGTCCCACCTTCTTCTCCCCGTCGGGAGCATGTCGAAGGATCGCGTGTTCGCGCAGGCGCGCGACGCCGGCCTGACCGCAGCCGAGCTGCCCGAGAGCCAGGACCTCTGTTTCACGCCGGGAGGCGACATCTCCGCGCTGTTCGAGCCGGACGCCGCCGCGCCCGGCCCCATCCTCGATGAAGCCGGACGCGAGATCGGACGCCACCGCGGTCTTCCCCACTACACGATCGGCCAGCGCCGCGGACTCGGCATCGCGAGCGCGCGCCCTCTCTTCGTGACCGACCTCGACCCCGCGAGGAACGCCGTGATCGTCGGGAGCGAGGCCCGCCTCTTCACGGACCGGCTCGCAGCTTGCGACGCCCACTTCGCGAGCGGCCGGCCGCCGCGCGACGGAAGCCGCATCAAGGCGAAGATCCGGTACCGCACGCCAAGCTCACCTGCGACGCTGCGTGTCTGCAACGCGACCACGTTCGCCCTCGCGTTCGAGGAGCCCCAGCGCGCCGTCACTCCCGGCCAGCTCGCCGTGCTCTACGAGGGCGAACGCCTCCTCGGCGGCGGGACCATCTGCCGCACGAGATTCGCCCTCTAGACCCCGCAGCCCCGCCGCGCTGCGTATACTTGGGCCCGTCGGAGGGGTGGGTGAGCGGACGAAACCACCGGTCTTGAAAACCGGCAGGCCACAAGCCTCGCGGGTTCGAATCCTGCCCCCTCCGCCACGGCCGTTCGACGTCAGGGTGAGTCGCAGTTTGCCGGCGTTCCGGCAGCACGGTAGAATCGCGGCGTCGGAGAGGTAGTCAAGCGGTCAAAGACAACGGTTTGCTAAACCGTCGAGGGGTTAACGCTCCTCCGCGGGTTCAAATCCCGCCCTCTCCGCCAGCGCCCGTAGCTCAGCGGATCAGAGCGTTGGCCTCCGGCGCCAAAGGCCACAGGTTCGAATCCTGTCGGGCGTAAAGAGATGTCGGAGTCGAGGTCCCGGCAACCCGTCCGGGACCTCATCTTGTTCGCGCCCCGTAGCTCATGCGGATGGGAGTTGCGCAACCGTTAGCGGCGCGCAACT
>JAKLFO010000124.1 GCA_022711155.1 Candidatus Bipolaricaulota bacterium
TGACGTTGGAGAACAGCCGCGTGTAGCCCAGCCGGTTGTTCGCCAGCGAGACCTGCGACTGCGCCGCCGTGACCTGCGATTCGGCCGTCTTGCGCAGCGCCTCGGCCTGATCGAACTGCGCGCGCGACACCGCGTCCTCGGCCACGGCCCGGTCGCCGACCGCGATGAGAACCCGGTCCGCTTCCGGCGCGCCGAGCGCGGCGGACATCGCCTCGCCAAGCGGCGCTCGCGTCGGATCGGCTACGGCGAGCCCCAGCCGGCGGAGGCGCTCTCCGCGCGACGCGTTCACCTCGCTCACGAGGACGTCCGGCGTGATCGCCCGCGCCAGGACGGCGAGGAGCGCGCCCATGGGGCCGCCTCCGACGACAAGCACCCGGTCGCCCGCTCGGACGCCGGCTCGTTCGATCCCATTCATCGCGCACGCGAGAGGCTCGGCCAGGGTCGCGGCCTCATCGGTCACGGCCTCGGGAATCGGGAACGTGGACGCGGCAAGAATCGCCGGGGGCAGGATCAGGTACTCCTGCAGCGCTCCAGGAACGAACGCCTTGTGCTCGCACAACTCGCCGACGCCGCGCCGGCACACCGGGCAGCCGCCGCACTCTGCATACGGCGCGAAGACCACGCGTTCGCCGACGCGCGGCCGGCGGACGCCCGTGCCAACCGCATCGATGACACCCACGGCCTCGTGGCCCAGGACGCACGGCGGCGTGAAATAGGGATGCCCGCGCCGGAACGCCTTCACATCCGTGCCGCACAGGCCCACAGCTCGAACGCGCAGCCGCGCCTCTCCCGGACCCGGCTCGGGCAGCGGCTCTTTGCGCACCTCGATCTTGCCGAGTTCCGCGAGCACGGCGACCCGCATATCGCGGGCGGCTCCCTGTCCTCCCATACCCGTCGGCCTCCCTATCCCGCGCCGCGTCCCCTAAGGATCGACGAGGGAGGGGCGGCCCCCTCCCTCGGTCAGTGGCGCCTTGCGCCTACTGCTCCACGCGAATCTCGATCACGAACCACGCCCACTGCTCGGGCGCGTAGAGGGCTTCCACACCTTCGATCTGGTACGGGTACACGAGCTTCAGCGGCCCGCCCGATCCGGCCTTGATGACCTTGTCGTTCGACGCGTACGCGATCATGATCGGGTACGCGGCGGCATCCGCCACCTGGACGACGAACTCCATCCCGTCCGACGCGACGATGACGACCTGCTTCGCGTCGAGCGGCGCGGCGACCCAGGCCAACAGCTCTGACAAGAGCACGCCCGTGTACTTCTTCTCGCCCAGCCAAGGATCCGTGACCGTGTAGGTGGTCGCGGGCAGGGACTTCAGCATGTCGATGTCGAACTGGCTCACGCCGGCGCCGCGCGTCTCGTCGTAGGCGTTCATCAACGTGACCGGCCCCGAGATCGTCAGCACCACATCGCCCGCAGGCGCCCAGCTCGTAGCCCACGCTGCGGGCACGACGAGCGCAACGAGCAGTACTCCGAGACACAGCATCCGCTTCACGTAGTCCTCCTTCTTTCCCCCTCACCCATTCCTCGGTACCTCCGCCTCCCTCCAGCCGTTGCGCTCGCCGACCACCTCCTTCGCTTGCCGTCTACGAACTACTGAAGTCCCATGCGGCGCAGGAAGTCGTTCCCCTGCGTCGTCGCTCCCCGGAGCGCCTCGTCCAGGCTCACCGAGCCCAAGAGCGCCAGCTCGATCTGCGGAATGAACGACTGCCACTCCCAGGCGAAGAATCCGAACATGTGCGGCTTCACGTCCTCGGCGTAGGGCAGCCATTGATAGGCCACGGCCCACTGGTCTTCCTCTGTCTGGAACTCCGGACGAGCGAGCGCCGACTGCCGAACGGGGAACAGCCAGTCTGCCAAGGCGAGCCGCGCCTGGTTCTCGGTGTTCGTGAAGTAGAGCAGGAACTCGGCCGCCTGAGCCTTGTAGCGAGAGCCGGAGTAGATGGAGATGCCCTGCGGGCCGGCCTCCGTCACGTTGCGAACCGGTCCCTTCACCTGGAGCATGCCCCACTCGAGCTCGTTCTGGGTGAGCCGGTTGATCCAGGAGCGGACCCAACAGCCGAAGCTGAACATCGCGTACTTGCCGGTCTTGAATCCCTGGAGAAGGCTCATGAAGTCGTAGCTCAAGACGTCCTCGGGCATGACGCGATCCACGGTGACGAGGTTCGTGTAGTACTCGATCGCCTGCCGCGCCGCATCGTCGATCTCGACGTGCCACGTGCCGTCGTCGTGCTTGACGAGGACCTGGCCGCCATTCTGCGCGACAAGGCACCACCAGAGGCGCTGCTCGAGCGGCGCGAGAAGTCCCCAGGTCGTCGTCTGCCCGCTCGCGTCCCTCTTCGTGAGGCGCTGCGCGTAGTCGCGCAACTCGTCCCACGTCACGAGTCCGTCGGCCGGAGGCGTGATCCCGGCCGCGTCGAACATGGCCTGGTTGTAGAACACGACGAGCGTTTCCTGCAGGAACGGGACACCGTAGATGTTGCCCTGGTCGTCGCTGACGCCAGTCCAGCTCTGCTGCGGCGTGTCGGCGAGGGTCGCGGCGTCGAGGTAGCCGTTGAGCGGCTCCGCGTACCCGAGCATGCCGTACTCGTAGCACATGACCGAGTCCTCGTGGAACACGTCCGGTCCCTGCCCCGCCTGGAAGCTCGTGAGCAGGTAGTCGTCGATGTTCTCCCACGCCTGCCAGACGATCTCCACCTGGATGTCCGGTCGCGCCGCGTTCCACTCGTCGACGATCTCCTCGACCGCCTCGACGGTGTCGTCCTGCCACGCCGGCGTCAAGAACTGCAGCGTGACGGCTCCTGCGCTCACCGCCGCGGCCGCCACCCACAGCGCCGCCACGCCCAGCACCCACCATCGTCGCCTCATCGCACTACCTCCCGTCCCCATGGATTACTGCTTCACCAACTTGACGAAGAAGACCGGGTCGAACCCCTTGATTGGGTCCACGCTCGTCGGCCGGTACATGCCGGCCACCGAGACCCGATCGTTTCGGGCGACCGTGATCGGAACCTTGCTCACGATGACCGTCTTCGTCCCGTCGGTCACCGAGATGTCGGTGCCCATCACGGCGCGAACTTCGAGGTCGGACACGCCGACCAACTTCCCCTGGAAGATCTCGGGATGCGACATCACTTCGCCCAGCGTCAGATTCGGATCCTGCACCAGGAACCCCTGGTCTCCGCGGACCGTCGATCCGTTCGAGAGGACGAAGGAAAGCGAGAGCGTGTGGTAGCCCGCGGTCAGCGCGGTCACGTTCAGGTATCCGGCAGCCGTGCTCCAGAGGCCGTTGGTCGACACCTCGACCGCCGTATCCTGGCCGCCGTCCCAGCGATACGACGCCGAGGCGGCCTGCCCCCAGACGCTCGCCACGAGCCGGCCGGCCCACGTGAGCTCGGCGGACACGGGAGAGGCGAACGACACGACGTTCTTCCCCACGGTCCGCCACGTGCTTGCGATCCGGCCTCGCGCCATCTCGTAGACGCGGTAGCCGAACTCCGTGCCGTCGGGGTTCGGACCCTCCCACCACGCGCCGCACACGGCCCCGGACGTCAGCTCGTAGAACGGCTCCTCGCGCACGACGAAGTTCGTGTGCCAGTGCCCGTTCACGAGCGCCGTGATGTGCGAGCCGGCGAGGAAGTCCCACAACGCCGCGTTCTCCGCCGTGTCGGCCCAGTCGGGCGTGGGCTCGTGGCAGAAGACGAGGACGGGCGCGCTCGCGTCCGCTGCGGCAACGTCTCGCCGCAGCCATTCGAGCTGCACGGGGTCGATCGTGTACACAATGGCCGTTCCGTCGAGCACGTGCAGATCGAGGGCCACGCAATGCACGCCCTTCATGTTGAACGAGTAGTAGGTCGGGCCGAAGTGCTCCTCGTAGACGGCCTTGTTCACGGCCGGGTCGCGGACCACGTCGTGGTTGCCGACCGTCTCGTAGGTCGGCACGGCGAGCCGCGACGCGAAGGCGTCCATCGTCACGAACCACGACTTGACCTCATCGAG
>JAKLFO010000125.1 GCA_022711155.1 Candidatus Bipolaricaulota bacterium
TAATCCTCCTTGCGGTTCACGAGAGAACCTCAGTCGTAATCCAGTTGGTGACGTACATCGCCGGCCCGCCGTCCACCGGGCGATCCGGCGGGGCCGTGAATGAGTCGTCGAGAAACTCGAGATAAACGGGGTCGTCGTTGATGGTCGTGACGACGGTGTCGCGGATCGCGTCGACCAAGTCAGAGAGGTCGAGGAGTTCCGTGCCCGAGCCGATACCGTCGCGCCAGTTCTCGGCGACGAATACGATCGACCAGCGGTAACGCATCTTGTTCTTCAGCCGCTGCCCGATCGGCCCGGCTGCCTTCTGCCGTCCGAGGTAGACGAGGACGATCGACGGCCGACGCTTGGAGATGTCGAAGGCGTCCTCGACCCGGAGAGCGTCGTACTGCTGCGTCGTCGTCAGGCCGGTAATCGCGGCCTTGATGCCGGTTCGCATCGTGTTCACGGTGCTCATTTCGTACCCCGCACAGCGGCGCGCAGCATCGAGTTCACACTACGCATGACGGCCGTCTTCGCCAGGGCGGACCAGAACATGAACCTGCGGCGAGGGATGACGACTTCCTTCTTCGACATCCAGCCGAGTCCGCGCGGCTTGAAGCGGAGAAGCGGGACGTTCTTCGCGCGGATCGTCATCCCCTTGTCGTGGACGTGCGCGTAGCGGAAGAGGTTCTTGATCGTCGCGATGGAACCTGCGACTTTGTAGACGAACCCGGAGACGAGATGCGTTCCGGTGTCCATGAGCGGCATACCCGGACGGAGCGTCTTCTTCCAGTTGTAGAGGTTCCCGTAGAACACGTCGGGGAGAACCTCGTGGACCATCGTGTGCGCGGCTCTGTCGGCGATCGAAGGGCCAGAGATAGCGCCCCCACGTCCGCCACTGCCAGCACCGCCGGTCAGGCGTTTCAGCGCAATAGTGGCCTCGTCCTTCGTGACCGTCGCCGACATCATCACGGCCATCAGAATCCCCGCGCCGTCCCGACCGGGTACATGACCGCGTTGCTCGTCCACGAGGTCGTGCCCGCTGCGGTAGCCGTAGCGCCCCCCAGGGACGTTCCGCCCGAGAGGACGTAGTCACCCTTCGACACGCCCTTGAGCCACTCCAGCGCCTGCTCGTACAGCCACCGCGCGCCCTCCGTGTCGTACCTACCGGAGAAGCGCCGCTCGAGGAGCATCCAGCGTGCCATCGAGACGACGTGCGGCTTGACGTTCGCCAGCGCCTGCGCTCCGGTGAGCGGGACGACGTAGCGGGCGCCGATATAGCTGTCCGCGATCCGCGAGGCCGACTCGATGAGCGAGAGCGTGTGGTTCGTCGCGCCGATCGAGTCCGAGTCCTGCGCGAGATCCGTCAGGATGTCCGTCCCGAGCGTTGCGAGCACGTCGGCCGCGGCTGCGTATTCGTTCGCCATCATCTCCTCCCAAACAAGTCGAGCAGGGACGTGAGCCGGTTACCGCCCCACCCGGAGACCGGCCGGAACGGGATGGCGCTCCCCTCCATGACATCGCCGCGGACGGAGTCTTCGGTCCGCTCGACGCTCATGCAACGGCACTGAAAGTGGAGCGGCGGGAGAAACCCCTGCGCCGCGGCGTCGTCCTTGCGGAAGGTCTTCCCGTTCAGCCACCGGCACCGCTTGTCGGGGCATTCGTCCTCTTCGTCGTTTCGCGCATCCGTGATCGCGCGGAACTCCCAGAACGGGGCGACATCTGCGTACTCAGGAGAGAACATCTCCTCGTATCGCCCGGCCGCGCGGGCGTTCGCGACGTTCGTCCGGAAGACGACCTCGGCATAGTTGCCGTCGGTGAAGCGGGATACGACCTTCGAAGCGGCGTCCTTGAACTCCTTGACGGACCAGCCCTCTTCCATCGCCTTCCCGATCACCTCCTGGACTTTCGCGAGCACCTTCTCCCGCCACTCGTCGGCCAGGGAGAAGACCTGCCCGCGGAGCACGTCAGCGATGCTGGCGGCCTGCTCGGGCGTAATCAGACCGCGCTTCAGCCAAAGCGCGATGGTCCGATCGAGCAGCGGGAAGTCGCTCATCAGATTCCGACCGCCTTGTACCCGGCGCTCCATCGCATGACGGGCTGGACGTACTTCGTTTCATTCGCCTGAGTCGGGCGCCCGGCGTTGTAGGCTGAAACCGCGTCTTCGACGGAGTAGCGCGAGAGCAGATTCGCGAGCAGGCGGCAGGCGTAGTCGAGGCCAGTCTCCGGGTCGCAGAGCTCCGGGAAGAAGACGCCCCGGAAACCGTACTCACGGGCAACCGCGCCCATGACTTGCGCGAGCCCCCAGGAGGACTGCTGCCCCCACCATTCCTGATCTCTGTCCCCGCCGATGC
This sequence comes from Candidatus Bipolaricaulota bacterium, assembly GCA_022711155.1. Classification (GTDB taxonomy): domain Bacteria; phylum Bipolaricaulota; class Bipolaricaulia; order UBA7950; family UBA9294; genus CAIOGO01. Next base: position 2,334 of record JAKLFO010000125.1, read on the forward strand.
GCGGGAAGTCCTCGGGCGGGATCTCGCTCGTCCGCTCCGCTGCGGTCAGGGCGCGGAACGGCGTGCTCTCGCGCACGTCCCACAGGTAGCGGTACGCGGGCTCTGGGTTCCAGGCGTACGGGTTGAAGGAGGACTCCTTCGCGCAGATCGCCGCGAGAAGGTGGACCGGAATCGCGTGCCGGTTCGCAACGGCGATGATGTGCGCGGCGATCGCCGGGGGCACGGCGGGGAGGGACGTGCTCACTGCTTCCCCCGTAGGGGCGTGTAGTCCTTCCCGCTGTCGGTCGCCCGGCGCGGGTGCGGCGAGTCCTTCGGGTCGCGGCGGCGAAGGTCCGCGAGAGCAGTGCAGATGTCGCCTTCCTGCGACTGGATGCGGTTGTGGTCGCGGATCAGGTCGTGCAGCTTGAGGCCGATGTCGTTGACCTTCTCCTCGATCCTGTCCGACTGCTCGTTCATCGGCCGATGGTTGTAGTCACTCGCCGCTTGGTGCGCCCCCGGCGTTTCGTCGTGCAGCCGTAGCCGATCCGCGGCCGTCGCCAGCGCCTTCATCGTCTCGGCGTGCCGCACGTCCTGCCGCCGCTCATAGCCCGCGAGGAGAATCCACGTCGCGCCGATGGAGGTGGCGACCGCCGCGCCGTACCGGAGCCAGATGGCGAGGCTGATCTCGGGCCACGTTGGAGGGGTGGACGCGGCGGGCTGCGCGTCCACTGCCAGCGCCACGGCGAACAGCATCAGCATCGCCGAGAGGTAGACAGGGACGCGGGCGCGCAGGCGGCAGATCACGGGCGGGGCTCCAGCGGGGGCTCGGAAACGAAGTAGTCGAAGGCGTCCCATCCCAGCTTTGAGACGATCGTCAGGACGCCGAGCCCGAGGGCGAGCAGCGCGGGACGGATCATCTCCGGGACCACGGTCCCACTCGTGATGATCGCGGTCACGGGCGCCAGTACGGACTTGACGAAGTTTTTATTCTTCGCGAGCCAGACGTTCAGCGCCCAGCCCTTGAAGGAGAGGCGCGGCGAGACGGGAAGCGTCGATTCGAGTGCGGCCCGAATCTTCGCGATGTCCGCGAGCGCGGGGCCTGGGTCGACGGAGACCTTGATGCTGAGATCGTCGGCTGCCATCTCGTCTCCTACGTCTGAGGGTCCAGCACCGCGGCCCTCGCAGCCGCGATCTTCGTCGGGGTCCAGTCTTCGATCTCGGGCGTCTTGAGAATCGCCTGCTCGGCCTCTTCGATCCCCTCGTTCACCACCGCCGCGGCGAGGACGCCGAGCGGGCCGGAGAAGATCGCCGCCGTCTTGCCGACGCTCCAGAGCGTCTTGACGACGTTGATCACCGTGAGCCACTGGTGACGGTTGGCCTTCGGCTCTTCGGTCGGTATCTCGCCCTGCGTCATCACGAGGAGGACGCCGGGATTCGCCGCGGTGAGGGCCTCGCGGTCGGCAGCGTCGAGCCGCTCTGGGACGATGAGGGCGGTTTTCGGGGCCGTCATGGACGAACCTCCAGCGTGGACGTGAGCGGGGCCGTGACGAGCTGCGCCGAATAGCCGCACCCCATCGACGTCACGGACTCGCCACCGAACGGAAGCGGCGTGTGCCAGTTGCACCCGTCGAAGTAGGCCCCGGGCTGAATCACGG
>JAKLFO010000126.1 GCA_022711155.1 Candidatus Bipolaricaulota bacterium
GTCAGCTCCCGCCGTCGCTTTGGCGGCCGCGTCGGTCACGCGTTGGGACAGGGTCGTCATCGCCTTCGCCTGCGTCGCTGTGGCCTCCGCCTGCTCGCGCGCGACGTCGGCGCGGAGCGCCTCCACGTTTCCTCCGGCATGGCGCGAGGAACTCAGGGCGACCAGGGCGAGGACGAGCGCGACCACCGCCAGGCACAACGCCGCGAGTGGAAAGGCCTTCGAGAGACGACCCATCATGGTTCCTGCCCCCTTCTCGTGTTGGAGAGTCGGTATGGGATGTGCGGGAAGTATAAGCCATGGCTCGTGAAGGCGAAACCTCTAGAGACCTACCCGTGCAGAATCTAGCTCTTCGGGGCGGCGTACTGCGAGACCAGATCGAAGAGAACGTCTGTTCCGAACTCGATCGATCGCGCGGGAACGCGTTCGTTCGCCGCATGGATCGCGGAGAAGAAGGAGGTATCGGGAGGGAGGTCCATGGGCGTGAACCCGTACGTTTGGATCCCCAGCTTCGCCAGGTGGCGGCCGTCGGTGCTCGCCGGGAGGAGGAAGGGGACCGGGCGAGCTCCCGGCGCGCGCTCCACGAGCAGGCGGCCGAGAAGCGGGAAGAGCGCGAGATCCGGGTCGTGCGCCGGAGGCGCCTCCGCAGTGATCGCGGCTTCGCCGTCGGCGCGGAGGATCGGGCCGAGTTCCCCGAGCAGATCGGACGGCGCGTACCCGGGGAGCAGGCGCGCGTCGAGGAAGAGGTGAACCTCGTCCGGGACGACGTTCAGGCGGCTTCCGCCGCGGACGATCGTTGGGCTCACCGTGTGGCGGAAGAGAGGCGCAAGCGTCTGTCCCGCCTCCCCCATGGCGGCGAGAACGCGGTCGGTGAGCGAAGGCCGGAGAACCTGACGCAGCGCGAGCCCGCTTGCGCGCGGCAGACCGGCCGCCATCTCCTCGACCATGCGCCGCGTGACGGGCGTGATGTGGACCGGAAGTGGGAGGGCGTCGAGCCGCGCCAGGATGCGTCCGAGCTTGGCCATCGCCCCGCCGCGAAGCGGCCGCGAACCGTGCCCGGCCGGCCCGCGGACGACGACGTCGACCGCCAGGGGGGCCTTCTCGGCCACTTGGATCATGGCGAACGCGCGTCCCCGCGCGCGGAACGGGAAGCCGCCGAACTCGCCGATCGCGTAGCGGACGCCGGCCAACAGGTCCGGACGGCGCTCGACGAGGAACCTCGCTCCGCACGCGCCGCCCGACTCCTCGTCTGCTACGAAGGCCAGGACGAGGTCCCCGTCGGGAACGACGCCGCGGCAAGCCGCGCGCAGCGCCGCGCTTGCCATCATGGCAACTCCGCCCTTCATGTCGAGCGTACCTCGGCCCCAGACGCAACCTTCCGCGATCTCGCCCGCGAATGGAGCGTGCTCCCAGGACGCGGAATCGGCGGGAACCACGTCAACGTGACCGCAGAAGAGGAGCGCGGGCGACCGCCCGGCTCCCGGCAGACGCGCGACGAGGTTCGGACGGTTGGGATCCTGCGCCGCGCGTTCCGTCTGGAACCCTCCGGACCTGAGCAGGTCTTCTAGGAAGTCGATACACGGAGCCTCGTTCCCCGGCGGGTTCGACGTGTCGAAGCGAACGAGCTCCTGAAGAAGCTCGACCGGACGCTCTCCCGACAGCAGGTCGTGCGCCACCATACCCCCTCGCCTCCCGCTTTGGGTGGACTCTACCACTTCTTGAACAGGAAGAACGCGGCCGCGACGAGGAATGCGAACCCGACGGCGTAGTTCCAGCGGAACGGCTCTTTCAGGTACGTCACGGAGAACCCCGCGAACACGACGAGCGAGATGACCTCCTGGATCGTCTTCAGCTGGGCCGCCGAGAACTGCCCGTAGCCGAAGCGGTTTGCCGGAACCTGGAAGCAGTACTCGACGAAGGCGATGCCCCAACTCACGAGGATGGCGATCCAGAGCGGCGAGCTCTTGTACTTGAGGTGACCGTACCAGGCGAACGTCATGAACACGTTCGACACGAGCAGGAGGGCGGCAGTCCGCATGGTGGGGTTCCGGGCGCGTGGTCTCGGGAAATGCCGCGGGGGACGTCGCCGTCCCCCGCGGATCGTTGATGTTACTTCTTGTCCGAAGGCTTGCTCGGCTTCTTGGCCGGGGCCGCCGGGGTCTTCTTACCGCATCCACAACCCATGGAACACGCCCCCTTCACCGGCGACGTATCGCCGGTAGAGATGAGGATAGCAGGCGTTCAGGGGTTGTCAAGGAGTCTAGGTCGGCGCCGGGCGGCCTACCGCCGCGCGCCGCGCAGGACGGCGAGGGCCTCTCTCGTGAGCGCGGCCGTGTTCGCGAGGGCGTGCGTCTCAGAGAGGTGCTCGCGCTTCCACGCGAGATGGTCGTCGCCGGCCGCCATGACGAGGTGGAGAGCGAGCGCTTCGTCGTCCGCGACGGTCATGCGGCACGTGGGGATCGGGCAGCTCGCGGCGAGCTCCGGCGGAGTCCATCCGGCGAGCGAACGCCCGAGCGCGGCGGCGCGCGCGAGGGTCTCCTCCGACTCGCGGGCGTGCCGCGACGCCGAGTGGTAGCGCAGGACGTCCAGACGGGCCCCGCACCAGCCGCAGATCGACTCGAACATGCGCTCGACCAGATCGACGCCGTAGGGATCCTCGGCGAAGTACGCCAGGATCAAGACCAGGCGCTTGCGCGCAAGGCAGTGGTCGCGATCGAACGTCAGGGCCGAGTGCCACCGATCGACGAACGTCTTCGCCTGCGCGCAAAGGTGCCACCAGTACACGGGAGCGGCAAGCACGACGAGGTCCGCGTCGCGGAAGACGGGGTAGACCTGTTGGTACCCGTCGTCGAGAACGCACCCGGCGAACGGCGGGCGGAGGCACGCGTTGCACGCTTGGCACGGGCGCAGCGCGAGGTCGTGGAGCGAGAACGTCGTGACGTCCGTCTCTCCCCCTTCCCGAAGCCCGGCGATCAGGCGGTCGGCCAAGGTCGCCGTGTTGCCGTCCTTCCGCGGGCTCGCCTTGAGCACGAGCGTCTTCATGTCGGCGCCTCCTTCTCCGCAGTACAGGATGCGCCGGCCGCGTCGCGCCGTCGTCTCGCCGCAAGGCGCGGCCCCGCGCCTTGCGACGCGGGGCCAAGGAGGAACGCTGCTGTGAGGTCGTTACTCCGACGCCAACGCTTCCACCGGGTTGAGGCGCGAAGCGCGCCACGCCGGCCAGGCTCCCGAGAGGGCGCCGATCACGAACGAAGCGGCGAGCGCGCCGACGATGAGTCCGGCGCCGAACGACGGCGCGAACGCTCCTACGCCGAGGGTCGGGCCGAGCAGGCGCGTCCCGAGCACGCTCAGCACTCCGCCCAGCGCGAGGCCGAGCGCCCCGCCGATGAAGCCCATCAGGCCCGAGTCGATGAGGAAGAGGGCCATCACCTGGCCATCGCGCGCCCCGATCGCTTTCAAGATCCCGATCTCCCGCGTGCGCTCGAGCACGGCCGTGTACATGGTGTTCATCAGCCCGACGCCGCCGACGATCAGGGCAACCGCCGCGATGCTCGCGAGCACCGTCTCGATCATGCCGAGCGTGCCCTGAATCGACCCCGCGATCTGCTGAACCGACACCGGCGTTCCGCGCGCGTTCTGCGCCGCCAGTTCCGTCGTGATGTTCGCCATCACTGTGTCGACGTCGACCCCGGTTTCCATTCGGACGATCGTCGTTGCGTTCGCCGTCGCGCCCGACCAGACCGACGCTGCGCGCTCTTCGAGCACGAACAGGGAGTCGTCGGTGGTGCCGCTGAATGTGTAGGTCGTGCCTGCGGTCAGGTAGATAAAGCCGCTGTAATGCAGCAGGGTGTTGACCCCCACGCCACTCACCCCGGGTCGGCTGACGTCCGTGACCGTGGCCGTACT
>JAKLFO010000127.1 GCA_022711155.1 Candidatus Bipolaricaulota bacterium
GCCCGCGCCCGCGGCGTGAGGTAGACGCGCGACACGCGCTGATCGCCCGGGTCGGTCCGCCGCTCGATCCACCCATCCCGCTCCATCCGCTGCAGCATGTTCGAGACTGACGCCGGCGACAGCTGGAACGATCGAGCGATCTCCGTCTGCGGCACGCCCTCGTGGCGCGACAGGTAGAACAACGCGAAGCCTTGCGCCTTGTGGATGCCTATGCCCTGCATCTTCACGCGCATCCGCTCGTGCGCCAGGCGGGACACGCCGAGCAAGAGCTGGCCTACCGTCCGATCGCGCGGCTCCCGCGCCTTCTCTGCCATTGATTAGCCCCCTAACAGTTGTCTATCTGACCATTAGGGGGCTAACAATAACGCGACGCGGCCCGTCGCACAAGGCGCGCCCAGCAGCGCTACGGCCTCTTGTTCTTCAGTTCCTCGTGAATCCCAAAGATGGCCATGATGACCTCGCAGACGACGCGAACGACGATCGGCCCGACCAAGAGCGTGAGAATCCCGCTGACGATCCCGTACCCATTCGCGAAACGCCCGGCCGAGAAGATGATCATCGAGATGCCGCTGACGACGCAGAAGCCGACTCCAAGCCAGAAGAGAAACTCTATGACGATCGGGGTGGCGAACTTCTTGAACTCGAGGTAGTCGCGCATGATCCCTCCGCTAGAGATGAGTTGGGGACAAGGTAACGAATGACGGAGAGCCGGACAAGGCGCGGACAGGACCGCCCGAGACGGCGGCGAGACGGCGCCAAGCGAGGATGCGGGGAGAGAGGGGATCCAGCAGCGTGCTGCAGGATCCAGGAGCGATCTGTGGGCCGGTCTCCGAAAGGCGACCGGCCCCTGACGATTCTCTTGGGGAGGAACATGAACGTCGTCGTGCTCCACGGAAGCGCGCGCAAGGGCGGGGACTCCGACACGCTCGCCGACCGTTTCCTCGCCGGCTTGCGCGAGACCGGCACCTGTGAGGTCGAGCACTTCTACGCCATCGACATGAGCGTCGCGCACTGCCGCGGCTGTGGCGCCTGCTCCGCCGGGCGCTGCGTCGTCGACGACGACATGCAGCGCGTCTACCCAGCGTTCTCGCGAGCCGACGTGGTCGTCCTCGCTGCCCCCATGTTTTGGGGTTACATGACGTCCCAGCTGAAGACCGTGTTCGATCGTCTCGAGGCCGTCGCCTCGCCCAAGCATTTCGGAGGCAAGGACTTCGTCGTCTTCGTCACGTACCGGCACTACTTCGGGTCGACGGTCGAATGGCTGCAGCGCATCACGTCGGCGTTCGGCAGCCGCCTGCACGCGATGACGTGCCGTACGTACGACCCGGAGACAGAGAGGGACATCCCGATCGGCGAGTTCCCCGACCGGCTGGAGGAAGCGCGCCGACTCGGCCGCGCCATCGGAGGGGCCCGCTCGGCCGAGCCTTCGCCTTGTCGCGCCGCCTCGGCAGGAGCTCGCAAGACGGAGTGAAGCAGACGCGACCGGCGGTCCGAGCCTACGCCTCAAACGACACAAGCAGGACCGCGCAGAGCGCGAGCGCGATGCCGAAGAGAGCGCGCAGGGATGGGCGCTCGCGCAAGAAGACGATCGAGTAGGCGAGGCAGAAGACGAGCGTCGCGCCGCGCACGGGCGCGACGACGCTCGCCGGCGCCTGCGCAAGGCTGAAGAGCCAGAGCATCCAGCCGACGCCCGCCCCCACCACGCCCGACAGGGCGACGTAGAGGAAGCCCTTCGCCTCGGCGTGACGAGGGACTCGCCGTCTCAGGAAGGGCAGGAGCGCAAGCGCGCCCGCGCAGCCCGCGCACGCGAACAGGAAGAGGAGCGACTCCGGAGAGAGCCCGGCCTCAAGGGCCAGCTTGGCCGGCACCGTCTCGGCGATCCCCCACAGGATGCCGGTCAGCAGAGCGAAGAGGGCCCCGGCGAGCCGTCGCTTCGTCGCGCCCGACGCGACTTCCGAGCCGTCCCTCGGCCGCTCGACGAGGAACCACGCCCCAACGATCGCCGAGGCCGCCGCAACCGCCACGGTCCAGCGCAGCGGCTCGCCCAGGAACAAGACGGCGCCGAACACGCCCCACAGCGGCGCCGTGTTGGCGACCGCCGTGACCTCGTGCGTCGAGCCCCGCTCGAGCGCCAGCAGATACAGGAAGCCGCCTGCCGTCGCGTCGACGAGTCCGGCGACGACGGCCCACATCGCCGGCTCGAACGCCGGCACGACGAGGCGATGCGTCGCAAGCCCGTACGCGAGGGCGAACGCCGCAACGAGTCCCCAGCGCGTCCAGAGGTACGTGAGCCGATCGACGTAGCGCAAGGCCGGCGTCGCGGCTGTCATCCCGATGCCCCACGCGGCCGACGCGGCAAGCGCCAGCACGATCGCGCTACGCATGTCCGCCCTCTCCCGGTTGCGCCACGCCCGCTAGTCCCACATGTCACGCATCCGTTGCTTGACGTCCTCGTCGGCGTCGTAGAAGCCGCCTGGATCGTCTTTCTCCTCCGGGCGCGCGAGGGCGACCTCTTCGACGGTCTCGAGCACGTCCTTGGTGAAGAAGCGGCAGAGTTGGGCGTAGCTGTGCCCGTCGCCCATCGCGTACCACTTGTGGTAGTAGCGAAGGGGCCACGTGACGTAGAGGTGGTCTTTGGCCCGGGTCAGGGCGACGTACGCGAGGCGCCGCTCTTCCTCGATCTCCTCAGCGGAGCCGGTGGAGAGATCGGACGGAAGGAATCCATCAGCGGCGTGGATGAGGTACACCACGTCCCACTCGCAGCCCTTGGCCGAGTGGATCGTGGACAAGACGAGCCAGTCCTCATCGAGGTACGGGGAGGCGGCGAGCTCGCTCGTCGAGCTCGGCGGATCGAGCTGCACGTCGGCAAGGAACTGGTGGCGGGAGCGATACCCGCTCGCGATCTGCTCGAGACTGATGAGGTCGCGAACACGCGCCGACGGGTTCTCGTATGTCCGCTCGAAGATCGGATCGTAGAACCGGCGAATCCTCTCCACCTGAACTTCGGGGTCCTTCGCCCCCATCGGCACGAGGTCATCGAACACGCCGGCGAGGTCGGCCAACCCGACGCGCGCTGCCGGCGGCCCGGCGTACGAACGGACGGACCGCGGGTCGCCGCCGGCCGTGCCGACGTGTTCTACGATGCGCGACGCGGTCGTCGGCCCTACGCCGTCGAGGAGGTCGAGGATGCGGAACCAGGCCAACTCGTCAAGCGGGTTCTCCAGGACGCGAAGGAAGGCCAGGAGATCCTTGACGTGTGCGGCCTCGAGAAACCTGAGCCCGCCGAACTTGTGATAGGGGATGTTCCGGCGGGCGAGTTCGACCTCGAGCGTGTCCGAGAGGTGTGCGGCCCGGAAGAGGATCGCCTGGCGCCGCAGGGGAATCCCCTCCTCGTAGTGGCGCAGGACGCGGTCGATGACGTAGTCGTCCTGCTCCGTCGGGTCCTTACACAGGACGAGGCGAGGCAGCTCGCGGCTCTTCCGTTCGGACCACAGATCCTTCGTGTACCGCTCCTTTGCGCCCGCGATGAGCCGGTTCGCGGTGTCGAGAATCGGCGTGGCCGAACGGTAATTCTGCTCCAGCTTAATCACTTTGGATATTGCAAAATCATGCTCGAAATCTTTCATATTACCGGTATTTGCACCCCGGAATGCGTAGATACTCTGATCATCATCACCAACCACGAATACGGCTGCAACC
>JAKLFO010000128.1 GCA_022711155.1 Candidatus Bipolaricaulota bacterium
ACTCTTGGCGCTTCTTGGGGTTGGGGCGCTCTGCACGGTAGTCCTCGTTGGTTCCTGCTCGAAAGACAAGCGCGCACAGGAAGAGCAGGCGCAGCGGCACGCGAACCTGCAGGCCGCGTACGACGCGGTCGCCGCTGTGCAGAGAGCGACCAAGGCCGGCGTCGCCTACGACGACTACGCGAAGCTCGTGCCCACGGCGTCGGCCGCGTTGCTGGCGTACGAGGCTCCGGATGAGAAGGCTCGCGACGTCATCGAGCACCTCTCGGCGGCCGTGTACGCCTATCAGACAGCCACCCGAGCGTGGGCGACGCAGTACGACGAATGCCAAGACTGCGCCTGGCGGAAGTTCGTCAACGCGCACCCGCAATTCGCGCTCGAGGACGCGGATCCGGAGTACGCCGTAGTCACCCTGTGGAACCAGGCCCTTGCCGACATGAACGCGGCGGCGGAAGGGCTCGCCGCCTACCCCAGCGGTCGGAAGTAGGGCGAGGCGAACTGCGACGGTCGCGTCAAGAGACGACGGACCCCACCAGCCCTCCACCCGGGGTCCGTCCCACCCCTGTCTGTCGTCTCTCCCTAAGCAAGGCTCCGCAGGAACACGGGGGGTGGCAACTCACTCTAGCATATCTTGCTAGCGAAGAGTAGGGCGGGCCGTGCTCGGCGCCCGCGCGATCAGCTTGGGCATGTCCGGTTCTGTAGGCGACATCGGGCGCAGGCGCGTGTATGATGGACGCAGAACGGGCTGCAGTGGGCGCAGTTCGGGAGGACGAGAGCAAATGCTGAACCGTTGCGTGATGACCGTGAGGGCGAAACAGCCGTTTCTCGACTGGGTGAAGACAAGGCCGGAGTTCGCGAAGACGACGCTGGATCAATGGAATGAGGACGGCGTCGCGTACTTGCTTCCGATGGTAGAAGACGAGCGGGACGGCCTCGACTCGCTCATCCCGCTTTGCTACGAGATGCTGTTCGAGCGGGAGTTGGCGGCGTGGTGCGACGACCCCCAGGGTTGGCCGGCCAAGCGCGATCTCGTGACCTTTCTCCAGTGGTTCGAGCCGCAGCTGCGGTCCGTCGTCATCGACCTCGTCGACGCGCCGCTCGAAGACGACGAAGCCTGACAGAGCCGCCAACGGATCGTTCTGCGCGCCAACCAGCGGCCGTGACAGGCGGACTCGTTGGCCCATCCCATGGGCCATCCGAATCACAGACGGTCCCGTCGCGGCGAGGACCGCAGAGGAGCGAGACCGATGCTCAACCGAAGCGTGCTCACCGTGAAGGCGAAGAAGCCGTTCCACGATTGGCTGCAGCAGCTCCCCGAGGCCTCGGGAATGACTCTCGACGAGCTGAACGAAGATGGGGTCGCCTATCTCTTGCCGGATCTCGATGAGGACGATGACCTCGAGACGCTTCTCCCGCAGTGCTTCGACCTCTTGTTCGAGGAGGAACTCGGCGCCTGGCAGCCGGATGAGAGCCGCTGGCCCAAAGAGCGCGATCTGGCGACATTCCAGGCGTGGTTCGAGGTCCAGTTGAGATCCATCGTGATTGACCTCGTGGACGCGCCGCTCAAGGACGACCAGAGCTAGTCGCCCGGCAGGTCCACGTCCTTGCGATAGACGAGGACGCCGCGGGCAGGCGCAAACCTGAGGCTCTCGTAGAGCCCGAGCGCTGGCGTTCGGAACGTGTCGGTCTCCACGGTGACATGGCGGGCGCCGGCGGCGAGGAGGGCGTGCACGCCTTCTGCGAGCAACGCCGCTCCGAGGCCGCGGTCGCGGTACGGGCATGCGATCCCCATGGGTTCAATCTGTCCGACCGGCACGGATCCTTCGGCGAGCCAGCCGATGCAAAAGCCGGCGAGGCGTCCGTCCGGGGCCACCAACACGAGGTCCGCCTCGGGGCGATGGTGCGGGGCGAGAAGCGTCCGCCGGCGCCATGCAGGCGTCATGTTTCTGGACTCGAACGTCTCGCGATGCAGTTCGACGTACGCGTCCACCTCTCGCTCTCCCGCGAGCGGCCGGATTACGAACCCATCCGGCAGCACGCCGCGATCCGGCGGAGGGGCGTGGCGCTCGAGAAGGACGCGCGACCAGGAGTCCTCGCCGACATCGGCCTGGCACGCGTAGCCGGCGGCTTCGAGCCGCCGAAGGCGGTCGCCTTGGTCCGCGAACGCATTCACGTACCACGCCGGATGTCCGTAGGACGTCGCCCGGGCCGCAGCGGCCCGGCGGTCGGCCCATTCGAGCGCGCGCGGCAACAGGTCCGCTTCCGAGTCACGACGAAACGCAAGATCAATCGTCCAGAACGGAGTCTGAAGGGTCGCCCACCCAGCCAGTCTGCCTCGCGCATCATCCCAGAGCGCGACGTTCGCAGGGTCGTCGAGCGCCCACGAGCAGAGGCGGTACGGAAGGTCCGCCGTGTGCAGGTTGGCGGCGGGATCGCCCAGCACGAGCGCGAGCATCGCAGCGTCGTCACGTCCTCTCGTGTACGGCCGCATCTCCGTCTACACACCTCCAGGAGCGCGAGCATAGCCGAAGCCAGGGCAGGTCGCCCAAGCGAGCGGCGCGGAAGGTGCCGCTGCCTGATCCCAAGGGCTACCGGCAGCCGGGCGCGGCGACTCGGGTACGATGCGAAAGGGGATGGAGGTGCCCCGGGACATGGGCATTGGGCAGGCGCGGGGCGCGGGGCGGGGGCGAGCCGTACTCCTCGCCCTCTTGGTCACCTTCCTCTGGTCGACCTCGTGGATTTTCATCAAGTGGGGGCTGGCGGACATCCCGCCGCTCGCCTTCGCCGGCCTGCGCTACGCAACGGCCTTCGTGCTGTTAGCGCCCATCCTCTGGGTGCGGCGCGCCGAGTTGCGCGCTCTCCGCTCGGGCGACTGGATCCTCGTGGTGGCGCTAGGGGTCGTCCTCTACGCGCTCACCCAAGGAAGCCAATTCCTTGCCTTGGCCAACCTCGACGCGACGACGCTCAGCCTGTGCTTGTCGATGACCGTTGTCCTCGTCGCGCTCATTGGATCCGCCACGCACAAGGAGGCGCCGCGCCCCCTTCAGTGGATCGGCGTCGCAGTCGCGGCCGCCGGTGCAGCGGTCTACTTCCTTTCCTCCTGGAGCACGAGCGGCACGCCGTGGGGGTTCGCGTTCGCCGCCCTGGCGGTGGCAGCGAACGCGGCCGCCGCGCTCCTCGGCCGCCAGGTCAATCGGCGTCGACTCGCGAGTCCGCTTGTCGTGACGGCAGCGAGCATGGGAGTCGGCGCCGCCCTCTTGCTGGGGGCCGGATGGGTCATCGAGGGCGTTCCCGAGTTGTCCGCGCGCTCGTGGGGGACGATCTGCTGGCTGGGCCTCGTCAACACCGCGCTCGCCTTCACGCTGTGGAGCTGGACGCAACAGGTCCTGACGGCCGTAGAGTCGTCGGTCATCAACAACACGATGCTCATCCAGGTGGCTTTCCTCGCCTGGGCCTTCCTCGGGGAGACCCAAGGCCCCATCGAGATCGTCGGCCTGGCCGCGGTGGCGTTCGGAACCTTCCTCGTTCAGTGGCGGCGTCAGGACCAGAGCGCGGGTCGCGGACCACTCTCCGACACTCGAGGGACGCCGCCTACTTCAGCGCCTCCTGCCCGGCAAACGCGCGGCTGGGGGACA
>JAKLFO010000129.1 GCA_022711155.1 Candidatus Bipolaricaulota bacterium
TCGCTGGGTCGTGCGGCGGGGCGCGGGCTCGTCCGCCCAGAGGCGGGCGAGTTGGAGACAGGACTCGGTGGCCGCAGCCATCTCGCTCACGCTCGACCACTCCTGCGGGCCGTGTGGATTGTGAACCCCCGCGAAGAGATTGGGCGTGGGCAGACCTCTCTCGGTGAGCTGCGAGCCGTCCGTACCTCCGCGAATCGGCACCTCGATCGGCGTTACGCCGGCGCGGCGCACAGCCTCCAGAGCGAGGTGCGCCGGGCGCATGTCCTTCTCCAGCCAGTAGCGCATGTTGCGGTACTGGCGAGTGATCGCGCACGTCACCTTGGCTCGCGGCTCGAGGGCGGCGACGGCGTCAGCGGCTGCCTGCAGTGCGCGCCCGTGCGCTTCCAATCCGGCGAGTTCGAAGTCGCGGAGGATGAACGTCAACTCGACGTCCGCGGCTGTTCCGGCCATGCGTACGAGGTGGAGAAACCCGTCGCGACCGTCCGTCGTCTCGGGGCAGCGCGCGCTTTGGGGCAAGAGAGAGACGAGCTTGGCGGCGAGCGTCAGCGCGTTGACCATGCGGCCCTTCGCCTTGCCCGGGTGAATGGCGACCCCCTGGATGCGGAGGATCGCCTGGTCGGCCGAGAAGCTCTCGTAGGTCACCTCGCCGAGCGCCTCACCGTCGAGCGTGTACGCGACGTCTGCCGCCAAGTCCTCGAGGGCGAGGTGGCCGATGCCGGTTCCTGTTTCCTCGTCCGGTGTGAAGCAGACCCGCACGTCGCCGTGCGGGATCGACGGATCCGCGAGCAGAAGGTCGGCCAGCGTCACGATGGCTGCTACGCCGGCCTTGTCGTCCGCGCCGAGGAGCGTCGTGCCGTCCGCCGTGACGATCGTGTCGCCTCGCCGCGCGGCGAGGTGGCGGTCGGTCGCCGGGTCGAGGACGACGTCCGGGTTGCCGGGAAGGACGATCTTCTCGCCGTTGTAGCCGCGGTGGACGATCGGCCGGACGCCGGTCGCCGCGAAGTCGCTCGCCGTGTCGACGTGGGCGAGGAACGCCACAGTGGGCGCCGAACGACGCATCGTCGATGGAACCGTCCCGAGCACGAACCCGGCCTCGTTGAGGCGCACGTCGGCGACGCCCAACTCGGCGAGCTCTGCGGCGAGCATCCGCTGGAGGTCGAGCTGCCGCGCGGTCGTCGGGACCGTGTCGGAGGAGCTGTCGCTCTGGGTGTCGACCCGGGCGTAGCGCACCAACCTCTCCTCGAGCTTCCTCTTCGTTGCTTCGTCCATAGCCTTTGCCATCTCCTATTCCTCCACGCGCGGCATGCGGTCGGTCAGCTCCGGATGGCGCGCGTAGTAGTCCTCGCGCAACAAGCTCATGACCACCGAGTCGAATAGGCCGCCGAACTTGAACACGGCTTCCCGCAGACGGATGCAGACCCCGAATCCCGAACGCTCGGCGAGGCCGATCGCCTTGGGCAAGCCCGTGTGCGTCCACAGGTGAACTTCGCGCAATCCGAGCTCGTCGAACAGGAACCGGAGGAGCGTCTCCTGCGCGTCGTACGCGACTCCGGTTCCCCAGAACGGCCGAGCGACGATGATTCCGATGCTCGCCGAGAGCCGGCGCTGCTCGCCCGTGTACGACACGAGTCCGGCGGTCTCGCCGGAGGCCTTCTCCACGATGATGAACCGCGCGCTCGTCCGGTCGTAAGAGAACTCGAGGCTCTCGAAGCGCTTGACGTGCATCTCCTCGGTGTAGTCGGGAGGCAACGCCCTGCCCCACGCCTGCGTCGCCAGGTCGTTGCGGAGCGCGGCGAGCAGCTTCTGGTCTTCGCGGTGCTCCTCGCGCAAGACGACGAGGGTCCCCTCAAGTGGCACGGTTCACCTGCCTTTCCCGCCACTCGCGCCGCAGAAGATCGAGAGCGATCTGGCTGTAGAACCGGCCTCCGTGCACGCCGCCACGGGGGCTCCTCCCGGCCTCCGAAAAACCGTTCCGGCGGGCGAAGGCGACGGCTTCCTCGTTCCAGGATGCGATCCACATGCTGACCGCGTGCGCGGGCGTCTCCTCGAACAGGAAGCGAAGCGCGAGATCGAGCGCCGCGCTCCCGAGCCCGCGACGCTGGTGGTCGGGAGAGATGACCACGGAGACCGATGGGGTATGCGGATCCCATTCCCACTCCGCGCGCACGTGCCCCGCGACGGTCCCGCAAGCCGCTTCCAGTACGGCGAGCGTCCACGCGTCTCTGTCCTTCTGCCATTGCTCGATGACGCCCTCGACCTGACGGAGCGAGAGCGGGGCGACGTCCGAAACCCCATCCGGCAAGTACCTCCGGCCGGCGAGCGCTGGATGGTTGAGGTACCGCTGAAGCAATGGAGCATCACCCGGCTCCAAGGCTCGAAGGGCGATCGTCTCACGGACGAACGGGAAGGGGGTCGTCGGCATGCCTCTCCTCTGGCTCGCGGGAGTCTACACCGACTGCCGGTCCACTCCAACCGCGACGCGATGCAGGGGACGCCGACGCCCGGTGGCGCTGGTTGGTGGAGCCTGATGATCAGGGAAGCGGGTATACTGGCCCCCAGCCGGAGAGGAAACGTGGGAGAGGGCGGCTCAAGAGATGGCCATGCAAGAGCGGCTGAGTAGGGCGCGAGTTGCGAGACTCGCCGCGTGGAATCAACTCTTTCATGGGATCCCTATCTCCGTGGGCGATCTCGACCCCGTCAGCCTCTGTGGTGACGCTGAGTCTGAATCCGAGCGCGCTGCATACGTCACCCTGCGGGCCTGCGTCGCGCTCTCGGCCTCCACGCGGCAGGCGATTCGTTGCGCCCTGCGGGTGGCGATTCTCTACTGGTTCTCGAACGTCGGGCCGCACCGAGATGGGGACGCTCTCTTGGACGCGAAACGGAGCACGTTCCACCTTGGAGAAGCGATCGGCACCTGCCTTACGTGGGACGAAGCGATGATCGCGATGAAGCGCAAGCCGATCGATATCTCCGCCTACATGCGGCTGCTCGAACTCATCGAAGAGGAGTACGTGCGGCAGTGGGGCTTGGAGTTCCCGGAGCGGGAACCGACGTCGATTCGCGCATTGGCGGGCAACATCCGCGACAGCGAGCATGCGCGGAGCTGGAGCGTCGGTCTGCGCGGTCCGCACAGCGGGACGGGGCGAGATGGCGACTGAACGTTTCGAAGACAAACTCATGGACGTGCTCGAGTGCGAGGTCCGGACGGAGATCGCGGGCGCGCACCTCACGCGGCGCGACGTGCGGCGCTTCGTGACGGGACGGATTCGAGTCCGGGAGGCGAACCGGTTGGGCGAGCACCTGGCATGCTGCGCCGAGTGCCGCGTGCGGTACGACGAGGCGCGCGCACTAGAAGAGACTCCGCGGCCGGGCTGGCTCATGCGTCTGCCGTCCTCCCGCCGAGCGACCCTCCTGCGGTACGCGGCGGTCGCGTTCGTCGTGCTCGCGGTGGTTGGCGGGACGATGCTCCTGACCCGCCAGAGAGGGCCGGCGGCCATCGCGCTGCAGTCCGCGGCCACAGCGAGGGGGAGCGAGGAGCCTGCCTCGTCGTCGCCGCAGGAGAGCGTCGCGCTCAGCCCTGAGGCGCTCGTCGCGACGTTGCGCTCTTTCTCCGCGT
>JAKLFO010000013.1 GCA_022711155.1 Candidatus Bipolaricaulota bacterium
CCGGCAGGCGGCCGACGCGGGGTTCCCCGTCGCGCTCCACGCGATCGGCGATGCGGCAGTCGAGACGGCGCTCCGCGCTCTCGCCGAGGCGGGCGCGGCGGCCCAAGCGCTTCGCCCGCTCGTTCTCCACAACCTCTTCGTCCGCGATAGCCTCTTGCCGCTCTACGCGCAGGTCGGCGCGACGCCCGTCGTAGAGCCCGTCAATGCGTGCTTCGTCGACACCTACGACGACATGTTCCCGGCGGCGCTCCGCGGCGTCGTGCACCGCGTCGGCGACCTCGCCGCGATGGCGCCGTCGATCGCGGCGGGAAGCGACTGGCCGTGGGGCGACCCCGGCAGCCTGAGTCCCATCTTCCGCCTCGCGAACCTCGTCTCGCGGGCGAACGCGAGCGGCGCCTACGCGTCGTGGGAGCCCTGCGCGCTCTTGCCCGAGAGCCAAGTTGTGTCTGTCTGGCAAGCGTTGAGGATGATGACAGCCGACGCCGCGGCGGCCCTGCACGTGGACGCCGACGTGGGAACGATCGAGCCCGGCAGGCTCGCCGACCTCGTGGTCCTCTCCGCGAATCCTCTTGAGACGTCGCTTGCCGCCCTACCGGAGATCGAGGTTGCGATGACGATCGTCGACGGGCAGATCGCCTGGCGGGCGGAGCCTGCGGCGCCCTCGGAACCCTAGGCGACGTCTGCGCCGGCCGCAGCCCCGAGGTCGCGGCCGCGCCAGGCGAACCAGGCTGTTCCGGCGACGCCGAACGCGAAGGCGGCGAGCAGGTTCACCTCGGGCCGCACCGACCACAGAAGCGCGCCGCCCAACGCGGCGACGGACACGACGGTGTCGCGCACGAGGTAGTAGAGCCCGAACATCCCGGCCTTCCGATCCTCCGGAGCGAGATCCATGATCAGCGCCTTGCGCGTCGGCTCGCCGAACTCCTTCAGGCCGCGCAGGACGAACGCGAGCGCGAGGGCTCCGAACGACCTAGAGAACAGAAGGACGAGCGGAAACGCCGCGAAGAACGCGAAGGTCAACACGACGAACGGCTTCTTGTGGCTGCGGTCGGCGAAGTAGGCAACAGGGATGTAGATGAGGAGCGCCGTCGCCATCTCGATCGTCCGCAGGACGCCGAACTGCAGGGCGGTCACCGGGCCCGGCGAGGCGGCCGTGCCGACGGCCCAGACAACGACGAACGCGTACGGGATCTGCTCGCAGAACCGCACCAGAGTGTCGGCCGCGAGCAGCTGCTTCAGTTCCGGTCTCATCTCTCGCCACAGCCGCCACGGCCGGCTCTCGGCGGTCCGCGCCGTACGCTCGTCGCGCGGCGGGTCGGGCTGGATCAGCGCCTGCTGCAGCACCAGAGCGATGAGGGCGAAGACCAGGGCAGCGCCGAACGCGGCCCGGACTCCCGTCGAGACACCGAATGCGCCGATGAGCGCTCCACCGACGACCGGTCCGAGGGCCATCGGGATCCTCCGAACGAGCGAGTGCATCGTCACGCCCATCGTTCGCTTGCCCTTCGGCAGTGCCCGGGCGACGAGCCCCATCGTCGCCGGCAGCGAGATGGCCGTCCACGAGAGGAACAAGACGGCTCCTCCCATCACGGCGAGCCAGGACGGAATCAGCATGACGAGAGCGAAGCCGATCATTGACAGGATGTTGAACAGGAGGAGCGCCTTCTTGGTGCCCAGCCGGTCCGCAAGATAGCCGCCGGGAAACGAGTACAGGGCGCCGAGGAGGTTGTCCATGGCGTTGAGCGCGCCGACGGACAGAAAGCCGCCGCCGAGGGCAAGAAGGTAGAGCGGCAAGAACTGCTCCGCCATGTGCTCGCCGAGCCCGACAAGCACGACCATGCCGAGCAGGCCGACGATGCTCCGCCGCAGTCCGAGGAAGCGCGCGACGCGCGTGACGGTCTCTCGCAGCGAGCGCCTGTTCATCGTGTCCTCTCCACCTCAGTGCGCGCTGCCCCGGAGTCGCGCTGGGCTGGTCGAAGCGGGCAAGACCATCCGACGGAGCCTCGTCGTGCGAGGCGTTGGGTCCTTCCGACGCGCCTCCAAAGATCAGGGCATGCGGAAGATGGCCTTCGCCTTGGCGACGTCGTCGACCGTGAACACGATCTGGTGCTTGCCGAACGACGCGTACAGCGACAGGACGTTGATCCCTTCCGAAGAGAGCCGGCCGAGGATGGTGGCCAGCTCCCCAGGATCGTGCGGGAGGTCGAGGACGAGAGCCTCGCGTTCCTCGAACTCGACGCCCTTCTCGCGAAGGATCTTGCGGGCCTTCCCGGGATCCTCGGGGACGATGCCGATCACGCCCTCTTCGAGAACGGTCAGGCCGCCGATTCCATCGATGTTCACGTGTTCCTGCCCGAAGGCTTCCGCGATCTCGACGAGCGCGCCGGGACAGTTGCCGATGATGAAGGAGAACTCTCTCACGCTCCTCACCTCCGTGCGCTCATCCTATCACGGCTCGTGCCGTGCCCGACAAGTGCGCCCCGTGGCAAGCGCGAGAGACCAGTCGGGCCGTCCGTTCCGCCGGGCAAGGGCGGCGGCCGCATTCCAGTCGTACGCGACAGCGATGCGCTCGCACGCCCATTCGTCGTCGCGCAACGAGAGGATCGCGTAGCGAGCGTGCGGGGTTCCGTTCTCGATTCGGTGCGGCGCCGGCTGGTCGTCCTCGTAGGCCGGGCAGCCGACGCTCCCCGGATTCGCGACGAGCACGCCGCCGGGAAGGCGGACGGCGTTGGGCGTGTGGTCATGGCCGCAGAGCACGACGGCCGCCTCGATGCCCTCGACGAGCGCGGCCACCTCGCTTGGGTCTCTGGCTCGCACGCCGGAGGGCGACACATCGAGCAACAGGTACGTGGCGTCGTCGCGCGGCGTGCCGTGGCAGAGAAGGAGATCCCCACGAGCGATGGTCGGCGGCAGCTCTGCGAGCCAGCGCACGTGCTCGGCCCGCAGTTCCGAGCGCGCGAAGTCGACCGTGGCGTTCCGCCCTTCCGGAAAGGCCACGAGGCGATCCTCGTTGCCGCGAACGGATGGGATTCCGCGCTCGATCATCCGCTCGGCCGTGCCTCGCGGATCGAGAGGCCCGTACACGGCGTCGCCCAGGTGCACGATGTCACGAATCCCCCGCGCGGACACGTCGTCGAGCACGGCGTCCAGCGCTCCGAGGTTCCCGTGAACGTCCGACAAGACCGCGAGGGCCGCGGGAAAATGCCCGCCCCAGGAGCCACCTCGGCTCGACACGTCGGATCACCTCCGGCCCGAATCGTACGCCATCGCTCCGGGCCGGAGAGACGGCGCCGCACCAGGGAGAGCTTGCGGGTAGACTGCCGCAACGCCGGTTGAGACTCACGAGAGACGGAGCTTGCCGAGGATGCGCGTCAGGCGAAGCGGTCCGCAGAGAGGCGAGGGAGGCAGATGGCACGCGAGAGGCGCAGGGGGCCGACGGGCCTCTTCGGATTCACGATCGTGTGGTTCGGCCAGTTCGTGTCGATGGTCGGAACGGGCATGACGCAGTTCGGCATCACGATCTGGGCTTACCAACTCACCGGAAGCGCCACGGCGCTCGCGCTCGTCGGGTTCTTCGCCTTCGCCCCGGTCGTCGTGTTCAGCCCCCTCGCCGGAGCCATCGTCGACCGCGTCTCGCGCAAGGCCGTGATGATCGCGAGCGACCTCGCGGCAGGGCTGTCGACGGTCGCCCTCCTCTTGCTCCACGTGACCGGACGCCTCCAGCTCTGGCACCTCTTCGCGACCGGGTTCCTCGCCGGCGCGTTCGGCTCGTTCCAGTTCCCCGCCTACTCGGCCGCGATCTCGCTGATGATGGAGAAGAAGCACTACGCGAGGGCCAACGCGATGCTCGGACTGGCCGAAGCCGCCTCGGGAATCGTCGCCCCGATGCTCGCCGGCGGGTTGCTCTTGTGGATCGGCATCCGCGGCATCTTCCTCATCGACATCGTGACGTTCCTCATCGCCATCGGCGCGCTCGCCATCGTGTTCGTCCCGGAGCCGGAACGGTCTGCGCGCGAGGCAACGCGGTCGAGCCTCTGGAGCGACATGCTGTTCGGCTTCCGCTACATCTTCGCGAGTCCCAGCCTGCTCGGCCTTCAGCTCGTCTTCTTCTCTTCCAACCTCATCGCGACCCTCGGCTTCACCGTCTTCGCGCCGATGATCCTGGCGCGCACGGGGAGCGACACGCTCGTCTTCGGGTCGGTGCAGATGGCGCTCGGGATCGGAGGCGTCGTCGGCGGCGTGGCGCTGAGCGCCTGGGGCGGGTTCAAGCGTCGCGTGCACGGCGTGCTCCTCGGGATGGCACTGGAGAGCCTGTTCGGGATGGTCGTCCTCGGCATCGGTCAGGGCGTGGTTCTGTGGATCGTCGGATCCTTCTTCATCAGCCTCTTCATGCCGCTGATCAACGGCTCGAACCAGGCGATCTGGCAGGCGAAGGTTCCTCCCGCCATCCAGGGGCGGGTGTTCGCGACGCGCCGCCTGATCGCCCAGATCTCCGCGCCGATCGCCATGCTCGCCGCGGGGCCGCTCGCAGACCGCGTCTTCGAGCCGCTCATGACCTCCGGGAGCCCCCCGGCACGGGCATTGGCGCACATTGTCGGTTCGGGCCCCGGAGCCGGAATGGGTCTGATGCTCGTAATCGCGGGCATCCTCGGCGCGGCCGTGGGCTTCGGAGGGTATGCCCTCCGCGCCGTGCGAGACGCCGAGGCGCTGCTCCCCGATCACGACGCGGCCGCGGCGGGGACAGAAGAAGCGAGCTGAGAGGCACCCACAGCGACACGGGAGCTTCAGCCGCCGGACACGCCGTCTTCACAATCCGACGGCAGACTCATGACGTACGAGAGAAAGAGAGCCTACCTCCTAGGCCAAGCCTACATAGCGGGCCCCTCACGGGGCCCGCACCCTTTCTGCCGACCCTCACTCGCGTGGACGGCTCGAGCCCTGGCTGGCACACTCCGCGCTCAGGTAAGGAGGGGCGATGACCTATTTCTCCACCCGCGATCTCGACCCGACCGACATGCTCCCGGGAATCAGCCGCCGCGCCGTCTGGCTCTCCGGAGTCATGCTGACGTTCTTCACTTTCGAGCCGCGGTCTGTCGTTCCGGAGCACGCCCACCCGAACGAGCAGATCACGTTTGTCACGCGCGGCGCCCTGCGCTTCACGCTCGCCGGCGAGGTCCGTGTGCTGCGCCAAGGCGATGGGGTCTGCATCCCGGCGAATGCGTTGCACAGCGCCGTCGCGCTCGAGGAGCCGACCGAGGCGATGGACGCGTGGAGCCCACCGCGCGAAGACTACAGGACGTAGGCATCGATCGCGCCGGCCGACCTGAAGTCACCTTCGCGCACCTTCTCTTGACGCGACGCCTGCCGGCCGCTAGAGTGGCCACCGTCAACCTAAGGAGGAAGCCCATGCTGCGACGGAGGTGTCTTTGGCTCGTCTAGAGCCTGCTTCTCCTTCCGGATTCTAGTCGGCGGCGGCCGCCCGGCCGTCGCTCGTCGTTCGTCCCCGCTTCGCCGTGTGCCCCCCTTCGGTCGCTGGTGGCGACCTTTCTCTTGCGTTCGTGCGGTAGCTCCCTAGGCCCAAGAGAAAGGAAGTCCCATGCAGACGACATTCACCCTGAACCCGTTCGATCTCCCGAAGCGTTGGTACAACGTCCTGCCTGACCTGCCGACGCCCCTCGACCCGCCCCTTCATCCGGGAACGCGCGAGCCTCTCGAGCCCGAGGCCTTGTCCGGCCTGTTCGCCCGCGAGTGCGTTCGACAGGAGATGTCCAGCGACCGGTGGATCGACATCCCGGCGCCCGTGCTGGAGGCGTACCGACGATGGCGGCCGACGCCGCTCGTCCGCGCCGTCCACCTCGAGAGAGCTCTGGAAACCCCAGCGCACATCTACTTCAAGTACGAAGGCGCGAGCCCGACCGGCTCGCACAAGACGAACACGGCCGTCCCGCAGGCGTACTACAACAAGCTCGACGGCACGCGGGCTCTGGCGACCGAGACGGGCGCCGGCCAATGGGGCAGCGCGCTCAGCTTCGCCTGTCAGCTCTTCGGCATGGACTGCACGGTGTTCATGGTGCGAAGTTCTTTCGACCAGAAGCCGTACCGGAAGGCCATGATGAAGCTGTTCGGCGCCCGCGTACACGCATCTCCCTCGACCGAGACCCAAGCGGGCCGCGATGCGCTCGCTCGAGACCCAGAGACCTCGGGCTCTTTGGGGCTCGCGATCTCCGAGGCCGTCGAGGCCGCGCTGTCAGGGCAGGGGACGAAGTACTCGCTCGGCAGCGTGCTGAATCACGTGCTCCTGCACCAGACGGTGATCGGACTCGAGGCAGAGCTTCAGATGCAAGAGGCGGGCGAGGCGCCCGATGAGATCATCGCGTGCGTCGGCGGGGGATCGAACTTCGGTGGACTCGTACTGCCGTTCTATCGAGCCGCGCGAGAGAGCCGAAGGCCGACGCGCTTCGTCGCCGTCGAGCCGTCCGTGTGCCCCAGCCTGACGAAGGGCGAGTTTCGTTACGACTTCGGCGACATGGCGAAGACGACTCCCCTGTTGCGCATGCACACGCTCGGGCACGACTACATGCCGCCGCCCATCCACGCCGGCGGGCTGCGCTATCACGGCATGGCTCCGATCGTGAGCCGCCTCGTCGCGGATGGAGTGGTCGAGCCGGTGGCCTACGACCAGCTCTGCGTGTTCGAGAGCGCCGTCTTGTTCGCCCGCGCCGAGGGCATCGTCCCGGCGCCCGAGACGGCGCACGCCGTCCACGCGGCCATCGAGTCGGCGAGAGAGTGCGCCCGGGCGGGGACTCAGAAGACGATCCTGATCGGGTTCTCGGGCCACGGCCACTTCGACATGGGCGCCTACGCGGCGTACCTGTCGGGCGAACTCGAGAACGCTCGCACGAGCGCGGTCCAAGCGGGCGGGCCGCTTGCCGGAGCTCGCCTCTACTGCTAGCCGGCGGACGGAGCGGGAGCGTCCAGGCGCTCCCGCTCCCTGCCGAGTTGCCGCGCGCTGCACGTTCCGCGAACATGCCGCAAGGCGAGGTGACGCAAGATGAACGACCCGAAGAAGCCGCGGCGAGGGCTCGGAGAGGACTGGTGGTCGGTCGTGATCGGGCTCCTCGCCCTCGTGCTCGTGATCGCGACGGGACTCGCCAAGGTCCCGTGGCCGCTGTTCGGGTGGCTGAGGTGACGGATCGATGACCGCGAACAGGGGTAAGGCGCTCGGCGCAGCGCTCGGCTTCTCCCTCGTCGCCGCGCTGGCCGTGTGCGTCGCCGAGTTCGACGTCGGGATCGCCAAGGCCTTCGCCGGCCGCGGCGTGGCGCAGAACCCACTCGAGTACCCGCTCGTTGCGGTTGCGCTCGGACTCGTCGCGAATGCGCTCCTGCGCGGCACGAAGACACATGACTCTGTCCAGCCGGGCTTTCGCACCGAGCTCTTCCTGAAGATCGGACTCGTCCTCATGGCCGCCGGGCTCAACATCACGGCCATCGCTAAGCAGGGAGCGGGCGGACTTCTCCAGGCGCTCGTCCTGGTGACGGGCGTCTTCTTCTTCACCTGGTGGCTGGCGACGCGCCTGCGACTGCCGCCGCAGCTGAAGGCCGTCATGGCGTGCGCTGTGTCGATCTGCGGCGTGTCCGCCGCGATTGCCGCGGCCGGCGCCGTCCTGGCGAAGAAGAAGGAGATCACCTATGTGACGGCGCTCGTGATCGTCACCGCCCTGCCGCTGATGGTCCTGATGCCGTGGCTCGCCCGAGCCATCGGCCTGTCCGAGACGGTCGCCGGCGCCTGGTTTGGGGGCAACATCGACACGACGGCCGCCGTCGTCGGGGCAGGCACGCTCTACGGCGAGACGGCGCAGCAGGTCGCGTCGGTCGTCAAGATGGCCCAGAACGCCCTGATCGGCGTCGCCGCCTTCTTCCTGGCGACGTACTTCGTCGTCAAAGTGGAGCGCGTGCCGTCGGAGCGGCCGAGTCCGGGGCTCATCTGGCAGCGGTTTCCCAAGTTCGTGCTCGGCTTCCTGCTCGTGTCGATTCTCGCCTCGACGGGCGTCCTCTCCGCCGGCGCGATCGCCGCGCTGAAGACGCTGTCGAAGTGGGCATTCACCGCGGCGTTCGTCTCCATCGGGCTCGAGCTCTCGCTGAAGGAGCTCGGCGCGATGGGCTGGAAGCCGGTGGTCGTCTACCTCTCGGCCACCGTCTTCAACACCGTCTTCGCCCTCGGCGCGGCGTGGGCCATCTTCGGACTCCTCGGACTCTAGAGCAGCACATCGATCTGCCGCAGGAGAGTATCTACGTCCGTGCGGCTGCCGGTCCCGTCGGTGAAGGTTGTGGTCGTCTCGACGCGCAGGAATCCGCCCGGCTGAATTGCCAGAACCTGCACGCGGATCGCATACCCGTGGTTCCACACGACGTGCAGCTCGTCCTCGTGGATGGCGTAGGTCGTCTCGCCCCAGGGGCAGTCGTCGGGCTCGCACGCACCCCACATCCGAACGGTCCAAGGCTCGATCTCGACGCGTGTGATGCCTAGTGTGTCAGGATCCTCGCTCACCCAGGTTCCCCAGTACCGCTCGTCGGCCGCCGGCACGGGGACGATCCGCGTGCACCCGCCGACGAGCAGGACGCCCAGCGCCAACAGCAGGATCACTCGCTTCATGTCTCCTCCCTTGCGTCGCCGTGCCGCTATACGGTGTGCGGCCGGCGGGCGACTCGGGCATGATGCGTGGAGAGCCATGCGCTGGGATGCCGTGATCTGGGACTTCAACGGGACGCTCGTCGACGACGTCGACCTCGCCCTCGCCGCGATCAACACGATGCTCGCACGTCGCGGCTTGTCGGAAGTCTCGCGAACCTTCTACCGCAGCGTCTTCGGCTTTCCGCTCATGGACTACTACCGCAGGTTGGGAATCGATACATCGCGCGAGACGCCCGAAGGTCTTTCCGAGGAGTTCCACGCCTTGTACCTCCCGGGGCTGCCTGCATGCCGGCTGCAGGCGGGCGTCCGTGAGGCGCTCGACGCTGTCGCGCACGCTGGCGCGCGGCAGTTCGTCTTGTCGGCGCTCGAGCAGGGCCTCTTGCGTGACGCGCTCCGCGCGCTCGACATCGACGACCTGTTCGAAGGCGTCTACGGCCTCAAGCACCGCCTCGCCGACTCCAAGTTGGCGCGCGGCAGAGAGCTGTTCGCCCACCATCGTCTTCGACCCGCGTCCACGGTCATGGTCGGCGACATGGACCACGACGCAGAAGTGGCGGACGCGCTCGGGATTCAGGTGGCTCTCGTCGCCCAGGGACACCAGGGGCCGGAGTCGCTCGGCCGGCGCAGCGATCGCGTGTTCACGTCGTTCCGCGAGCTGCGCGCCGACTTCGAAGCTCCCGTCTAGCCCTCGGCCCGTTTGGCGTCGAGCTCCTGCCACCGCGCGTAGAGGGCGTCGACGACAGCCTGCGCCGCACGGTGCGCTTCGTAGACGTCGTGCAGCTTCTCGTGGTCGGTCGACGTCGCGGGATCCTCGACCTCGGCCTGGAGCCGCGCCGCCTCATCCTCCGCGCGCAGGATGAGCGCTTCGATCCCCTCCCACTCCTTCTTCTCGAGGTAGGTGAGCCCCGACTTCCTCGCTCGGGGAGCAGCGCCCCGCGCTGCGGCTTCCTGCGGAGGGGCAACGTTTGCCTTCCGCTCCCTGTCGGCGAGCTGCCATTGCTCGACGCTCCCGTACTCGCCCCAGGCGCCGTCGCCGTGTAGGCCGAGAAGCTGAGTGCAGAGCCGATCGAGCATGTGGCGATCGTGCGTGATGAGGACGACGGCGCCCGGGAACTCGCCCAGCGCCTCCTCGAGCAGCTCGACGGACGAGAGATCGAGGTCGTTCGTCGGCTCGTCGAGCAGGAGGACATCCACGGGCTCCCGAATCATGAGCGCCATCAAGACGCGCGCCTGCTCGCCGCCGGACAGGTTCCCGACGCGCAAGTCAAGCTGCTCTGGATGGAACCCGAATCGCTTGGCCCACGGGACGATGTGGGTCGCGCGCCCGAGGTACGATACGGTGTCGCCGCTCGGACACAGGGCGCGCCGCAACGTCTGCGTCATGTCGAGCTGCTCGCGCTGCTGGTCGAACAGAGCGAACCGAAGCTCCGACGCGTGTTTCACTTGCCCCGCGTCGGGCGGCGCCAGCCGGGCGAGCGTCTTCAAGAGCGTCGTCTTGCCGCTCGCGTTGTTTCCGGCGATCCCGAGGCGATCGCCGCGGCGCACGTGCAGCGTGAGGTCGCGAAACAGGCACCGGCCGCCGAGCGTCTTCTCGATCCCCTTCGCCGTGATCAGGTCGTTCGTCTTTCGCCCGCTCGCGGCGAAGTCGATCTCGAGGCCGCTCGCCGCGCGGCTTCGGCGCTCGGCGTCCGCCAGCTGCGCGATCTTGTCGTGCGCCTCCTCGATGCGCGCCTGCGCCTTGGTGCCCCGCGCCGACGGACCTCGACGAAGCCAGTCCACCTCACGCCGGACGGCGTTCGCCAGCGCGCGCCGCTCGACGTCTTCGGCCTGGAGGAACGCTTCGCGTCGCTCGAGGAAGTCGCTGTAGTGCCCCTTGCTCGACAGGTACCCGCCGGCGTAGCGCGAGTTGATCTCGACAATTCGGTCCGCCACGCGCTCGAGGAAGTACCGGTCGTGGGTCGTCACGAGGAACGCGAGGTCCTCGCGCTCGAGGAACGTTTCGAGCCAGTCGATGCCCTCGATATCGAGGTGGTTCGTCGGCTCGTCCATGAGGAGAAGATCCGGGCTGCGGACGAGCTGGCAGCCGATGGCAAGCCGCTTCCGCCAGCCGCCCGAGAGCTTCGAGGCCGGCACGTCGCCTGCTTCGAAGCCGAGACGGCGCAGCATCTTGCGCACGCGTACGGGGCGCTCGAACTCCTCCATCGGCACGTCGACGATGGCACGCGACAGCGCCTCTTCGGCGGTGACGCCGTCGGCGAAAACGTCGAGTTGGGGAAGGTAGCCGATCTGAGCCCCCTTCGCGCACTCGATGACTCCGGCGTCCGCCGACTCCAGGCCGGCAAGGATCCGCAGGAGCGTCGACTTCCCCGCTCCGTTGGGGCCGATGAGCCCAACCCGTTCTCCGGGATGGAAGGCGATCGACAGGCCCTCGAACAGGGTGTGCGAGGCGTAGGTCTTCTCAAGATCCCGAACGGCGATCAGCGCCACAGCCTATCCACCCCCAGCTCGTGCCAAGCCGCGGAGATGGTACCGCCGTCTGGAATGGCGCGCCGCCAGAAGCGTGACGCGCCCGAGACGGCCGCGCCCCATGCTGCGCCGGTCGTCGGAAGGAGACGCAATATGCCGAAAAGCAAGGACTCCCGGACGGGCGCGAGGATTCTCCTCCTCGTCGGGGACATGGTGGGCGCGAACTGCACGTCCAATGAGAACAAGCTGTCGATCCTCGAGAAGTTCCGCCGCTACGGGTGGGACGTCACGGTGGCGGGAGCGCAGCGCGTGATCCGCCCCTGCGCGTACGCCGCGGGACGCGGCGAGGTTCCGCTAGAGATGGACTGCACCGTCGACGAGCTGGGGGAGGCGCGGGACTACGACGCGGTCTCCGTCCTGCCTGCCCCGAGCCACCGCGGTCTGTGCGAGTCGCCAGATGTGATCCGCCTGTTGCGCGACGCGACGGCCGCCGGGCTGGTCGTCAGCGCCTGGTGCCACGGGGTACGCGTCCTGGCCGTCGCGGACGTGATTCGCGGCAAGCGGATCGTCGGACACGAGGCGGATCGCCAGGCCATTGAACAGGCGGGCGGGCTCTTCGTCGGGCACGACCACCCGCCGGTCACGGACGGCCTCCTTGTCACCGGGGCGCGAAGCTACTACTACCGCGCGAAGAACTGCGACGCCATCAAGGCCGCGCTGGCTTCGCGCGCCGCGGCCGCCTCCTCCTCCCCGTGAGCCCGGGCCCCACACATCTTCCTCACAACCAGGAAACGCCTCCGAGACGGAGGCCGAAGAGACTCCGTGCGCCTCGTGACAGACCGAGGCCTCCAGGCATCGCCTGAGCAGGCAGCGCCTCGGAGAGAGGCCTGTGGAGAGGGGAGGCACCCGTTGCTCGCACCGCCGGACTTCCCCCCTCCCGTGGCCGATTCCATGCCATCCCCTTGCCGATCGAGGGACGCGCGGGCTTTCTCGGCTTGAAGAGCCCGGCGCGAGAGACGCGCCACCCCGATGATTCCTCGTCGAAACCTCAGAGATCCCTCTGCTACACTCTTGGCTCTGTCGAGTGTACGTCCTGCGTCATGCAGGAAGTAGAGCGGAGGTCATGGATGAAGAAACTCGCGTTCGCACTTGCCCTATGGGGCCTGCTCGGAACCGCTGTTCTCGGGGCGCCCACGATTGTTGCAGACGAACTCGTCTATGCGGTCACGGTCGCGCCGGGTTCACCCGTGGTCCACTCCTTTGCGCTCACCAACGCTGGCGACCAGACTCTGACAATCTCCAGCGTGCGGACGTCGTGCGGTTGCACGACAACCGCCCTGGCCAAGCGGGACCTCGCGCCCGGCGAGTCGGTTGCTTTGGATGCTACGGTGAACACCGCGGGCTTCTACGGGACGGTCTCCCGGACGATCACCGTCTCGTCGAACGACCCCGTCAGCCCATCGCTCGTCTTGCGCATCGACGTCACAATCAGCGACGCGCCTCTCCCCGTGCCGGAGATCTCCGCGACCGATCTGAAACTGGTGTACTTCCTCTTGATCGACGTGCGGCCCGCCGAAGACTATGCCGCCGGGCACCTGTTGGGAGCGATGAACGTCCCCGTCACGAGTCTGGAGGAGAATCTCGCCACGTGGGTGGCTCTCTTCCCGCGCGACATACCGATCGTTGTCTACGGAAACACCGACGAGGACGGCCTCCCGGCGGGGCGACTGCTCATCGAGGCCGGCCTGGCGAACGTTCACCATCTGACAGGCGGGCTCGTGGGGTGGACGGCGCAGTTCGGCGACCGGGCGTTGTTCGCTTTCTAGGGGCGACGCCCGCCCGGGACGACATAGGAGGCATGCATGGCGCACGGCAGCATCGCCCACATCGAGTTCCCAACAACGGACCTCGCGGCCACGCGGCGGTTCTACGAGAGCCTCTTCGGTTGGCGGTTCGACATCGTTCCGGGCTGGGAGACGTACGCGATGTTCACCACGCCAGACGGACAGGGCGGCGGGATCTCGGCCGACCCGCGCGGGGACAAGCCCGCTGCGTCGGGGCCCGTCCTGCACCTCGAGGTGTCGGACATCGACGAGACGCTCTCGCAAATCGGCGCGGCGGGAGGACGAACTCTCACGCCGAAGACGAAGATCTCGGACGAGTTCGGCTACTTCGCCCTGTTCCTGGATAACGTCGGCAACCGGCTCGGCCTGTGGAGCCGGACGTAGGGGGCGGCGTGATCGACCAGGAGGAGCTGCGCCGCCGCGAGTATGTAGGGCGGATCAACCGCGTCATGGACTACGTCCGGGCGAACCTGGCCGGCGACTTGCGGCTTGAGACCCTGGCCCGCGTGGCAAGCTTCTCGCCCTTCCACTTTCATCGCGTGTTCAGGTCGGTCGTCGGCGAGACGCTCAACGATTTCATTCGTCGCGTGCGCGCAGCCGCTGCGGCGAGCCGCCTGCTCAACAACCCGAAAGCCTCGATCTCCGAGATCGCCGTGCAGTGCGGGTACTCCTCGTCCTCGGCGTTCGCGCGCGAGTTCCGTAACGCGTTCGGGATGAGCGCAACCGAGTTCCGGCGGGGCGGCCGAGACGCCGCGCGCAGGATCCGGCAAGTGAAGAGCAAGGAGGGGCAAGCGGAGAGCAAGATCCAAGAAGACCCGTCGCCCGCTGCGTCCTACACTCCGGCTACTACACCCTTGAGGAGGTCCGTCATGAAGTTCAGCGTGGAAGTGAAGAACCTGCCGGAGTGGAACGTCGTCTACATTCGTCACGTCGGCGCATACAACAAGGTCGGGGAGGCGTTCGAACGCCTGTTTCAGTGGGCCGGACCGCGAGGGCTCATCCGGTTTCCGGAGACGAAGTCCCTCGCCGTGTACCACGACAGCCCAGAGGTCACCGACCCCTCGAAACTGCGTTCCGACGCGTGCTTGACCGTACCCCCCGGAACGAAGGTGAACGGCGACGTCGGCGCGATGAGAGTGCCAGGAGGGCTATTCGCCGTCGCACACGTCGAGATGGACGTGACGCAGTTCGGCGAGGCGTGGGACAAGCTGATGGAGTGGATGCCCACGAGCGGCTACCAGCCCGACGACCGGATGTGCTACGAGATGTACCTCAACGATCCCGACACGCACCCGGAGAAGAAGTGGATCGTTGACATCTGCGAGCCGATTCGGCCGCTCTAGCGCTCCGCGGAAGCGTTCCAGACGCCCCGGGTCAGCCGGGGCGCCTTCGCTTGATCGAGCCGCCCCGCTCGCCGACCATGGCCGAGGAGGTTGACATGCAGTACCGAACCTTCGGGCGAACCACGTGGCAACCCTCGGCGCTCGGCTTCGGGGCGATGAGGCTCCCCGTGCTCGACGGCGACCACGCCAAGATCGACCAGGACCTCGCGACGCGGATGGTGCGGGCGGCCATCGACGGCGGCGTCAACTACGTCGACACCGCGTGGCCGTACCACGGCGGAGAGTCCGAGCGACTCCTCGGGCGCGCCCTGCGCGACGGGTATAGACGGCGTGTCCGAGTTGCCACGAAGATGCCGTCGTGGCTCGTGGCGACGCGTGATGACTTCGATCGCTTCTTCGACGAACAGCGGCGCCGTCTCGACACCGAGCGGGTTGACTTCTACCTCCTCCACGGGCTCAACCGCGTGCAGTGGCCCAAGCTCTACGACCTTGGGGTCCTGGATTGGGCGGAAGGCGCCCTGGCGGACGGGCGAATCGGCCATCTCGGCTTCTCCTTCCACGACGACCTCGACACGTTCCGCAAGATCGTCAACACGTACAGCTGGACCTTCTGTCAGATCCAGTACAACTTCATGGACACCTGCTTCCAGGCTGGCACGGATGGGCTCCGTTACGCGGCCTCCCGTGGGCTCGGCGTCGTCGTGATGGAGCCCCTACGCGGCGGCTCGCTCACGCGTCCCGCCCCGCGCGAGGTCGCAGCGCTCTGGAGCAGTGCGGCGACGAAGCGATCGCAAGCGGAGTGGGCCCTCCAGTGGGTGTGGAACGATCCCGACGTCTCGCTGGTCCTCTCGGGAATGTCCGCGATGAGCCACGTTGAGGAGAACCTCGCAAGCGCCGACCGCTCGGGCGTGGGATCTCTGCATGAGGATGAGTTGCGCCTCGTCGACCGAGTGCGCGACGCCTACCGATCCCTCGCCCCCATCCCCTGTACAGGTTGCCGCTATTGCATGCCGTGCCCCCAGGGCGTCGCGATCTCGCGCGTGTTCGCCCTCTTCAACGACGGGTCGGCGTACGACGACGTCGAGCGATCGCGGCTCTCCTACGAGCGGTTCATGAAGCCGGAGGAGCGCGCCGACCGCTGCGTCGCCTGCGGAGCGTGCGAGGAGGCTTGTCCTCAAGGGATTGATATCATCGAGTGGCTCAAGAGAGCGCACGCGACGCTCGCCTCCTGAGGACAAGAGCCAACCCGCGGCGCCTGGACTCCGCCGTCGGCTTGCTCCCGGGCAGCTAGTAGCCGATCGACGCCACGACGAACAGGTTCCCGTACTGGCGCTGCCACTCGACGAATCCGCCGAGCAGGCTCGTCGTCTGGCTGTGGACGCGCGACACGGCGTCGGCCACGCGGTCACTCGCTGCTCCGTCATCCGAGTAGAGGAGGACGGGCACGTCGTTCGGCAGCCCACTGACGAAAGCGCTCGCGGACGCCTCGGCCAGGTTCATCGCGCCGACCAAGTGGCCGGCTGCGAACGCGGCCGTCGAGCGCAGGTCGATCGTCACGAAGTAGTGCACGTTCGAAATGTTGCGTGTGCCCGACATGCTGCTCGACCAGTTCGTCCGTGCGCCGGAGACGTCGAGGAAACGACCCCACGAGCTGTCCGCTCCGGCAACGAGGAGCGAGTTCCACGGCTGTCGCGTGGCGAAGTAGGAGAGGCCGCCATCGATGAGGTTCACCGAGGCGAGGCCGCCCGCACGGAGCGCCGACGCCGCACTCTGAAGGAGCGTCTCGTCCTGGTCGTAGCACCAGTACAGCACGGAGGGCGGCAGAGTCGCGGCGACTGAGGAAGCCTGGGCCGCCGGAACGTTCATCGCGCCGATGAGGTGCCCGGCGGCGAACGAAGACGCGTCACGCACGTCGAGGAGGACGAAGGCCTCGCCGAGGTACGCGCCAGCGGGCTTCTGGTACGTGGCGCGCCGCAGCACGCGGCCCGCGATGTGCAACTCCAGTCGCGGCGTCGCCGGATCGTTCGACAAGACCTCGAGCTTGCGGTCCTGCTCCCCGATGAACTCGGTCGTGTCGAACACGACCGGGAGCGCAACCGACTGCCCCGGAGGGACGAGATTCGACGACAGGGCGGCCGTCGTGCAATGACACGCTGCGTCGACCCCGCTGATCCAGAGGTCTTGGTCTCCAACGTTCGACAACACGAACGTATGGGTCACCGCGATCCCGGAGACCGTGTCGGGGTAGACATACCTCGCGGAATCCACGGTGATCCGCGGGGCCGCAGCGGCTCCCAGAGCCGCGACGACGAGCAACAGGGCCGACAGCGCAAGCGTCCTCTTCATGGTTCTCCCTTTCTTGTCTCTCGCCGTATCTTACCGCGCCAGCGGGGGGGAGGTTCCCGCGCCGGGACGGGTATACTCGCGGCGCGGCGAACCGAAGGCCGCAGGCAAGGAGGCGTCATCCGCTACTACGACGAACCTGAGGAGCACCATCGAGCGCCCCGGAAGAACGCTCCGGCGAAGGTCGCCGCTCCGGTAGAGAAGACGGTCGAGGAAGAGCTCCTCGAGCACCTTGCCCCCCTCATCGAGGACCGGCTCCTCCTCGAGGTCATCCGTCCCATCAAGAGCGGGAAGGAAGCGGTCGTGTATTGCTGTCGAGCCCATCCTTCCCTCGGCCGGGAACTCGTCGCGGCAAAGGTGTACCGCCCCCTCGAGACGAGGAGCTTCAAGCGTGATGGCGTCTACCAGCAGGGCCGCGACCGCGGCGCCCGGCCCGACGCGCGCGTTCTCCGCGCCCTGGGAAAGAAGACCCAACACGGCCGCGCACACAAGTTCAGCGCCTGGATCGGCCACGAGATGAGAACTCTCGAGAAACTGCATGCCGCAGGCTGCGACGTTCCCTGTCCCATCGAGCGCGTCGGGCCCGTCATCCTCATGGAGTACGTCGGCGATGCCGAGCATCCCGCGCCGGTCTTGGTCGGCGTGCCCCTCTCGACGGATGAGGCGACGCGGGTCTACCAGCGGATCCTCGAGAACGTGGACCTCTTCCTCGCCCAGCACCGAGTTCACGCGGACCTGTCGCCGTACAACATGCTCTTCTGGAACGGCGCGGTCACGATCATCGACTTTCCCCAGGCTGTCGACCCGCGGTACAACAACGACGCCCTCGAGCTCCTCGTGCGCGACCTCGCAAACACGAACCCGTTCTTTGCCGCACTCGGCGTCGACGTCGTCGCCCCGCGCGAGCGCGCGATGTCCCTGTGGCGGCGGCACGTCGACGCAGAGGGGTAGGCGTCCCTCAGCCCGGAAACGCGGCGTCGACCAGCTTCTCGGCGACAGCGATCGGCAAGGCCCCGTACCGAACGAGGACCTCGCGGAAGGCGGGCTCGTTCCAAGCAGAGCTGGACTTCGCCTCGTCTCGCATCCGCACGATCTCGCTCCAGACGGCAAAGGGCGCCGCCGCGCGCCCGGGCGTGCCGGAGGCGATGGCGACGTCCGCGAACGCGACGCTCTCCGTGATCTCGTACGTCTCAAGCCGGGCACGCCAGTGTCCCCAGGACACGCGGGTCACCGACCCCATGGCCTCGACCATCCCGGCGTATTCGCGTTGCGCGTCCTGCTGGCTCCATCCCAAGGCGTGGATTCCCGTGTCGAGCACGGCTTCGGCAGCGGCCTCGTAGAGAGAGAGGCGGGCGTACAACGCGAGCGCCGGACAGTCTGTGACCGCTGAGCGCCCCAACTGATCGAGAAGGTAGAGGCGGAAGCCGTTGAGGAAGCCGGCGAAGGGATCCGGAGCGCCGCACGCCCACGGCACGGCCTCCGAGGACAGAAGGAGGCTTCCCGGCGCGTCCTCTCCCGCGCCACCTTGGGACAGAGAGGACGTCCTGAACATCGTCTGCCAGGCGCGGGTGAGGACGGCCGCCTCCTCGCCGTCCGCGAGGCCACATCGCGCGACGTCGTCCGCCAGCCGCGCCTGGACGACCTCCCAGATCTCAGGCAACGTGGCGGAAGGAGCCAGTCCGAGGCGGGGCGCGAGGTCGGCAATCTCCGCGCGCAGGCTCTGCATCGCCGCGCTCGCGCGCCGGCGGATCTCCGCCGGAACCACGTCCGCTCCGGTCTCTCCCCGCATGAGCACGGCGTACGCCGACCGGCCTCCAGAGGCCTCACCCCAACCCGGGGTGGTCGGCGTCCCGACCTTCAGAATCGTCGCCGCTGACTGGTAGAGGCGCTCCAACGCCGGCATGATGCTGGACGCGACGTACTTGCCCACCGCGACGACCTTCTTCGACCTCTCGTCCCGCGGCATCGACTCGATCCGCGGCAGCGCGTCGCGCAGAGGGATGAACAGCGGGTGGTTCGTGCCCACGTACCGAGGGGGCAACCACTCAGACTTCTGCGACGTCATGAGCGCCCGCAGCTCGTCCAGCTGGAGCACGGCGAGCTGGAGCGCGCCGTAGGGCAGGAAGGTCCCAGCCTCGGCCTCGGCCTCGATTTGCGATCGCAGCTGGTCGGCCTGGCGCGGCACTTCATGCAGACACGCGATGTAGTCGTCAGCGTCCACTTCACTCTCAATCCGGAACTGCGCGAAGAACGCGGCGAGGGCGACGTCGGGCGAGGTTTCGCCGGGGAAGATCGCGTAGCGGAACTGCGGTAGCGCGTCACGGGCCGCGCCGCCAGCCCACATCCACTCGCACACGTCGTAGGCCACCTTCTCGTCGGACGAGAGCGACGCCCTGCGGAACTCGCGCAGTCGCCCGAGGATGGCCGCCTGGATCGCGGCGGTCTGGTCTTCGTAGCCGGGCGCAAAGCTGTCGAGTCGGCGACTGCGGATGCCCAGGTTCTGGGCCACGCCGAGAGCCATGGCGGTCTGTGGGTAGCGGAGAACGTAGAGGTTGTACGCCGCGTCCACGAACTGGGGGAATGAAAGGCCTTCGAGCCTCTCTTCGACCTGCGCCAAGGACGGGGTGCTCGGGAACGAGGCCGTCGATGGGCCGCACGAGGGGAGGAAGAGCGAACCGAGAGCGAAGAGGGCAAAGAACACCGTACGCAGCCGTCCGGCCTTTGCGAGGATGAACCTGTGACCGCAAGACGACCTGCTCCGACTCGCGCTCTCTTGGGACACCGACGGACACCTCCAGCCGATCCGTTCCCGCGGCATCCCCCGATTGCCAACTGGCCCGAGATTCGAGCGCCGATGTTAGGGCATCGAAGCCTCCGCGTCCAACGACCCGGAGACGTCCGCGACATACGCGTCGACCCACGCTACGACCATGCCCAACGGAACGTTTCCCCCGGCGAGAAGCATGTCGTGAAATGCCGTGAGATCGAACGCGCCGCCGAGCGCTTCTTCGGCACGAGCACGCAGGTCCAGCAGAACGGCAAAGCCAACCCCGTACGACACGGCCTGTCCAGGCCAGACGGCGTAGCGGTAGACGTCAGACTGAGCCAACTGCATCGACCGACCCGTGGCTTTCTGGTAGTAGTCCATCGCCTCTGCATACGTCCAGCCCAGCGCGTGGAGCCCTGTGTCAACGACCATGCGCGCCGCGCGCATGAGTTCGAACTGCAGTCGGCCGAGGTTCCCGTAGGCGTCGTTCGCATACCAGCCGTGTTCCCACGCCAGGCGTTCGGCGTAGAGCGCCCACCCCTCCGTGAAGCCCAAGAAGGTCGTCTCGCGGAGCACGAGGGGAAGGTCCATCTCCTGAGCCAGGGCGATCTGGACGTGGTGTCCGGGAATCGTCTCGTGGTAGGCCAAGGTCGGCATGGTGAACCGAGGAAGCGTGCCGGCCGTCTGTGCACCGAACGCAGCCGGGCGCGACCCGTCGCGCGGAGCGGAGCGGTAGAACCCGCCGTACGGATCCTGCTCCACGACGACGTCCGTGGCCGGCAGGACTGACAGAAACTCGAGGGAGTCCACCTTCGCCGCCGCGATCAGTCGGTCGTACTCCGCCAAGATGTCCGCATCCGCGAGGTAGCCGCCGTCGGACGAAGCGCGGGAGAACAACTCGGCGATCGGCAGACCCTCTGCGGGGTAGCCGAGCGCAGTTGCGGCGGCCCGAACTTCCGCCTGGACCCTAGCAACTTCTCGAAGTCCCATCTCGTGAACGTCCGCCGCACTCAAGTCGAGTCCGGTGAAGTGGCGCAGGAGGTAGTCGTAGTACTCCGCGCCGCCCGCGACTCGCCCAATCCCCATGTCCGGCGCGCTCGCGCGCAACGCCGCAAGGTGCGCTGCGAGACGCCGGTATGCCGGGACGATCACGTTGGCGGCGGCCGCCCCGGCCCGGCGAACGAGTGCGTCAGCGTCTCCCGGCTCGAGATCGGACAGCTCCGGCAAGGCAGACTGCAACCGGACGAGGTACGGGCAGTCCGCTGGCGCGACGGCCGCCATCTGCCGCACGCCGGGCAACGCCCAGTCGAGACTCCGATGCGGCACGACGACTCCCGCTGCGGCACGCCGATCCAGCGCGTCGATGATCCCGTCGAGTTGCGCGCCAAGCTGCTCGAGCCGCAAGACGTAGTTCTCGGCATCGGCGGCGCTGGAGAGCGGATGGATCTCAAGCAGGAGCTCTTGCGTGAGCTGGTCTGCGCTCGTCACGAACAGGTGGCTGACCGGATAGTCGTAATAGAGGAACGGGTGGGCGCGCACGAGATCGTCCCAGTACCAGGCGCAGGCGTCGTAGACACGCTGGTCGGATAGGGAGAGAGCCGACCGGTCGTAGGCGCGCAGCCGGGCGAGAATCTCGGACTCGATCTCCATCGTCTCCCGCACGTACGCATCGGAGTAGTCGTTCAGCCGATCGTCCCGCACGCCAAGGTCGGCCGCCATCCCCATGCGCGTGATGGCCTCAGGAAAACGTTGGAGATAGAGGCGGTACGACGTCTCGACGAAGTCGCTCCATGACAGACCATCGAGCCGCGTCCGAACGGCGTCCAGATCCGGCGGGGTCCAGGAAGGAACGTAGGGAGGTAAGTCAGCTCCGGCACCTAGGAACGCGAGCGACGCACCAAGGATGACGAGCGCTACACAGCGTTTGTACATGGCTCTTCCTTTCGACTCCACGCGGACCTGCAATCCGGTCCCACGCTGTTCTCGCGCCCCGAAGGATCATACCGGGAATCCGCGGAGCTGGCGGGCCGCGAGCTGGCGTCGCCGGACTGGTTCAGGCGCTTCGACGAAGCGTCTTGCGGAAGTGCAACGTCGTGCCAGCCGGCTCGTAGCCCGCGGCAGCGTGTGCCGAAGGGCTCGCCGGGTACTCGGGGTTCGTGTCGGATCCCATCTCGCTGCAGCCGCGCTCGCGCGCCCACGCCTCTCCCGCCTCGACGAGCCGCAGGCCGACCCCGCGTCGCCTCCAGGCCGGATCGACATACCAACCCTCGATGTAGCCCACGGGGTGACTCGAGCACCCTTCCGCCTCGTCGCGCAGCGCGACTTCCATCAGGCCGCACAGGCACCCTTCCCTCGTCTCCGCAACGAACGTCGCCGCGCGTGGGTCCGCGCAGATCTCGGCGAGCTCGCGCTCGAGCTCGGCCTTGTCGGAGTTCGGCCACAGGCTCCCGCGCAGGCGCAACCACTCCGCGTGATCCTCGCGACGTGCGCGGCGAACCACGGGCGGAAGTACCGGCGCCGGTTGTCCGCGCCGCGCGGTCATCCAGGCAGCAGCGAAGTCGACGAGCGCCCGCTGCGACATCAGGAGCCCTCGCCCCGCCCCGACAGGGCCGGACCGGACTAGGCCAGTCGCTCGATCGAATGAGGCTCCCAGCGCCGGGAAGTCGTCGCTCGAGAGATGGAGATCGCGGGTCCGCGCCCACACTCGCTCGCCCTGCGCGAGGACGGGCGCGCCATTCGCAGTCTCCCTCTTCCCCGGCCAGTCTGCGCGGTACTCGGCGAGGTGTAGCGACGTGTTCGAGCCGTGCCCCACGGCGAGCAGCAACACCCATCCCTCGAGATCGTAGATCCGGGCAAGCGGCGAGTCCTCGCCGAGCCCGAAGTCGAGGGAGTGGCCGTCGCAGATCGCGTGCGCGTGGGGTCCGCGCGCGGCGAACGAGACGTGCGGGTGGGAGCTGCGCACGGTGCCGGGCCACGTGCGGAACGTCTCGGCAACGACACCGAGGCCGCGCGTCGGGGTGCGCAAAGGGTCGAATGCCGGCATCGAGGCACGGATGTGCGCCTGCCATGCCTCGGGAACCGGCGGGCATTCCCACTCGCGCGGGTCGGTGAGATCGCCGGAGTGAGACGGCATGACGATCGTGCCTGCCGGCCCGACCGCCGTCTCCAGCGCCTGGATGACGGCGACAGCGCCGCCGCACACCCAGCCGAGGCCGGAGAGCGACGCGTGAACAAGGACCACGCTCCCCCGCTTGACGCCGAGACCGGAGAGATCGCGGGCCAGCGACTCGGCTGTCGCGGGAAGGCCCGGCGTGCGCCCGATCGCGCCTCGCTCGCCCACGAACCCACCTCCGCCGGAAAGAGGCGGCGCCCCCTCACAGGGGCGCCGCCGTTCTCTAGACAGCTCTCTAGCTCTGCTTGGCGTCGGATCCCGAACGCTTCACGGGAACCGGCGTAACTCCCGCCAGGTCGCCGATCACGTTGATGAGATCGGTCCCCTCGGGGATCACGATCTTCGCGTTGTCGCGGAGCGACTTCTCGAGTGCCTCCAGCTTGCGGAGCAGCTGGGCGTTTCCCACGAAGTAGGTGTTCGCCGCCTCGTTGACCAAGCGGATGGCTTCGGCTTCGCCCTCCGCGGCGAGGATCTTGCCCTGCTTGATGCCTTCCGCTTTCTTGATCTCGGCGCGCTTCTCTCCGTCCGCCTGACGCTCCATCGCGTTCGCGAAGTCCAGCGCGGCGATTTTCTCGTTCTCCGCCTTGACGACCTTGTTCATCGTCTCCTGCACGTCCTTCGGCGGGTCGATCTCCTTCAGCTCGGTGCGGACGATCTCCATGCCCCAGTTCCT